>JANNEN010000303.1:0-2726 GCA_031378715.1 Emticicia sp.
TTTTTGTAGCCACAAAACTACGAATCGAACCTTCGATTGAACGTACCAAAGCTTGCATAAAGTTAGCTTGGTCAATAAATTTGAAAGCAACATTTTTGATTTGCTCTTCTGAATTGTCAGTTACGGTGTAGAGCAACATTGCCTTAAAATAAACATTGGCTTGATCATTCGTAAT
This sequence comes from Emticicia sp., assembly GCA_031378715.1. Lineage (GTDB taxonomy): Bacteria > Bacteroidota > Bacteroidia > Cytophagales > Spirosomataceae > Emticicia. The sequence continues at coordinate 176 of JANNEN010000303.1, forward strand.
GGCCTGAAACTGTAATTCAGCCGAACGGTTTTGAATCGAAATCGTACGAAAAACAAACTCAATAAACGGAATTTTGAAGTTCAATCCAGGGGTCATAATGCGGTTATATTTACCAAAAATGGTTATAACGGCCACGTTGCCCTGTTGAACAATGACTATGCAAAGATAAAGTACTACCAATGCCAATACAATAAAAATGATTGCTCCCATGTTGTTTTTATTAGAGGGTTTTAGTTAGAATAATCCTCAAATGTATATTAAAAACATTAATCAGTCACGTTTTCTTTATAAAAGGTTGATTTTAACAAAATTTACTTCAAAAAACATGATGAAAAAATCTATTTTAACGTTCCCATGCCACCATCAATGTGCAAGATTTGTCCAGTAATCCAACTTCCCTCGACCGACAAAAGTAATTTTGCAACGGCTGCGATATCCTCACTGGTACCAACCCTGCCGAGTGGGTGACGCTTGTTTGACGCATCAATTTTCTCGGGTGAAGATAACAACATTTTTGCCAAAGGTGTATCGGTTAAAGATGGTGCAATGGCATTAACCCTAATTTTAGCGGGGGCAAGCTCGGCTGCCAATGACTTTGTAAGCCCCTCAACGGCACCTTTTGATGTGGCCACCGAAGCGTGAAAACCCATGCCAGTTTGAACGGCTACAGTGCTAAATAGCACTATTGAGGCATCTCCTGCGGCTTTCAAACGTCCTAAATTTGCTTGAATTACATTAACAGCCCCCAAAACATTTATTTGAAAATCTCTCTGGAAATCTTCGTTGGTCAGTCGGTTAAATGGCCGTAGATTGATAGTTCCTGGGCAATAAACGATACCGTCAAGTGTGGCTGGAAGTTGTGTAAATACCTGATTATCAGCACTTTCAGCATTCCAGTTTAGATGAGTTATTGGAAGGTTTGGTTGGGTACGTGAGGCCGAAAATACATTCGCACCTGAATCAACCAAAGACTGAGCAAGAGCAAATCCGATACCCGAACTTGCTCCAACGATTAGAATATTTTTGTTTTGAAAAGACATTGATTTGAAATTAGATTATTTACTTCTAACCAACAAATCGACGAAATGTTTAGACAAAGAGTGCCATTTTATTTCCTAATATTTATCTCAACAGGTGGTTTTCGGGTTGATTACGATTATTATAGGGTAACCATGATATTTACAAAATAATAATTTCTGATTTTAAATACGCCCATTTTTTTGCAAAACAGACATAATCTTCTCAATAGTTTCACCCGTAATGAGTCTGATAAAATCTAACTCGGCATGGTTATCAAAGGCATTAATAATCGTCTTTTCGATACCTCTTTCAATGCCCTCGGCAATACCCTTTTCTATACCTTTTTCGATACCTTTTTCGATACCTTTTTCGATACCTTCTGCTATTAACTGGTCGTATATGCTCATAACTTTTTCACTTATTCGTTTATTTTCTGGTGTATCACTTTCCAAAAACTGTTGATGCAAAACTGTTCTGTCAATTTTTTCATTCTGTAAAACGTAAACAAATATACTCAGCCAATTTGCTTTTTCCAAATCAAATTCCATCGTTCTTATTATTTGTACAAAACTATCTATCAATAATTTAGTATCTTGATAGCTCTTTTGCAGTAATAAAGCTGATGCCAAAAATCTATTCGTTATGCCGAATATTTGGTCATCTGAAAAATTGGATAAGTTTACAAATTCCGTTTCGTGCTTGGGCAAGTATTTTTTTAAAAATTCGGGTAGTTCAATAAAAAAGTCAGGTATGGATTTATAGTTCCATCGTTTTGAGCCATGATAAAATATCATTGGAAGTATCAAACTGGGCTTTTGCTTTGATTTTACCTGTTTTGTGTATGCCGCCGACAGATAAGACAAAACCTGAAAACACGTATGAGAATCAACATAAGATTTGTGTTCTAACAGAATACTCACAGTCAGACTTTCGTTGCCGACTGTTTTGATTGTGAGCAATATATCAGCAAAACTTTCTGATAATTCTTTGTTTATGTAACTTCCACTATCGTGTTTTAAGGTCGAAAAATCCAAAATAGCAGATACTTCTTTGGGCAAATACTCCGTCAAAAATGCCACCGAAGCGTCATAATCAGTCATTACTTCCTTAAAAAACTTATCGTGTATGTTATTGATATTGATTTGCATCTACAAAAATAGTAAACATCCTGTATTTTTTATCAAAAAAGCCTTTCAAATGTATTTCATTTGAAAGGCTAACAAGGTATTTGTTGATGATAAAAACCAAGGTATTTCTCAGTTTCAGGTTAAATGCTCAACACCTTCAAAAACTCACCTCTTTTGTCTTCGTTTTTGAAAACTCCACCGTAAAACGAAGTAATGGTCGAACTCGTTTGGTCTTTTACGCCTCTCGACGAAACGCACTGATGATCGGCATCTACCAAAACCGCTACATCTTCAGTCATTAATGCAGTTTTCAGAGCATTCCCGATTTGCATCGTGAGTCGTTCTTGAACTTGCGGACGTCGGGCAAAATAATTAACGATTCGGTGTAATTTTGACAAACCAAT
>JANNEN010000304.1:0-9298 GCA_031378715.1 Emticicia sp.
TACCACAGAGGAATCAGCGTTTTTTATCGTTTTCTTCACCACAGAGAGAAATGAATTTATTCTCAACATATATTTTATCTCTGTGGTACACCTCTGCTCTCTCTGTGGTAAAATCATTCTTTGAAATAATATTTGTTATAAACTCGCTTGATTCCGTCGGTTAGTTTAGCAACATTGAAATTAATCAATAACCCAGTTTGTCGATTAGCAACTTTTAGGTAAGTAAGCGTTTGAGCTAAATGAACATCATTCAAAAATTCGACCGCTTTTAATTCTACAATAATTTGATTTTCTACGAATAAATCAACTCGATAACCACATTCTAATTTCACACTTTGATAAACTAACGGCATTGCTTTTTCCTTTTCCACATTTAAACCAGCCTCCGTTAGTTCATAATAAAGACACTCTTTATAAGCATTTTCCAAAAGTCCAGGGCCAAGATTTCGATGCACTTGAATTGCCTTTCCAATAATAATCTCGGTGATTTGATTTATCTCCATTTTTCTCTGTGGTATATCTCTGTTTCCTCTGTGGTAAATATTATTGAGTAACTCTATCCAAAGCCGCCTGCTTCACCAAAATATCGTATTTCGCTACCGATTCTTGTAAACGTGCCGTAATGATTTCGTCGGAGGCCCGCAGAAATTCTATCATAATTGCCTGATTGTTTCGGTAGCGGCTTTCTACTATTTTGAAATATTTTTCGGCTTTTGCCGTACCATCTTTGGCAGTAATGAGTGATTTCTTTGCCGCTTCCAACTCAAAATACGCCTGCGAAACCTGCAACTGAATCTGCTTTTGCACTTCTTCGAGCTTGACATCAAGAATATTTTTCTGAATTTTTGCCTGCTGAATCTTCGATTTTTTCTCGTAACCATGGTACAAATCCCAATTCAAACCAATTTGTGCAATGGCATACGCCTGATTCTTGAAAGTATAGCCAAACCCCTGAAAACCCACACTTCCGCCCACAAAAACCTGCGGACGCATAGCTCCCATTTCTTGTAGTTTGATGGCAGTTTCCGAAACTTTAATGTTTGTTTTGAGTTGCGAAAGTTCCTGCCGATTATTTAAGGCATATTCTCGCAGTTGAGTCAGAGTTGAACGCCACCCGCCTACGGTCAGACTTTTAGCATTAACCAAATTCGTGTCGGCAATAATTTCCGTAGAAAAATCACGGTTCATCAAATAATTCAAAAAAACCTGCACCGATTGGCGATTTTTGTCCAAAACTGCTACTTGCTGGTCGAGCTTACTGACTTCGTATTCGGCCGAATAAACTACGTCTTTGGTGGCTACGTTATTGCTGACCAATTTTTCGTTGAGTTTTACAAAATCAGTTAATAGTTTTCGTGAAATAGTATAAATTTTCTGGGCTTCGAGCGTCTGTAAATATTGCAAGTAAGCGGTCGTGATACTGTACCGAATTTCGTTTTCTAAAACACGCTTTTTTGCCTCTTGTGCCGATAGTAAATCCCTCTGTATCAGCAAGTTATAGCGAATATCGGTATTGAAAATCGGGTATTGAAAACTCACTTTTGTTTCGTGAAAATTGTTGGGAGCAAGTTGCTGATTGACGTTTTCGACTTGCGGGAAGTTATTAGTTTTCGTGATTTGATTGAGCGTAGAATACACGGGATTGAGCAAATCTCCAATCGGAAAATTCAGTCGCCGCCCACCCGCTGCCAAAGTATAATTTGGGTTGAAAGTAACTTTCGGCATAAAATTAGCCTTGGCTTGCGTGATATTTTCGGCCGATTTTAGGCTTTCGAGGCGTTCTTGCTTCAAACCCAAATTGTGTTTCAAACCCTCTTGAATATAAGATTCCAGAATGGCAGAAGTCGGTGTATCTGTTTGCGAAAATGCCAAAAAAGGGGCAAAAAACAAGTAAAAGTATAGGTTTTTCATTGTTACTATTGCTATCTCAATTTGTGAACAGTGTTAAGTTAAAGTTAAAAAAAAGGTTAGTACCGCAAATTTGCTCCTTTCTTAAACCAAGGGTCAGGCCTGCGGTGCAGACCCTGAGAACCTACGTTTTTATACCCGTAATTACCAAATTAGAGGTGGATTTGGCAATAATTTTATATTCGGCATTTCGGATTTCGGCTTCCATATTAATCACAGTTTTTCCTGCCCGAATTATCTTAGTTTTTACCGAAACCACATCACCAACTTTGGCAGGAAGCAGATAATCAACACTCAGGTTGATGGTTGAGTAGAAGCTCTCACGCCCGAGCGAAAAAACGGTTGCCCCCATTACGTCGTCCATCATTGCGGCGGATATGCCACCATGTAAAATTTTGCCAGGATTGGTCATTTCCTCACGAACAGTAAACTCCACCGTGAGCGAACCTTCTTCTGCCGCCATCAATTTGCCATTGAGCCAACGCCCCAAAGGAGAGGGCGTTATGCTGCCCATGTTTTTACCAATATTTGAAATAATGTAATCTAAAACTTGATTTGTCATGTTGTTATTTTCCTATTTTTCCGAGATGTGTATTCGTGAACGCATCTTCATATTTTAAACCGTATCCAAAAATCCTGTCCATTGCCGAGTGAGCAAAAATAATTACTCCTGCGAGTATAAATATTTGATTATCAGCATAATATCCCAAAATATAAATAACTATGGCGAAAAATTTATGGTGAAAAAAATTATAAATCCATGCTCCGATTTTGGGATTTATTATGTACCCAACCATGCTCAAATCAGGCACTAAAATCAATGCAGGAAACCACCACCAAGCAAAATCTAAGCGACTAAAAAGGAAGATTCCGAGCAAAAACTGAGCAATTTCTTCGAGTGTAATTAGCTTTTTCATCTTTTATAATGCTTAATAATTTCCGTAAACTTTGCAAAAGCATCTTCCAGAAGACTGATTCGTCGTTCTTCGGGAAAAATCATCGTTCGCCTTCTCAGGTGTAACGTTGCTAATCCATGCACCAAACTCCATACCATTATCGAAATCGTTTCGGTGCTTTCTCCCGCAAAATAACCCGCTTTTTTGCAATCTTCCACCACAAATTGGAGCGTATTGAAAGCCCGTTCACCATCGCACCAAATCTCTTCACGGCACTCAAGCGTTTCCATTGGGGCGGTCATTATGAACATCAAATCGTAGAGTTCAGGGTTTTCAAAAGCGTATTTTAAATAGTATTTTCCGAGCGAAACCAATCTTTCAAAGGGGTCAGTTTCACCCATGATTCCTGCCTGCATTGATTGCATCAGCACACCGAAAGCCTCCACGTGCAGGGCAAAAAGAATCTCGTTTTTATCTTTGAAGTACAAATAAATCGTGCCTGCACTGTATTCTATTTCTTCGGCAATATTACGGATACTGGTTTTCTCGAAGCCTTGTTCCAAAAAGAGTTTCTGAGCGGCATTTAATATTTGCCGCTTCATTTCAGTTTTTTCTCGCTCTTTTCTATCCAGAACACCCATTGAATATTGATTATTTAATTAACGATGCAAATAAAATGAACAGTGTTCATAAAAACAAATATCTTTAAATTTTTTTTCTGAAATAAAAACGCTGGCAGGGGTTTTGAACCCTGCCAGCGTTAAATTGCGAAAAATATACTCAAATCTCTACAACATTAAAACGATAATCTAAGGGGTCAAATTCGGCTAAGAGCTTGATAATGAACGTATTATCGTTCAAATAAAAATTCAAGAAATTTTCTTTTCGCTCCTGCAAGCCACCATCGGGGAAGAGTTTTTGTTTCAAAGCCAGTAGTTGCGTTACCGAGGTTTCTTGGTTGCGTTCTTCGGCTTTTTTGATACGTTTTTCGAGATTTTCGAGCGACGAAATTACTTTTGACTTTTCGGCTTCCACCGCTCCTCGCATCGTTTGATCGACTGCCAAGGATTTTTTCAAGATTCGTTCAAAAACCTCGCTCACATCATCAATTTCAAAAGCCAAACTTAGCGAATTTTCGGAATTTTGTTCCACAAAAGTTTTTCTTAATGTAACCTCATCGGCAAAAAGGTCTTCAACCGAAATTCCCAATTTATCAACTTTTTTCTTGTTGGCTTGATTGACCACCAACGCAAAGTTGCGTGGCATCAGCAGCGGAAATTGCTCACCGTAATAATCAAAAATCCCTTTGAGCTGCAACCAATATGGCACTTCCGACGGGCCACCAATATAGGCAATATTTGGCAAAATAGTTTCTTGATACAAAGGACGCAAAACTACGTTTGGACTAAAACTATCAGGCTGATTATCAAGTGTTTGCAAGATTTCTGAACGAGAAAATTTCACCTCAGAATTCAGAACTAAGAACTCAGAATTTGAGTTTACAATGCGTTCACGAAGCCCATTTTGTAGATAAAAAAAGTTGATTTCACGGGGTGTGATTTGGGTATGATAACCCATTGCGTTCAGCTCGTCGGAAGTTTCGGTAACGATGCGATTGGCGGTATTATTGAGCAAATCATCTTTGATGATTCCGCTAAAAACACCTTTCAAGACGGCATCGTCAGCATCTAAACAAACCAAACCTTCGCTGCCAAAAAGCCCGTGCATATATTGCCGAACGGCATCGGCAAGGGTTTTGTTTTGGAGATATGCCGCTTCAAAAATCGCTGACTTTTCGGGTATTTGCTCCAAAATCGCCTGTAATTCGGCGGGGTTCATGCGTCCGACAGCTCCTTTTTGCTCAGTTTCCCACTGATAGTTTTTCCCGAAAAGATTAAAAGAAGCAATTTCAGCAAAATCATGGTCTTCGCTCGCCATCCAATACACAGGCACAAAGTTATGGGCGGGAAACTCGGCCTTCAATTTCTTAGCTAAGTTAATAACCGTAACGATTTTATAAATCACATAAAGCGGCCCCGTAAAGATATTGAGTTGATGCCCCGTTGTTACGGTGAAGGTATTTGGCTCGGAAAGAATGGCAAGATTTGGCTTATTTTCGAGATTTTTATACTGTTTTTCGAGCACATTTACCAAGGTTTTCCGCTTGGTTTCGGTAAATTTTCTTGCTTCAATGACTTGCTTAAAACCTTGAATATCAGGGTATTGGTTATAAAACTTGGCAAGATTTTGGTCTTTGGAGATATAATCTAAAAATAGTTTCGGAAAAGCTCCGACGGCATCTAAGGCTAAGTGTTGAGAGGGCATAAATTTGAGTTTTTTCTTTGCTTCAAACACAACAAGAAAAAACGCCGACAGGTTTCAGAAGGTCAATTATCAATTATCAACGAACAATTATTAATTTTACTAAGCATCTGATAATCAATTACTTATACGATAAAACGCTTGAAAATTCAACATTCTTTTACTCGTACATTCCATCAATTATATCTTTGTATTTGGCATTGATGGCTTTGCGTTTGGGTTTTAGGGTTGGCGTAACTTCGCCACCTTCAACCGTCCAAGGTGTGGCGAGAAGTACAAATTTTTTTACTTGTTCGTACGGGGCAAATTCTTTATTAAATTGGGCAATTTCGGCAAAAATCAACTTCAAAATTTGCTGATTTCGCACCATTTCAACATCAGAGGTATAATCAATTCCCTGCGATTTACACCATTCACGAATGACGGCGAACTCTGGAATAATCAATGCCGCAGGAAATTTCTGACTTTCGCCCACGACCATCAGTTGCTCAATGTAAACCGACTCTTTCATTTTATTTTCAATCATCTGCGGAGCCACGTATTTGCCGCCCGAAGTCTTAAAAATTTCCTTTTTGCGGTCGGTTATCTTCAAATATTTACCTTCTTCGAACCTACCGATGTCGCCCGTGTGTAGCCAACCGTCAGGGTCGATGGTTTCTTTGGTGAGTTGTGGCAGGTTATAGTAGCCCATCATTACGTTTGGGCCTTTGACCAAAATCTCGCCATCTTCGGCAATTTTCACGGTTGTTCCGTCGATGATTGGGCCAACGGTGCCGATGCGTAAATCTAAGGGCAAAATTCGGTTTGTGGCAATCACGGGGGAAGTTTCGGTCATGCCGTAACCTTCCGAAACGGGAATCCCCGCCGCCCAAAAAACCCTCGCCAGCCGTGGCTGCAAAGCGGCTGCCCCCGAGCAAATCATGCGGATATTACCGCCCAATGCAGCCTGCCATTTGCTAAAAACGAGCTTTTTGGCCCATTTTAGCTGCAAATTATACCACCAGCCGAACGATTGGTTGGGGTCAAATCTCAATCCCAAATTTAACGCCCACAAAAAAACTCGGCGTTTGGTGCCGCTTTGTTCGTAGCCTTTTGCTACGATTTTGTCATAAACTTTTTCGAGTAAGCGTGGTACTGTCGTGAAAATATGGGGCTGAATATCCCGCAAATCTTCGGCGATTGTTGCCATATTTTGGGCGTAATAAATGGACGTTCCGAGGCTCATGTACATATACAAAACCATGCGTTCATAGACGTGATTGAGTGGCAAAAAACTCAACGCTCGGCAGGTTTCGTCAATCGGATAATTGTCTTTGCACGACAGAAAATTGCTGATAATATTACGGTGCGAAAGCATCACCCCTTTCGGATTTCCTGTGGTGCCTGAGGTATAAATGATTGTTAGCAAATCATCGGTTTTGATTGATGCCTTGATTACTTCTAAAGCTGTAATATCTTGGTTATCAGCCTTTTCTGAAATTTCTTGCCAGTGCTTTCCACCCAAAACTTTATCAAAACAATAAATTTCTTGTACGCTCGGAGCATCTCTTGCCGCTTCTTGGGCTTTTCGTAGAAGGCTTTCGTCACCCACAAAAACGAGTTTTATGCTGGCATCTTTGAAGATATATTTGTAATCATCAACCGTAATATTGGGGTAAAGTGGCACACCGATTGCCCCTGCTTGCTGGACTGCAAAATCAACGATATTCCACTCGGGACGGCTTTCGGAAATGACCGCAATTTTATCACCTTTTTCGATACCGATTTTCAATAAACCCAAACTTAATTGAGTAACCGAATCAATAAAACTACTGGCCGAAATGCGTTGCCATTCGCCTTTGATTTTTGAGCCAAAAACATCGGATTTGTTGTACTTTGCAAGTGATTGGTCTAATAAATCAAAAATTCGTGTGATGTTGGACATGGTTTTGTGGTATGAAGTTTCGGTTCGCTTTCTGAGGTTCAGAAATTATTTTCATCAACATCTTTTATAAACTGAATGACGTTGGGGAAGTACGTTTTTTGGTCGTCCCAAAAGGATAGATGACTACCATCGGGGCAGTACAAATACCGCCCACGTTGCACCGATTTGCTGAGTTGTTCCATCGCTTTTGGGTCCATGGTATCGTATTTTGCCCCGATAGCGAGGGTTGGGGTTTTTATGTTTTTCAAACTCGCTTTTCGATCCCAAGTCAATAGTCGCCCACCGACTTTAAACTCGCTCGGGCCTTGCATCAGTACATAAATCGACTCGTTGAGGTGCTTAAACGACCGATTGACCGACTCTGGCCACGTTGGTAGTCGGCAAATATGCTGGTTGTAATATTCTTTCTGCACTAAATTGACATAAACAGGATTCTTGAAATCATTTTTTGTTTCAAACGCCGAAAGCGAATCGAGCAGTGATTTTCGCATTTTGCTACGTAATTGATTATTATATGCCTCATAATCGGGCATACTCGGCATCATATTGCTGATTATCAAGCCTTTCAGATTTTCTTGGTATTGGAGGGCGTATTCTATGGCCAAGATGCCGCCCCAGGAGTTGCCGAGTAGATAAAAATTGTCTTTGTTGAGTCCCAAAGCCTTGCGAACTTGCTCCACCTCGTTCACAAATCGGGGCGTTGTCCAGAGTGAGTCGTTGGTGGGTTGGTCAGAATAATACGAACCAAGTTGGTCGTATTCGTACATCTCAAAACCCTCTTGCGGCAAGAAGCTCTCGAAGCACTCCATGTATTCGTGGGTCATGGCGGGGCCACCGTGGAGTAGCAAGATTTTGATGCGTGGGTTATCACCGATTTTCTTTGTCCAAACCTTAAATTTCCCCGCAAAGGTTTCAATTTCTACCATTTTTACTCCGCCCGATTTTACTTCTTCCGAAACGGTAGCGTCAGACTGGGCATCTTGATTGGCTATTTTATTTTCGCAGCTCCACAGCAGATAAGTGCAGAAACTTAGTAGTAGGAAACGGAATTTCATTGTAAAGTTTATAAGATAGGGGTACGATATGGTAAACAAATATATTGTTTTTTCTTTTAATTCGAGAAGTTGTTTAGTATTTTAATTTGAACAATATTTTGATTTACGAATTTTAGGACGGTAATTCACCAAGAAATAGACCAAGTCACTAAACATGAAAAAAATCCTAATTATTGGCTCAACTGGCTTGCTCGGAAAACCCGTCACGCAGGCACTCATCAAGGCGGGCTTTTCGGTTACGGTTTTGGTTAGAAACGAGGCTTTGGGCAAGAAACTTTTCCCAGAGGCGAGCGTCGTTAAAGGAGATTTGAAAAATAAGACTGACATCGAAAACGCCATGCAAGGGCAAGATGCTGTTTACCTGAGTTTGTCAGTTACGCAAACCGAAGCACCTTCGGATTTTCATGCCGAAAGCGACGGGCTGGATTCTATAATTGATATTGCTAAAACACTGAATATCAAGCGATTAGTTTATCTTTCGTCGCTGGTGCATTTGTATCAAGGCATGAATGGTTTCGACTGGTGGGTGTTCAGAATCAAGCAGGAGGCAGTACGAAAAGTCAAAGAATCGGGTATTGCTTACACCATTTTTTATCCTTCAACATTCATGGAAAGTATTTTTTACCAATCAAAACAGGGCAAATTTATGGCTTTGGGAGGTAAATCCGAATATCCACTTTACTACATTGCCGCCGATGATTACGCTCGGCAAGTAGTCAATTCATTCAAGATTTTGGGCGATGAAAACCACGATTTTGTGATACAGGGTACGGAGGCTTTTACGCAAGATGAAGCCGCAAGGGTTTTCATTCAGCATTACAAAAAAGAGAAATTTTTTGCCGTAACTGCTCCTATGTTTACTATGAAAATACTGGGGTTTTTCAGCCAAAAATTCAATTATGGCTACCATATTATTGAGGCGTTAAACAAATATCCCGAACGATTCGAGGCTCAACCTACGTGGGATTTACTGGGAAAACCGTGTATTACTTTGAAGGATTTTGCGGAGAATATTTAAAAAAACCTACTTTTAGGCTGTTTTTAGAAGAAAAATTAATCATTCGTGGGTACGGAGTTTATCATTTTGACGAAAACCATATTTAAGTTTTACAAAAAGTGCGGCCATTGTGGCTCACGAGTCGGCTATGAAGGGTAGGGGGGAGATTATTTATTTGCCTGAGTTTTGAAACATA
>JANNEN010000349.1:0-22049 GCA_031378715.1 Emticicia sp.
TCGCCTTCGGGGAGTTGCGTTTATCATATCAAAAAGCACTATGATATTATCGAACAAACGCCCGCCGTTCAGAAAGTCAGAAAATCGGTTTATGAACTCGTTGATTTTATCGAAAATGTGCTAAAAATCGAAGAAATCCCTGTCAGTTTTCCATACAAAGTAGGTTTGCATTTGAGTTGCCACGGTCAGCGTGGACTTCGGCAAGCCAATGCTTCCGAAATTACGGGCGTGCGAGATGGACAAATTTCTAAACTTTTACGCAAATTAAAGGGCATCGAACTCACCGAATTGGGGCGAAACGACGAATGTTGTGGCTTTGGGGGTTCGTTTTGCATCACCGAAGAAGCCGTTTCGGCACGTATGGGGCAAGACCGAATAGCCGACCATCTTCGCAACGGAACAAAAATCTTAACGGGGGGCGACGTATCTTGTTTGATGCACCTCGAAGGCATCGCAAAACGCCAAAATGTACCAATAAAAATAATGCACATTGCCGAAATCTTGAACGGAAACCAACCATGAGCCACCAACATCACCCCGAATTAGCCGAAGCGTTTAATAAAGATTTTGAACGCACCACTTGGCACGACGAAACCCTTTGGTTTGTCCGTCAGAAGCGAGATAAAGCGGTTTATCCGATTCCCGAATTTCAGGATTTACGCACCCTCGCCTCGGAAATAAAAGACCATACACTTAGTAATTTGGATAATTATTTGCTCGAATTTGAAACAAATGCCTTAAAAAATGGCGTAAAAATCCACTGGGCTGTCGATGCCGCCGAGCATAACCAAATCGTGCTTGATATTGCCAAGCAATCTCGCCCAGTAGGGCAGGAGGGAAGAAATATTCGCTTGATAAAAAGCAAATCAATGCTCACCGAAGAGTGTCATTTGAATAGTTTCCTGCAAAAAAACAACATTGAAGTAGTCGATACTGACTTGGGCGAACGCATCATTCAGTTTAGAGATGAAACCCCGAGTCATATCGTTTTGCCCGCCATTCACCTAAAAAAAGAAGATGTAGGCGAAACTTTTCACGAGCATCTCGGCACAGCTAAAGGCGAAAAAGACCCCCAGATTCTGACCGAAGCGGCACGTCAGCACCTAAGAGAAAAATTTGTGGCGGCAGATGTGGCACTCACGGGCGTAAACTTTGCAATTGCCGAAACGGGTAGTTTTGTGGTTTGTACCAACGAAGGCAATGCCGACTTGGGCGTAAATTTGGCAAGAGTTCATATTGCCTGTATGGGCATCGAAAAGATACTTCCGAAGCTACATCACCTATCGGTTTATACTCGTTTACTTGCCAGAAGTGCTACTGGTCAGCCAGTTACGACTTATACTTCCCATTTTACGAAACCCGCCGATGGCAAAGAAATGCACATTGTCATTGTGGATAATGGCCGAACGCAGCAACTCGGACGAGCAGATTTTCGTGCTTCGCTGAAATGTATTCGGTGTGGTGCTTGCATGAATACCTGCCCCGTTTATCGCCGTAGTGGCGGGCATAGCTACGATTTTACAGTGCCAGGCCCAATTGGTGCAATTCTTTCACCCAACATTGATTTGCATAAATATAGCAGCTTGCCTTTTGCTTCTACGCTTTGCGGTTCGTGTTCTGATGTTTGCCCCGTAAAAATTGATATTCACGTGCAGCTTTACAAATGGCGACAAATTGTTGGCAATAATAACGAACTTCCTGCCGCTAAAAAATGGGGTATGAAAGGTTTGGCAAAGGTGCTTTCGATGCCAAAAGTCTATGATTTGAGCGGAAAATTAGCTCGTGGAGCATTGCGAGTTTTACCACACGGACTTACACACAACCAAAGCATGAATCCGTGGGCGAAGGCAAGGGAATTGCCCGATGCTCCGAAGCAGAGTTTTAAGGAATGGTATGAGGAAAATAGGACGCCTCTCCCCAGCCCTCCCCAGTAGGGAGGGAAGAAAACCATTCGGCAACGGCTGCCACCCCAGCCCTCCTCGAACTTGCAAAGGATTTTTAAAATTATTTTGAATATTGTCCAAATAAAACATTGATGCGGAACGCCGCCCGAATCAACATTTTTGTCACATTCATTACATTTACCCCATTTATCATTTTTACTACATTTCCAAAAAATATGACCATCGAAGAAGCACAGAAAATTGTTGATGATTGGATAAAAACCATTGGCGTGAGGTATTTTAATGAGCTTACCAATACGGCAATGCTAATGGAAGAGGTGGGAGAAGTTGCCCGCATCATGGCACGCCGCTACGGCGAACAGTCAGAAAAAGAATCGGACAAAGATAAGGATTTGGGCGATGAAATGGCCGATGTGCTTTTTGTATTAATCTGCCTTGCCAACCAAACGGGCATTGATTTGACCGAAGCTCTGCGAAAAAACCTTGAAAAGAAAACAAAAAGAGATATATTGCGGCATAAAAACAATGAAAAACTGACCGCTCCGTAATAATGCTCACAATACTCAGGCAAGCTTTCCGCCGAACTGCCCAAAACTGGCAAATAGTCTTATTAATTTTCTTGACGAATGTCGGTTTGGGACTTATATTGGCTTTTCCTGCTTTCAGTACGCTGCAAAACTCCTCGCAAAACTCGCTGATATTCAATAACTTAGTGCGAGATTTTGACTTTACGGCTTTCAATGATTTCCTGAATAATGGTGCCAAATCGCTCAAACCACTGATGCCCATGAGCTTGATCCTTTCGGGGATTTATGTGCTGCTAAATATCTTTTTTTCGGGCGGAGTTTTGAGTCAATTTACGGTTCGAGATACATTCAGAGTAGGTGATTTTCTGAAAAATTCGGTTCGTTATTTCTTGCCTTTCTTGGCTATTTTCTTGCTACAATTAATCCTTATCATTTTTGCATTTGCTACCTCAATCGTACTTTTTGTGCTTTTTGGTGTTATGTCTGACGGACTCACCGAACCAAAATTCGTAGCCTGGATGCTGCTACCGAGCGGTTTTATGTTTTATTATCTTACATATCTGCTCAACGTCGGCGACTACGCTCGGGTGTTGCTCCACCGTGACAATCTCCTAAATCCTTGGAAAGCCTTCTGGCGAGCATCAAGATATGTGTTTGCTAATGTCAAAACGATGCAGGTTTATTGGGCGGTTTTGGTCGTAATTTTTGTTTTCATATTGTGTTATCTTTTCTTGGAATCAACTATCGGTATGAGGTCGGGCTTTACGATTTGGCTCATGTTTTTGGTTCAACAACTATTTATCTTCGGACGGGTTTTTGCTCGCATCTGGAACCTAAGCAATGCCTATGACTATGTTTCGTTACGCCCCATTCCGCTAACCGAAAAGCCCGTAATCATTGAAGCATACATTGAAACTGAAAATGACAATGTTGAAACTCAAAAAGAAAACGACCAAGAAGAGAAGTCAGAAAACAAACTTTCTGAATAAAGAAAACGTTGTCTTTTGTGATGATTGATTTACAACAAAAAATGGAAGACACAATAATAAACCGAGTAGCCAAAAGTGGTTTGATTTCGCTGGACTTAGAAGATTTCTATCACGCAGGCGAGCGAGTACTATATGACCTGAAAGATAACCTTTTCATGGGTTTGATTTTGAAAGAAAAAGATTTTAGAGAATTTCTGAAAACCCACGATTGGCAGCAATATTCGGGCAAAAACATCGCCATTACCTGCACCGAAGATGCCGTCATTCCGACTTGGGCGTATATGTTGCTCGCCATTCATCTCGAACCCTTCGCCAACGCAATCGTCTTTGGAAACTTGCATGACTTGGAACAAAAACTCTACGCCGAAGCCCTCGCCAAGATAAACTTTGAAGACTACGCAGGAGCAAAAGTCGTAGTGAAGGGTTGCAGCAAAGTTGCTGTACCGACGACGGCCTACGTGGAAGTCACTCGCCGACTTCGCCCTTATGCCCAAAGTATCATGTTTGGCGAGCCGTGCAGCACCGTGCCGCTTTATAAAAAGCCAAAAGAATAGTTTTTGCTTGATTTTGCTTGATTAGAAAATTACTTACGTCTGATTTTACCTTTTTTTCTACTTTTCCTTAGAATTTACAAGTAATTTTGTTCTTCGATTTCAAATATTGGTTATGACGGAGATGACGGGGTCGAACTTGCGATTGTACGAAACCAACTTCATAACTCATAATTCATCACTCATAACTCAAAAAATGGTTCGTGTAAGATTTGCCCCCAGCCCAACTGGCCCGCTCCACATTGGCGGCGTGCGTACGGCTTTGTATAATTACCTTTTTGCCCGAAAAATGGGCGGAAAAATGCTCCTCCGCATCGAAGATACCGACCAAACCCGCTACGTACCTGGGGCGGAAGATTATATTTTGGAGGCTCTGGCGTGGGTCGGTATCGAAATCGATGAGGGGCAGGGCGTGGGCGGGCCGCACGCACCGTATCGGCAGTCGGAGCGAAAACCGATGTATCGCCAGTACGCCGAGCAGTTGATTTCGGAAGAAAAAGCCTATTATGCCTTCGATACGGCCGAAGAATTGGACGAAATGCGGAAGCAACTCGAAGCGGCCAAGGTCGATAATCTGTCGTACAATGCCGTGACAAGGTTACAGATGAAAAACTCGCTCACGCTACCAAAAGCAGAAGTCGAAGCCCGACTCGCCAATGGTGATGATTACGTGATTCGGTTGAAAGTGCCTTTAAAAGAAGAAATTCGTTTTCGTGATATTATCCGTGATTGGGTGGTGGTACATCCTTCAACGATTGATGACAAAGTTTTGCTAAAATCGGACGGAATGCCGACTTATCATTTGGCAAACATCGTTGATGATCACCTCATGGAAATCACCCACGTCATTCGGGGTGAAGAATGGCTTCCCTCAGCACCGCTGCATATATTATTGTACAAAGCCTTTGGTTGGCAAGTGCCAGAATTTGCTCATTTGCCGCTTTTACTCAAACCCGAAGGCAACGGAAAACTCAGTAAACGTGATGGGCTTTTGGGCAATTTTCCGATTTTTCCTTTGGCTTGGCAAGACCCCGCAACGGGTGAAACTGCCCGTGGATTCAAGCAAGATGGTTATTTTTCGGAAGCGGTCGTTAATTTTTTGGCGTTTTTGGGCTGGAATCCTGGCACTGAACAAGAGATTTTTTCGATGTCCGAACTGGTAGATGCCTTTACGCTTGACAAAATCCATAAGGCGGGGGCAAAGTTTATGATTGACAAAGCAAAATGGTTTAATCAGCACTATTTGAAAGCAAAAACTGAGGAGGAATTGGTCGCTTTTATTCAAGAAAACCGTACTGATTTGAGTGAAGATTTTGCTATGAAATTAGTACATCTGATGAAAGACCGTGTAACTTTCCCGCAGGAAATGCTCTCAGAAGTGCCTTTCATTTTTGCCGCACCAACGGTTTATGACGAAGAAATCGTAAAATCAAAGTGGAATGACGATGCCCGCAAAGCAATGGGTATCATCAAAGATACTATACAAAGTGCTGATAATGAGGGCTTTACATCACAAAGTATTCACGATACAATTTTCTCGGCACTTGAAGCGGCTGGTATCAAGGCAGGGAAAATTATGCAGGCTTTCCGTTTGGTTATTACGGGAGAAGGAAAAGGCCCAGATTTGATGCTGACTTTGGAGATTTTGGGTAAATATGAAGTGTCGCAACGCATCGAAAATGCCATGCGAGTTTTAGTATAAATAATCCGATTGATTTCTTCGTACATCAATGCGATTAACCATTGCGTAGAGCATAAATAATCGAAAGGCAGTTGTAAAGATTCTTACAAAGGCATAATCAAATATGAAGGGTGTCACGTACAGTCGATAGGAATTCACACCACTCGACAAAATCACGACAAACATTGCCAAAGAAATAAAAAGTTTACCTTTTTCGGAATAGGGCAAGAACGTTGATAAGACAACCATATAAAGCATCGGTAGCAAGTACAAAAATATTGTTACCGATACAGTATTAGTAGTGAGTGGAATTATCATCACTATAAAAAAAACACACGGTAGAAAAATATAGGAAGCAAATATCAAGAAGATGTTTGTCTTGTTGGCAAAGCTGATTTTTGCTCCTTCATTCCTAAACATAAAAATCATTAGAACGAAGCTCAACGAAAGAATAGTAAGTTTTATAGCATTAGCAACCAAAAAATTAGGTATATATTGAGTTAGTGGCGAAGAAGCAGATATTATCGTGGAAGCAATAAGTAATTTATCTGCATAATTAAAATTTGATTTTCGTTCGGTAAAATACCACCAAATGAAATACCCAACGATAATAAATTGCGTAATCAACGAGTACATAGGATAAGAGGTATAATGCAATACCAGCTCTATGATAAGCAATACCACTATGATTCTTATTTTGAACATGGGGTGGGTGTTTTATAAAAGTCACCTCAAATTTCGAGAAACGGAGGCTACGACAGCGTTATAATTATAGATTCACGTACAAAAATATAATAATCATGGCAAAGAAAAAAGTAGAAGAAAAAATAAATAACGATAAACCTCGTGTACACAAAGATTTGAATGGTTTTGATATTAACATCAATTCATTCGGCGAAATCCAGATGAGCTATGATATTGAGAAAATCAACCAGTTTCTCAACAAAACCGTTGATGATAAAAAACTCCGCAACCGAAAGTAGTTGGGAGGCTTCACTTCTCACTCATTTCTTTCGTACAAAACCAAGATTTCATTCTTGAAGGGTACATTTCGATAATTGTTCGGGATAATATTTTGGAGCGAATCGGCGGGTGTCTTTTTAGCAAGAAAAAAACGAGTTGTATCGCTGCTTTGTAATTCAAAATAACCAAAACGTTGCAGATTGGTGTGGTACGTAAAATCTTCCATCATTTCGGGGCAAACGCCAATGCGTTCGTTGGCAGGAATGATTTTTTTTAGCTCAATAATATCGTGAGCAAGTGCCTTTTCTCGGCCAACTTTTCCGATTTCGGTAAAGGTATAAACTAAGGTAACGAAGACACCCAAGTACGAAAAATACAAAAGTCTGGTAACAAATTTTTGGGTAGAAAAAGCAAGCATTTTTTCAAGAAAAGACACCACAAAAAAACTTCCTGCGAATGCAAACATCGGCAAGCCAGGCAGTAAATAAACCGCACTTTGCTTGGTGCTTATCATAATGGGCAGCGTAGCCGAAAAGCCCACCGCCACAAAAAACCAAGCAATTTGGTTGTATTTTTTGTTGGAATGAACACTTATTCGCTTGATTTTCAAGAAAACATAACCCAACAAAAACAGAATCACCATCGGTAAAAGCTCAACGGCGAGATACTGTAAAGTTTCAAATCGTTCCCAGCCAATGAGTGCCATATCGGTACGGCTACCCACGATTACGGCTTGCAGGCGTTGTTGCCAATAATTCTCAAAAAAACTATATGCTGCTTGGTTTTGCCAAAGTAAACTCGCAAAAAAAACAAGGGTCATTATCGTGATGTAAGCACTCAACAGAAATCCTTTTTTTAGTGAAATTTCCTTCGTAAATACTGCCCATAAAAATGGAATTGCCAGAGGATAAACCGCAACGGGGCCTTTGGCAAGAACACCTAAAAATACACTTACGCCTGCCAAACTGTTGTAAATCAAGAGGGAAGTCATGGTTTTACTGCTTAATCCTTTGAAAATCAACCAAATAGCCAACAGACAGAACGTGAGCATTTGGTTATCCATCATGTTGTTGGGGTTTCCCCAAATCACACGGGGCATGATGCTCCAAAAGAATAGCACAACGCAACCTAAACCAGCAATTAGCGTGTATTTTTTCTCAAATAAATGCCAAATTTTAACGAGCAAAAAAGCATTTACAAGAAACAAACAGAAAGAATAGAACTTCTCGACCCACCAAAAATCGCCAAACCACCGAAAGAAAAACGATTGCAACCAAAGCATCAAAGGCGGGTTTTCGTAATAAATCGGCTTGATGTTTTCTATCCAATAGCCACTCGAAAAGAACGGTTGCCAAATGCTACCCTTGCCGATTGCCATATTTCGAGCCATTGATGAGTACAACAAGCCATCACCAAAAAGCCCCTGCACCACCAATCGTGGCAAAAGCATTGCGGCAAGAATGAAAATTGTAAAATACCAAAGCGAGCGAACGGT
Source organism: Emticicia sp. (assembly GCA_031378715.1). Classification (GTDB taxonomy): domain Bacteria; phylum Bacteroidota; class Bacteroidia; order Cytophagales; family Spirosomataceae; genus Emticicia. The sequence continues at coordinate 8,111 of JANNEN010000349.1, forward strand.
TTTTTGTTGCATTTGTGCCGAAATTATAGATGTTCGAGGAAGTGAAAACTAATTGATTGATGCGTTTATTCCTCACCAAGACAAAAAAGATAATCTCTGTGGTATTTTCTCAGTTCCCTCTGTGGTAAAATAAATTCCCCCACAAAACTACTGAAATTCCAATTTCTTACGAATCATTTTTTTCCTTTTGCCAAATCATTGACAATTTTGCTGAAATTCTGATATAATTCCTAACTTTGCAAACCGAAATAAAAAACACCCAAATGCTCACTCACTCCCTCAAACTACGTAAACCCTTAGCCGTAATCGACCTCGAAACAACGGGCGTTAATGTAGCCAAAGATAAAATAGTTGAACTCTGCATCGCCAAGGCCAAACTCGACGGCACGGTAGAAGTAAAAACCAAACGCATCAATCCTGGTATTCCGATTCCGCTCGAAACGAGCCTTATTCACGGAATTTATGACGATGATATAAAAGATGCTCCAACGTTCAAGCAAATTGGCAAGGCTCTTGCTCAGTTTTTAGAAGGTTGCGACTTGGCGGGGTTTAACAGCAATCGCTTTGATGTGCCGATGTTGGTCGAAGAATTTCTCAGAGTTGATATTGATTTCGACACCAAAAACCGAAAACTGATTGATGCCCAGCGGATTTTTCACTTGATGGAACCCCGCACACTTTCGGCTGCTTATAAGTTTTTCTGTAATAAAACCCTCGAAAACGCCCACAGTGCCGAAGTCGATACCTTAGCCACACTGGAAGTTCTCTGCTCACAAGTTGAAAAATACGAAGGTGTAAAAATCAAAGATAGCAAAGGCGAAGAGTACGAACCCGTAAAAAATGATATGGACGTACTGCACCTGCTGACCTCGGCCAACATCGTAGATTTTGCTCAAAGAATGATAATGAACGATAAGGGCGAAATATTATTCAACTTCGGAAAACATAATAAAAAGCCCGTAAAATTAGTCTTCAAGCAAGAACCGCAATATTATGATTGGATGATAAACGGCGATTTTCCGTTGGATACGAAGCGGAAATTGACCGAAATAAAATTAAAAATGATGTTAGATAAATAACAATTTTTGTAAAAAGCACACTTCAAAAACTTAAATTGCTTATTTTTGCAAAAATAATAGAATAAAACGAAGCCCTCACTCAAAGCGAAGTCATCGTTAGCCGATAATTGATAATTGATAATTGATAATTGAAATGCAAAGCCAAATACCCGATATTTTCCAAATACCGCTCATAAATTACGTACTATTAGCCAGTATTTTGTTCATCATTGGCATCGTTGGGGTGCTTATTCGCCGCAACGCCATCATTATTTTTATGTCAGTCGAGTTGATGCTCAATGCCGTTAATTTACTTTTGGTGGCTTTTTCGGCCTATCGCTCCGACCCCGCTGGACAAGTCTTTGTGTTTTTCATCATGGCCGTTGCCGCCGCCGAAGTAGCCGTTGGGCTTGCCATCATCGTAATGATTTACCGAAATATTCGCTCAATTGACGTAGGCCTTTTGGATAAATTGAAGTGGTAAAAATCTTAAAACTGAAAATTAATGGAAGCATTACTAGTTTACCCCGAAAATAACAAGCAGATGAAAGCACTGAAAGCTGTCATGGTAGCTTTGAATGTTCGTTTTGAGAAGAAAGAGGAATCACCCTATGGTCCTGAATTTGTTGCGAAAATTGAAAGGGGGAAAAAAGACTTTGAAGAAGGTAACTATTCGGTCATTTCTCTTGATGATATATGGAAATAAGGTTGAATGATGATGCTAAAAAAGATTTAGCTTATTGGAAAAGTAAAAAAAACGATAAAATTCTCAAAAGAATAAGAGAATTAATCAACTCTATTTCTTTGACACCATTTAGTGGTATCGGTAAACCCGAACCTTTGAAACATAACTTGGCTGGACTTTGGTCAAGACGAATAGACAATGAGCATAGAATAATTTACGAAATTAAACAAGATGCTATTCAGATTCATTCGCTCAAAGGGCATTACTAAAATAGAAAAAAAGCGTACAATATATGTCATTAATAAAACTCATACCTCTATTCCCGCTCATCGGATTTTTAATCAATGGGCTTGGCTTTCGTAAAATCTCCAAAGGAATTGCTGGCTGGATTAGCACAGGAGCCGCATTGCTTTCATTTGTGGGAGCGTTTTCGGCTTACCAAGCATTTATTGCGGGCGGTAGCCAACCAATTATCGTCAATATTTTCGACTGGATTACCGTCGGAACGCTCAATATTAGTTTCTCTTTTCAGATTGACCAACTTTCAATCTTGATGCTTTTCGTCGTTACGGGCGTGGGTACGCTCATTCACGTTTACTCAATGGGGTACATGCACGACGACGAAGGCTACGGCAAATTTTTTGCTTTTCTCAACCTCTTTTTGTTTTCGATGTTGCTGCTCGTCATGGGGTCAAACTACGTTGTGATGTTTATCGGTTGGGAAGGCGTTGGTCTTTGTTCATATCTATTGATTGGTTTTTGGAACAAAAATTTCGAGTACGGCAACGCCGCCCGCAAAGCATTCATCATGAATAGGGTCGGCGATTTGGGTTTTCTAATTGGTGTATTTTTGATAATCAATGAATTTGGTACGGTCGAATACCTCCAAGTATTTGAAAAAGCAAAAAGCCTTTCGATGGGAAATACCACGATTTTGGCCATTACCGCTTTTTTATTCATCGGAGCAATGGGAAAATCGGCACAGTTGCCGCTTTACACTTGGCTACCCGATGCCATGGCTGGTCCAACGCCCGTTTCGGCTTTGATTCACGCCGCCACAATGGTTACATCGGGGCTTTACATGATTGTTCGCTCGAATGTACTTTATACACTCGCCCCCCAAACCCTCGAATTTGTGGGCTGGATTGGCCTCGCAACTGCCTTGTTTGCGGCCACAATCGGTATTTTTCAGAATGATATTAAAAAAGTACTCGCTTACTCAACCGTGAGTCAGTTGGGTTATATGTTTATGGGAATGGGCGTGATGGCTTACAGTTCGGGCTTTTTCCACGTCATTACGCACGCATTTTTTAAAGCATTATTGTTTTTGGGTGCGGGAAGCGTGATTCATGCCATGGGCGGCGAACAAGACATCAGACGAATGGGCGGGCTTAGTGGAAAAATCAAAATTACGGCAATTACGTTCTTAATCGGTACGATTACCATCTCGGGAATCCCGCCGTTTGCTGGTTTTTTCTCGAAAGACGAACTTTTGGCTCATGTGTACGAGCATAACAAACTCATGTGGGCATTGGCCGTACTGGGTTCGATGATGACGGCTTTTTATATGTTTCGCTTGTATTTCTTGACTTTTACAGGCAAATTTAGAGGCACCGATGACCAAGAGCATCATTTGCACGAATCACCGTTTAGCATGACATTACCACTAATGGTGCTGGCCGTGCTATCAATCGTTGGTGGTTTTATCGGAATGCCCGAAATATTTCATTTTCCACACCTACTTGCCGATTTCTTGAATCCAATCTATGCTGGTTCGAAAGTAGTCAATCCTGCCTTCGGCGTAATGACAATCGACCACTCTACGGAATGGATTTTGATGGGCGTTTCAGTAGCCGCCGCCGCAGTTTCGATTGGTTATGCTTATGTGAAATTCGGAAATAGCAAGAATATCCCAGCCGAAGATGCCGAGATTACGGGTTTGCAAAAAACGGTTTATAATAAATATTACGTCGATGATGCTTATTGGGCAGCATTTGTAAATCCAATTAAAAATCTATCGAATACCTTTGCTAACATCGTTGAGCCAAAAGGATTTGACGGAGTGGTGAATGGTATCGGCGGATTTGTGAATACTTTCAGTCAAAAAGCCCGCAAATTGCAAGCGGGTGGCACGGGATTTTATTTGTTTGCGATGGTCATTGGTATTGCCGTTATATTGGGAATGAATCTTGGCTACCAAGTTTTAGAAACGATTTTGGGGACGATTAAAGCATTTGTAGGTATAAAGTAAAATATTAAAATCATGCAAGCGACAATCAAAATAAACGAATCTGAATTAGATTATGAGTTTTTCAAAAAGGTGAAAAATCTTTTTAAAGGTGGTGAAATTGAAATTGGTGGAAAAACTCAAAATGATTTACGTAAAGAAAACTATAGACAAAAAATTGATAAATCCATTGAAAATATCGAACGAGGAGAAAATTTGATTGAATTTTCAGGAGAAGAATTTGAAGCATTAGTGGCTAAATTATCAAAGCAATGAAGCCCTTACTATTTGAAGAAAATAGCCACGAAGAATATATCAATTGGGCTACCGAAAATAGAAAAATTTGGGAACGAATAAATGATTTGATAAAAGATATTGACCGAAATTATTTCAAAGGAATCGGAAAACCAGAACCATTGAAGCACCAACGAAAGGGGTATTGCGGGGCCGCCCGTGCGGTCAAGAAGAATTACCGATGAGCATAGACTAATCTACAAAATCGAAAACGATAAAATAAGTATTGCCAGTTTTAGAGGTCATTACGGTGATAAATAATCATTAAAAGAAATCAAAAATAGTCAAATGTTAGCACTCATACTCGTACTCCTACCGCTCGTCGGTAGTGTTTTATTATTACTGCTGAAAGGTAATACCAATACATCAAAAAATGTAGCCATCGGCACGTCATTGGCAACATTCGCCATTGCAATTTATGCCTTTACATCTTTCAATGCCCAAGCTCCCGTTGAAATAAAATACAGTTGGATGAAAGATTTGAACATCAATTTTCATCTATCGCTTGATGGTATTAGCTTGTTGATGGTAACGCTCACGGCTTTTTTAGTGCCGTTGATTCTTCTTTCGACCTACAAACATTCCTACAAAAACCACGCTACGTTTTACGCCCTAATCCTCTTGGCCGAAACCGCCTTGATGGGTGTATTCATGGCTCGTGATATTTTTCTGTTTTATTTTTTCTACGAAGCAGCCCTCATTCCTGTCTATTTCATGGCCGCCATTTGGGGCGGGAAAGATGCCCCCCGCATTACCTTCAAGATGTTTGTATATACCATCTTCGGAAGTTTATTTATGCTCGTGGCCGTACTTTATCTATACACAAACGGCGGAACTGCCGACATTCAGCAATTAAGTATTACGGCGAAATTACTTTCTCCAAATGCACAAAATCTTTTATTTTGGGCGTTTTTCATTGCTTTTGCTATCAAAATGCCCGTTTTACCGTTTCATACTTGGCAGCCCGATACTTATTCAGAATCGCCAACACCCGCCACGATGTTGCTTTCGGGACTACTTTCTAAAATGGGCGTTTACGGGCTTATCCGCATCATGCTTCCACTCGCACCCGTTGGCGTAGCAAACTGGGGATTGTTCGGCATGATACTTTCAGTAATTGGTTTGATTTACGGGTCAATTATTGCCATTCAGCAAAACAATATCAAACGCCTCATTGCTTACTCATCGTTTGCCCACATGGGACTCATGGCGGCGGGCGTAATGACTGGTACGCTGGGTGGTATTCAAGGAGCATTACTTCAAATGATGGCCCACGGGATTAATGCCGTTGGCTTGTTTTTTATTGTTAAAATAATTTATGACCGTACCCAAACCCGTGATTTGAGTGCCTTGGGCGGTATTACCCAAAAAACTCCCGCTTTGAGTATTTATTTTATGATCATCATGCTCGGTAGTGTCGCATTGCCACTAACAAACGGTTTTGTGGGCGAATTTTTACTGCTCAAAAGTGTTTATGATACCAACGTTTGGTTGGGTGCAATCGCTGGTTTGACAATTATTTTGGGAGCCGTTTATATGCTTCGCCTCATGCAACGCTCAATGTTTGGCGAAAGTAACGCAACCACCGCAAAGTTTAAAGATGTCAGTGGTAGCGAAATAGCCGTTTTATTACCGATTGCCGTTATGGTGCTGATGATGGGTATTTTTCCGAATATATTCTTGAAAATCACCGAGCCAGCCGTAAATAGTATTTTGCAGATGATAGCGAAGTGAAATTTTAAATAGATTTGTTATGAAGACAATGACGTTGGAACAAATGCGAGTTTCCTACCCTAACGAGTGGGTATTGGTTGGAAACCCTTTATTGAATGACCCCGAACTTCAAGCAAGTATCATCAGTAGATTAATTTCTGGTGTAGTATTGTACCACAGTAAAGACAAGCGAGAATTAGCGTATAATGCACAAGATGTTAAGAAAACTGTCGAAAACGTAACGTTAATCTATACTGGTGAAATTCCGAAAGGGCGGAAATTTTGGCTATGAGTGTTTATAAATTCAAATTAGATAGCGAAGAAAGCCTAATAATTGTTGAAGGAAAAATCGGGAATGATAATTTAGTTCTTGCTCTTGATACTGGTGCGTCGCACACAGTTATCGACCTTTCTACTTTATTGCTGGCAGGTTATAAAATTGAAAACTCAAAAAATATAGTTCAGTTAGAAACGGGAAAAGGTTCAATAGAGGCCCTTGTTTTCAAGATAAAGTCTTTAAGTGTTTTGGGAAAAACTGTAAAAAATATTGAAGTTTGTTCTTATGACTTTTTTTTCAACAATGTACTTGTTGATATTCATGGGGTTTTAGGTTTAGATTTTTTTCGAGATCCTGACCTTTCTATTAGTTTTAAACGTTTTGAAATCTCAGTTAATTAAGTACTTTACGTTTTGCGAATATATTTCTGAAAATTACCGAGCCAGCCGTAAATAGTATTTTGCAGATGATAGCGAAATGAAATTTTAAATAAAACGTATCCAATGGAAACTACTTTTGTGATAAAAAAAGAAGAATTAGACCTGAATTTTCTTGAATCAATCAAAAAACTATTTAAGCAAAGCAGAGAGCTACAAATTACTATTTCAAATAATGAAGATTTTGGTTTAACAAAAACCGAAACAAAAAAAGAATATTTGGAAAGATTAGAAAAAATAGCCAAAAGCATTGATACGAACACTAAGCGAATTGAAATGTCAGCAGATGAATTTGATACTTTTTCATTAGGTTTATTATCAAAATGAAAAATATAGTATTTGACCCAGATGCCTTTGATGATTATTGCGATTGGGCAATTTATAATAAAAATATTTTCAAACGAACTTTTGAAGTCATTCGAGATATTCGTAGAAATCCGTTTGATGGCATAGGAAAGCCCGAAGCTCTAAAACATAATTTGAAAGGCTGTTGGTCAAGAAGAATCACAGACGAACACCGAATTGTTTATAAAATTGTCGAAAACGGTGATATTTTTATCATTTCGGTAAAAGGACATTACTAATAAAATAAACCTTTTTTACCTAAGATTAGAAAAAAATAAAAAATGTATCCAATCCTCGTACTCTCTCTTACTGGCCTTGTTACCTTGTTTTTAGGATTCCTAAAATCAAAAAAAATACTTTTGCCCGCTTCATTGCTTTTTGTGGCTTTGGCTTTTTTGTCAAATCTGATTGATTGGAACAGTCCAGGGTTGTATTTCAGCGATATGCTCGAATCAAGTAATCTTTCGATTTTATTCTCTTCAATTATTTTGCTCTCGGCATTTTTGGTGATGGCACTCTCGAAGGGTTTTATTGATGACGAACACGCCCAACCCGCCGAATATTTCGCTATCATGCAGTTTTCGCTGGTCGGAGCCGTGATGATGACCAATTTTCAGAACCTCATCATGCTTTTTATTGGGGTCGAAATCCTGTCGGTGTCAATGTATATTCTTACAGGTAGCGACAAACGTAACTTACGAGGCAACGAAGCCGCCCTTAAATATTTCTTAATGGGAGCTTTCGCCACGGGCATTATGCTCTTCGGAATAGCAATGCTCTACGGAGCAAATGGCTCATTTGATATTTCAGCCGCTCGTGGTACGCTCGCTCTGCCCGTCGAGATTCGCCCCGTGTTTCTCTACATTGGGGTTACATTTTTGCTGATTGGCTTGCTTTTTAAAGTTTCAGCCGCTCCCTTTCATTTCTGGACACCCGATGTTTATGAAGGTTCACCAACGATTTTTACAACCTTTATGTCCACCATCGTCAAGACGGCTGGCTTTGCTGCAATTTATCGTATTTTGGAAGTTTCGTTCTCGCCGATGTACAGTTTTTGGTGGGTAATGATAGTCGTGATAGCCATTCTAAGTTTATTTATCAGTAATATTACGGCCGTTGCTCAAAGTAGTTTCAAACGTATGTTAGCATTTTCGAGTATTTCGCACGCAGGATATATGTTGCTTGCCATCGTGGGTTTGGGCAATAAAACGGGTGCTTCCATCGTATTCTATTCGTTGGCTTATTCATTAGCCACAATTAGTGCTTTTGGTGTGCTGATGCTCGTATCGGAAAATCGTTTGGTTGATGGCCGACCAAACGAAAATATTGCAGTACTCAACGGATTGTCAAAGAAAAGCCCATTTTTAGCGGCAGTACTTACGATTTCGATGTTATCGTTGGCAGGAATACCGCTAACGGCAGGTTTTTGGGGTAAATTTTACGTCTTTGCCGATGCGGCCTCACGGGGGCATATTTGGGTACTGGTGTTGGCAATAGCCATGTCGGCGGTTGGAATTTATTATTATTTCAAGCCAATCATTGCGGCATACATGAAAGACGGTGAAGGCGAAAACATTACGCTGTCGTCGTTTTACAAAATAATTCTTGGATTCACTACCGCTGGTTCAGTTTTGCTGGGCTTGCTGCCCAACTTGGTACGTGAATTGCTATGATTTGACCAACCTCAAATCATAAACCTATGGAACTTATCTTACAATTTTCTGGACTCAATTTATTTGTGAAGTTACTCAGCAAAATAAAAAATAAAGAATTAAGAACCTTCGTTTCTTTTTTCCTGACCGCAGTGCTTGGTGCAGGAACGAATTTTCTTTCCCAAATTCCGTACAAATCGTTATTTTTGAGTTTAGGATACGCTGACAAGCCCGCCTTCAATTTGAGTGTATTTGCGGGTTATCTGACGGCTACGGTTGTAAGTTTTATTCCTGCAAAAATATTTGCTTTTTCGGCTAAAGAATCTGGTAACTCAACCCGAGAATCCATCAAGTTTTTGATTATTGCCGCTGTGGCATTGGGCATACAAGTTGGCATCTCGTCGCTCACCCTCGACCACGTAGCAAACCCATTTTTTAGTAACTTCTCACTTTTCTTGCGAGAAAAATCTTCGCACGTTGTCGGAATGGGATTCAGTTTCTTTGCCAATTTTTATGGGCATAAATTCCTGACATTCAGAAGTACGGGTATTTATGAGAAAATTAAGACCCGTAGCGTTCGCTAAAATTGTACAAAACCAAGAAAACCTATTTTCTTAAAAAGAATTTAAGGAAATTTTAAATATTTTTTAAGAAAAACTTGCACCGTATCTTAAAATTGTCTTAAATTTGCAATGCGTTTCAAACCTTAAAACACCGCAAACAAAGACAATGAAAAAAGTAATCGCAATTTTATTCGTAGCATGTGTAGCTTCATTAGCTGCTTGTACATCAAAGACTGAATCAGCAGTTGATTCAACATTAGCCACTGCAGACTCAGCAATTACTGCTGTTGCTGACTCAGCTACTGCAACTATTGACTCTGCTGCTACTGCTGCTGTAGATTCATTGAAGAAATAATTTTCTTTAAGACATAGCGAAAAAGCCTTGCTCGAAAGAACAAGGCTTTTTTGTTATGCACTTCTGCCTATTAGCCAGTCTTCTAAGTGAATGGGCGAAGACTATCACTTTCTTTCAAAAAAATCGCCTTTGTTCCACGTTGGTCGGGCTGGGGTTTGGGAAATCAGATAACTTACCAAAAAATTGACTTGCACATATTTTTTAGATGCCGACCACACGAACCCGTTAGTTAGCTCGTCCGATGGTTTGTGGTAATGTGCTTCACGCCATTTCTTGACTTTTTCGGCCAAATTCAAACTCGGATTACTGAATCGGTATCCGTACTTGATATGCAAAGCTGGGATTCCCGCTTTCACGAAATTATACTGGTCGCTTCGCACAAATCGCCCTTCGCTGGGGTCAGGGTCGGGTTCGACTTCTAATTTTGCTAAACTCGCCGCCGTTTCGACCACTTTTTGCAAACTACTATGTTCGGCACCGAGCGGAGCAACCGACTCTAAGGGAGCAAGCAGCGTGGGCATATCGGTATTTATATCGGCCACAATTTGAGATTTTTTGACGGTCGGAAATGCCGCAAAATAACCCGAACCCAACAACCCCATTTCTTCCGCCGTTACGAGCAAAAAGAGTAACGAACGCTTAGGTTTTTGGCTTACGGTGGCGTACATTCTCGCAATTTCTAAGGCACAAGCCACGCCCGAAGCGTTGTCATGGGCTCCGTTGTAAATCGAATCCCCGTTGATGGGTTTTCCGATGCCCAAGTGGTCGAGGTGTGCCGAGTGAATGACGTATTCTTTTTTAAGTTTTGGGTCAGAACCTTCCAGTTTTGCTACTACATTATAGCTGACAATATCTTCAAATTTACTCTCATAATGCCCGCTAATACTACTTTTCAGTACCTTACTGACGTATTTTCCTTTTTCGAGTTGCTGCCAAGTGCTATCAAGCATATTGTTTTCGGCACGCATGAGGGCTTGCAAAGCTGGCACTGATATTCCGCCCGCAAGCCTGATTTTTCCACCCAAAACCGATGCCGAACTCGTGCGTTTGCCTTTGGTCGTCACCGAAGCCGACACACCATTTGCCACCATACTATTAGCGGCAGCCTTAAACTGCACCATACCACTGGTGTAGTTACAAACCAAGATACCGATTGCTCCGTTTTTGGCAGCAAATTCTTGCAATGTGGCAGGATAGCCCAAATGTAGCTTGACATTGGCGAGCAGATTTTCGGGCGTTTTTCTTAAAACTACCACTATTTTGCCTTTTACGTCAATATCCTTATAATCTTGCAAATTGATTTGTGGAGCATCAAAACCCGCCCCAACAAAAACCAGCGGAGCATTGAAATCAACACTTTTACGTTCGGGGTGTGGGTATATCATCAAATCATTTCCGAGGGTGAGTGCTTGTTTTTTCCCATCGGGCAGTGTAAGCGTAAATTTGGCGTTTTCTTTAACTAATTTCGTTTTACGCAAAACCACTTTTTGTGTAAAACCGCCCTTTTCGCCAGCGGGTTTTAAACCCATTTCTTTGTATTGCTTAATGGTATAATCTACCGCCATTTGGTAACCTTCTTTGCCAGGAAGTCGTCCTTTGAGTTTATCATCTGATAGATAGGCAACGTGGGCTTTAATTCGGTTGGTGTCAATGTTTTCGAGGTGCTTCAAAACTTGTTCGGAAACCAAACTTTGGGCATTACTCGCAGTGGCGAAAAAGGTAAAAAGCAGTAAGAAAGTGTTTTTCATAGAAAAAATATGTTGAAAAATTTATTGAAAAATAATATAAATCATTGATTATCAGTGTTTTAAAAAACGATTGACCGTTGTCTGATGGCTTTTGATATTTTTGGTTTATGTATTTTTATCAAAAGTAAAGTTTCTTGTTTAAACCAACGCAACTCGCAGCCGTTTTTTTGCATCTTGAAAGAAAAAAAAATTATAAAAACTATGAAAAAGCTATTTTTGATTTTCTTTGCGGTAGTATTTAGCACCCAAACGTTTGCCCAAACGACTGCTCTCAAACAACAAACCGATTGGCTGACGACTCAGCTTAACAAATTAGTGATTGATGACGATGGCAAAAAAATGTCTGTCAATGACAAGAAAGCTACACCTGTGTTTTCGTTTGCAGGAAAAAAAATGTTGATGAATGTAAATGCCAAAGATGAGGGTTTTTCGATGGGCTTTAACATTAGTTGGCTACTGCAAGATGTGAAGAAAGTAAGTTATAAAAAAGAAAAAAATGGTAATTATGAGTTAGTTTTAGATGTACCCGCCGACCGAATCAAGATGGATATGGGCTTTGGTAAAGATAATTCGCTCGGAGGTTCGTTTAATGTGAAAGACGAAAAGAATGATAGCCATACTTCATTTACCCTAAGTACAAAAGATGAAGCATTGGTAAGAGAAATGGTACAGCGATTTGAGGGGGCGGTGCGAGAGGCAAGAAAGTAGTGGGATAAATTGTTTTTATTTCTGACAAAAAAAGAGTCTATTTGTAGTCCAAATAGACTCTTTTACATAAATGAACAAAATATTCTTTGGCATTTTATTTATGTCATTTCTGCAAAATAGCTTTGCCCAAGTCAAAAGTAAGGCTTTTGACAGTTTGCTGCACGCAATGGTCACAAAATCCGTCCCGACGGTTGGCTGCGAGGAGATAAAAAAAATGAAAAACGCCGTATTTCTCGATACCCGTGAACGACGCGAATATGAAGTAAGCCACCTCAAAGATGCTCAATGGGTGGGTTTTAATACTTTTGACCTAAAAAATATGGCTGCTATTCCGAAAGATGCCAATATTGTGGTTTACTGCTCAATCGGCGTAAGAAGCGGTAAAATTGGCGAGAAACTCCTGCAAGCGGGCTATCGGAATGTGCATAATTTTTATGGGAGTATTTTTGAATGGGTCAATCAAGGAAATTCCGTGTATGATATGGCAGGAAAACCCACCAACAAAATCCACGGCTACAATTGGAAATGGGGCGTGTGGTGTAAGAAAGGCGAGAAAGTATATGATTGAAAGAAACTCACAGCCTTTTTAACAAAACAAATCCCACCGCCGAAAGCACGCCAAACGACCCCAAAATATACCAAAGAGCATCAAACCCAAGGTGAGCAATGGTTTGGGTGCCGATGAGTGGAGCCGATATTTGGGCAATTGACCAAGTCATGGAGTGTAGAGCCGAATACTGTCCTCGGTTGTGCGGTTTTGAACGCTCGATACTAAACGCATTCATAAACGGCATGGCAAAAATCTCCGAAAAAGTGGCAAACACAATGCCTACAATGAGCCAAACGTAATTGTGAGTAAACAAGAAAATAATGTAATTGACGACCACTAAACCCACACCAAAACTTATCATGTACAGTTTCTCGAATTTTCCTTCGATTTTATAAACCAAAACCATTTCTATCAACGCCACCAGCAAGCCGTTTAGTCCCAAAATATACCCGATTTGTATTTCGGTCAAGGCACAGACTTGCTTATAAAAAACTGGTCCAATCGTGAAAAGCTGAAAGAACGCAACGGCATAAAGTGTCGTTAGAAACAAAAAAAACCAGTATTTTTGATCACGATAAGCCGAATCTTTGGGGTTTATTGCTGGTTTAATTGCCTGACTGTCAGCCTTTTGTCGGCGAGTATTTCTCAAAAAGCTAAAAACTAAAATCGCTGCACAGATATTCGTCAATCCATCGGCCCAGAATAAAAGTGTGTAATCTCGGGAAGCCAAAAATCCGCCAATGGCAGGGCCGATTGACCAGCCAATGTTTATTGCCAGCCGAATGAGCGATACCGAACGAGTGAAGGTTTCGGGTGTACTAAAATCGGCAATCGAAGCGGTATTTGCGGGGCGATATGCCTCACCAAAAGTACTCAAAAAGAAAACGAGCGTACAGATTACGTAGTAATTTTGGGTTTGGGAAATGAGCAGAAACATCACGCCACCCAAAAATAAACTCCATAGCTGCACGGGAAAATACCCAATCAAATCGGTGAGTTTGCCGCCGATAAATGTCCCGCAGATTGACCCAACGCCAAACGCCACCATCACAAAACCCGCATCAGTTATGCTGAAACCAAGTTTTTGGGTCAAATAAAGTGTCAAGAAAGCAATCACCATTCCGCCGCAGCGATTGATGAGCATCACCAACGCCAACAACCAAACCTGCCGAGAAAGCCCACCAAAAGCATTGCGATAAAGAGAAAGCATGAAGTAATGGATAATGTGTAAGTACTGGGACAAAAATAACCGTTAATAATTCATTGTAAATTCGATACGATATTCAGTACCAAATTTTCTAAGAATGTTTCTAATAGCATCTTTTAA
>JANNEN010000355.1:0-9135 GCA_031378715.1 Emticicia sp.
ACAGAGGTTAAACATCTCCGATGTTGTTATCCTGACGGCTATGGTGAGGACACTGATAACGGTAATAATGGGATACTAACAACGGTAATAAGAAAGGTATGTTTCTTTCAAAAAAAATATTAGATGTCGTCAGTGGGGACACTAACAACGGTAATAAGGGGACACTGACAACGGTAATAAATTGATAATTGGTAATTGATAATTGAAATGATATACGACGTAACTGTAATTGGCGGGGGAATTGTGGGCTTGGCCACCGCCTTGCGAATAAAAGAGCAAAATCCAAGTTTGAAGCTACTCATCATTGAGAAAGAGGACGTGGTGGCGAAGCACCAAACGGGGCATAATAGCGGCGTGATTCACTCGGGGCTTTACTATAAACCTGGCAGCTTGAAGGCCACGAATTGCATCAAAGGCTACGATATGCTGCTTGATTTTTGCCAAAAAGAAGACATCAAATATGACCTTTGCGGCAAGATCGTGGTAGCTACTCGCCCCGAGCAAATTTCGATTTTGGACGGACTTTTCGAGCGAGGGCAAGAGAACGGACTGGGCGGCTTCAAGATGCTCAATGCCGAGCAAATCCGTGAATACGAGCCGCACGTGGTGGGTTTGAAAGGTTTTTTTGTGCCGCAAACGGGCATCGTTGATTATACCGATGTGTGCAAAAAGTATTTATTGAAAACCCAAAAACTGGGCGGAGAAGTAGCTTTCAACCAAAAAGTTACGGGTATTTCGACCAAAAACGGTATTTCTACGATTGTAACTTCCTGGGGCAACTACGACACAAAATTAGTCGTAAACTGTGCGGGGCTTTACTCCGATAAAGTTGGTCAAATGACCGATACCCGAGCAAATAACCTACGAATTACGCCATTTCGGGGCGAATATTTTGAACTAAAACCCGAAAAACAACACCTCGTCAAGAACTTAGTTTACCCTGTTCCTGACCCTAATTTTCCGTTTTTGGGCGTGCATTTTACCCGCATGATTCACGGGGGCGTGGAAGCGGGCCCAAATGCCGTTTTGGCGTTTCGGAGAGAAGGCTACAAGAAATTTGATATTCATTTGGGCGAATTATTTGAAACCCTCACGTGGCCTGGATTCTTGAAAGTTGCGACCAAATACTGGCAAACGGGTTTGGGCGAAATGTACCGTTCGTTCTCGAAAACTGCTTTTACGAAGGCTTTGCAAGAACTCGTCCCCGAAATTCAGCCCGATGACCTCGTGGCGGGTGCGGCGGGTGTGCGGGCTCAAGCCTGCGACCGTGAAGGTGGACTTTTAGATGATTTTGCTATTTTCGAGAATCAGCAGGCAATCAATATTTGCAACGCACCATCGCCCGCTGCTACCTCTTCGCTTTCGATTGGGCAAACGGTGAGTGAGTTGGTGCTGAAACGCTTTTAGAATATCGTTTTTTTATCTTTTACCACGGAGATAACGAAAAAATACCACAGAGGATTTTAAATCTTTACTTTACTCCGTTATCATTTCGGCTACTTCTCGACCCGTTTGCATGGCGGCGTTAATTGACGGGTACGCCAAATAATCACCGCAACGGTAGAGGTTTTCGCTTAGTTTTGAGGTTTGTTTTTCGCTTTCGGCACGGTATTGCACCAATGCCTCGGGAATATGATAGGTTTTCAAGTGTTTCCAAACATTGACCGAGGCCCCAAACCAATCAAATAACTCCCGCTTGATGCGATTGGTGAGGTTACGTTCGTCTAATTTTTCTATGCCGTGGGTGCTAACCGAAATCAGGCTTTTTCCTGCGTTGCCATAACGCACCGAAATATCACTCGGCACGCAGACATTATGCACAACGCCTTTGCGGTTGGGGTTTAGGGCAATAAATTTCTGACCTTTGAGGGGTGAGGTTTCGGCCGAAAAGTAGGTACAAGTCGTAATATTGTAGGTGCGTTTTTGGGTATCGCCCAATAAAATTCCACTCGTTTTTGGGTCGGTTGCCACCACGATTTTGTCGGCCGTGATTACTTCGCCACCTTCCAAGAAAATCTGATTGCCCTCAAAACCTTTCACCCGAGCGTTTTTGCGGATACGATTATTAGGAATCATTTCGGCAATTTGCTCAGGAATTGCCTGAATACCATCGGCAGGAATAGTGGCATCTCCTCTAAAAAACTGCTTGAACGTAAACTGGAAGAAATTGCTCGACGTTACGAGGTCATTTTCTAAGAAAACACCGCCAAAAAACGGCTTGAAGAAATTCGTAATCATGCGGTCGCTCCAACCGTAATTTTTCAAGAAAGTAAGGGTATCAACGGCTTGCATATCAAAAAACTCCTCATCGGGAATCTCGGCAAGTTGATTGACAAATTTTCTGATTTTGAGTTTGTCACTCAACGAACCCACCGACGAAAACGCCATCGTAATATAGGCCAGTTTATTCCGAAAAGGATTTTCCATTTTCATGAATCCTTTTTCGGCTTTTACGAGCGACCCCGACTCGAAATATTTCAGGTCTAAATTATTATAATTGAGTATTTTTTTGGCTTCGGGATAGTTGGTAAGAAATACCTGAAAACCTCGGTCGAGCAAAAAGCCATCAACTTTGTCGGTGCGTACTCGGCCACCGAGGGCATCTGAGCCTTCCAAAAGTAGAAAACTGTATCCTTTTTCGTTGAGATATTTGGCACAAGTTAGCCCCGAAATACCACCACCAATGATTACCGTTGAAAAATCATTCATAAACTTTTATTGAAGGTTTGACGTTTTTTAAATTAAAAGTTTTGAAAATTCGTTTTTAAATCACTATTTTGTTTTAGCTTTCGATAATTAATTTTCAGCATTACCGAAAAAGCTAATATTTTACCACAAATATACTACCTTATTATAAACAAACAGTACCAATTAGAAATTTAGGATTTAGCAATGACTTACGAAATAAAGCAAGAAGGCGAGTTTAAATACATTGACGAAGGTCAGGGCGATACTTTACTGATTTTACACGGACTTTTTGGGGCATTGAGCAATTTTGATGGCGTAATCGAAGGTTTCAAGCACCGTTGCCGCATCGTTATTCCCGTGATGCCGATTTACGATATGCCCATGCGGGAGGCCAGTTTGGAGGGTTTGCAGGCATTTATCGAACGCTTTGTGGTTTACAAGCAATTAGATAACCTCATTATCTTGGGAAATTCGCTGGGCGGACACGTGGGCTTGCTCTACACGCTTGCCCACCAAGAAAACATCAAGGCATTGGTGCTGACGGGTAGTTCGGGGCTTTTTGAAAACACCATGGGCGGCTCGTTTCCGAAGCGGGGCAATTATGAATACATCAAGGAGCGAGTAGCTTATACTTTTTATGACCCCAACACGGCCACCAAAGAATTGATTGATGAATGTTTCGAGATTACGTCAAGTATTCCGAAATGTATGAACATTGTACAGATTGCAAAATCGGCTCAACGCCACAATATTGCCAAGGAAATTCAGAGTATTTACGTAAAAACGTGCTTGATTTGGGGACTAAACGACACCATTACGCCGCCTCACGTGGGTTTTGAGTTTAATCGCTTGATTCAAAATTCAGAATTATATTTTGTTGATAAATGCTGCCACGCCCCCATGATGGAACGTCCCGACGAGTTTAATGTATATTTGGGAGGTTTTTTGGATAAAATACAAGAGGAAATAGTTGTTTGAAAAAATAAAACTTAAACGAATTTTATCGTTACGCCTACTATGACAACTGCCGAAATGATTAACCACGAATTGCCGATTTTGAAACTTTCTGATACCGTCGGAAAGGCTCTGAATTGGATGGAAGAAAACCGCATTGCTCAGTTGGTCGTGGCCGATGATGGGCGATATGCGGGCATTGTGAGTGAAGATATTTTGATGAATTATGAGGAAGATTTGCCGCTTTCGGAGGTAATGTTGCAGTTTTCGGAGATATTTTTGTTTGATTATCAACATATTTACGAAGCCTTAGCCTTTATTGCTAAATACCAATTAGCGATTATTGGCGTTGTTGATGAAGAGCAAAATTTTGTCGGAAATATCACAACCGCCGATACTTACAGTAAGTTTGCTGAATTATTAGGCAGCCACGAGCCTGGGGCAGTGTTGGTGGTTTCGATAAAAAATCGGGACTATTCATTAGCCGAAATCAGCCGCTTAGTTGAATCCGATAACGCCAAGATTTTGAGCAGTTATTACTCGGGAAATACGCATCTCAACAACGACTCGGCGAGCCTAACGATGAAGATAAATCGAGAATCGGTCACGTCAATCATTGCTACCCTCGAACGCTTCGGCTATACCGTGGAGGCAAGCTACGCCCACGAACCCATCGAAAGCATCGAACAAGAACGCTACGATATGCTTATGAGATATTTGAGCGTTTAGGGTCAACGGGTATCGGATTTTTCTTTAAAGTCCTGATTATCAGCACTAAACTAATGGCCGTCAGAATCACCGAAGCCAAAAAAGGCACGCCTGGAAAATAAATCGGAGCATCTTTTGCCGTAAATTTATAGAAAAGTCCCGTCATTAATATCGGCCCGATAATAGCCGCTACACTATTCAAACTCGTAAGCGACCCCTGCAATTCGCCCTGCTCGTTGGCAGGAACTTGGGCCGAAATAATACCCTGCATAGCTGGGCCCGCCAAACCTCCCAAAGCATACGGAACCATGATGGCGTACATCATCCAACCTTGATCGGCAAACGAATAACACAATGCTCCAAAGATTGAAAAGGCAAAACCCACATAAATTGAGTTTTTTGTGCCTAATTTCGGAATGAGTATTCTGGTTAATCCTCCTTGCACGAGGGCAATCATAAAACCAACAAAAGTAAGCGACCAGCCAACTTCCTGGTCAGACCACCCGAATCTTTCTTTGGTAAAATAAGTCCATGTGCCTTGCGTTGAAAAACTCGAAATATATACCAAAAACAATGCCCCAACCAAACCAATGAGCATCGGAAAACGACGTAAATTGAGTAATGCTCCCACGGGATTAGCTCGTTTCCAGTCAAATTTTCGGCGACTTTCGGGTTTTAATGATTCTGGAAGCACAAAATAACCGTAAACAAAATTACAAAGACTCAGAACCCCCGAAACCATAAAAGGCACTCGTGTACCGTAATGACTCGCCAAAGCTCCAAGACTCGGACCAATAATAAACCCTAAACCGAAAGCCGCACCAATCATACCGAAATTTTGAGCCCTCTTTTCGGGTGTACTAATATCAGCTATGTAGGCGGCGGCGGTGGTGTAGCTCGCTCCCATTATTCCCGCAATGAGCCGACCGACAAACAACCAACCGATTGAAGGAGCAAAAGTTAGAAAGACATAATCAATACCGAAACCAAATAGTGAAAAAAGCAGTATTGGTCTTCGTCCGTATTGATCACTCAAACCACCCACCACGGGCGAAAATATGAATTGCATAACCGAGTAAGCCGCAAAAAGAAAACCGCCGTAGCGAGCCGCCCCACTGACATCGGTATGTGCCAGTTCGGAAATCAGCGAAGGCATTACGGGAATAATTATTCCGAAACCAATAGCGTCAATCAAAACTGTAATCAGAACAAATATGGTAGCGGCACTGCGTTTTTCGGACATTGGGGCGTTTTTTATTTTTACAGGTGCAAAAGTAGTGTTTTTAAACGTTTTTTGCTAAATATTACTTTTAATCAATAAAAGTTAGGGTTGTTTTTTGGCAGAAAAAACCCATTGAATTGTGTGTAAAACCGTACGAATGTGTGAAATTTGGTGATTTTTTGTTTACTTTGGAAGATGGTTTGGCAGGTAAGAAAAAATACACGTTCAATATGATTGAAAACACAAAATATCTAAAACTGAATGAGATTTTAAGTTACGTAACCGAATTCGGAATTACAGATGACAGTTACAGAGATATTAAGATTGAAGAATCATCAAAAAACACGATGAACGAATTATTACGTATTTACATGGAATACGGGGATATTGTTTGGGAGTATTTATTAGATGAAGATATAATCACTACTCCTGATGAATTTTATTACGAACTTTCGGCTTTTACAAGTGCATGTAATATTGCAAGAGGGCATATAGAAGACATGAATAATCCTAAAAGCATACATTATCGACCCGATTAAATTTTATACAAATCTATGCTACCAAGTTATATCGATACTCTCAAAACCCTTAAAACCGCCATACTCAGCAGTCGGTATCGGGCGGCTATGCTTGTCAATCAAGAATTATTAGGTTTGTACTTTGGTGTTGGCAAACTTATTTCGGAGAAAATAAAACAAGAAAAATGGGGTGCAAAAGTTTTGGAACATTTATCGGAAGATTTGCAAAACGAATTACCTGGTTTGAAAGGTTTTTCGGCAACTAATATTAAATACATGAAGATTTTTTATGATTCATGGAAAACGTATTTCAGTCCTTCAAATAACGACTTAATAACTGATAATCAGACGTTTACAATTCGTCAGTTAGTAACTGACGAATTGAATTTGCCATTGAATGAGCAATTCCAAAAAATGTTTTTGCAAATTGGGTTTACTCACCATACGGCTATTTTATCGAAAACTAAAACCCTCGAAGAACGTATTTACTATATCAATAAAGTAGCTCAAAACTACTGGTCAGTTGATACCCTCAAGCATCATTTGAAAGCCAGTCTTTTCCAAAAAGAAGGCAGTCTTCCCAATAATTTTTCTCAAATAATTACCAATAATGACCTCCGAGCCAAGGCGTTGCAATCATTTAAAGATGAGTATTTACTTGATTTTATTAACATAGAAGATCCCGATGAGGAAGATGAAAAGTTAATAGAAAATGAAATTGTAAGAAATATCAAAAAATTTTTACTCTCGTTGGGTTCGGATTTTGCTTTTTTGGGAAATCAATTCAGATTACTCATCGACGAAGATGAGTATTTTATTGACCTACTTTTTTTCAATCGTAAACTACAATGCTTGGTGGCTTTTGAACTAAAAACTGGTAAATTCAAACCCGAACATATCGGGAAGATGAATTTTTACTTATCCGCATTAGATGAATACATAAAACAACCCCACGAAAATCCGTCTATTGGAATTGTACTTTGTAAAGAAAAAAGCAACAAAATAGTCGAGTTTTCTTTCCGTGATTTCAATAAAGCTATGGGCGTTGCTACTTATAAAACAGCAAGTGAAGTACCCGAACATTATAAAAATGCTTTACCAAATGCTGAAACACTAAAAAAGTTAATGAAATAATACTCCTCCAATTCACTAATCATCAAACACCCCATATTAATGAAAAAAGTACTCCTCTTTGCCCTCCTACTTATCAACACTTTATCAACTTATGCACAAAAAGACCCCGATTTCTTGACGAATCATAATAAACGTTGGGTCGATTCGGTTTTTGCAACGCTGACATTAGACCAAAAAGTAGGGCAGCTCCTCATGCCCCGTGGCAATACTTCGGGCAAACCGCACGACGTAGCCAAACTAAAAAGCTGGGTTAAAGATTATAGCATTGGCGGAATCGTTATGTTTGCCGCTCCGCCAACGGTGCAGGCTCGCATCGTAAACGAATTGCAGGCAATGTCGAAAGTGCCACTTTTTATCGGCATGGATTTGGAGTGGGGTTTGGCCATGCGGCTTGATAGCACCGTGCGGTTTCCGTACCAAATGACCCTCGGAGCAATGCAAGGCAACGAAAAAATGCTCTACGATATGGGCGTGGAAGTCGGTATTCAGTGCCGACGAATGGGCGTGCATATCAACTATGCCCCCGTGGTTGATGTCAATATTAACCCCAATAATCCTGTGATTAATTTTCGGTCGTTTGGCGAAAACCAAAACGATGTCGCCACCAAAGCCCTTGCCTATATGCAAGGCATGAACAGCGAACGCTTGCTGACTTCGGCCAAGCATTTTCCTGGGCATGGCGACACGGGCGTTGATTCACACTTCGATTTGCCACTCATTCCGCACGACCGCAAACGCTTAAACGAGGTCGAATTTTACCCTTATAAAAAGCTGATAGACAATGGTTTAAGTGGCGTAATGACTTCTCATTTGAGCGTTCCCGTGCTGGATACGACCAAAAATTTAGCAGCAACTTTTTCTACAAAAATCGTTACTGATGTTTTGCGTAAAGACCTTAATTTCAAGGGTTTGACCTTCACCGATGCGATGGATATGGAGGGTGCCGTAAAATATTTCTCAAAAGGACGAGCCAATGTACAGGCGATTTTGGCTGGAAACGATATTCTGGAAACGTTTGAAAACGTTGGTGCGGCCATCGAAACCATCAAAGCGGCGATTACAAACAAGGAGATTTCGATGGAAGAAATTGATTTTCGGGTGCGTCGAATCTTGATGGCAAAGTCGTGGGTTGGTTTGGATAAATATCGTCCGATTGAAATCAAAAATTTAGTGGCAGATTTGAACACCACCAAGTCAGATTTGCTCAACCGCCAGTTAGCCGAGGCAACAATTACTTTGGTTAAAAATGATGATAAAATCCTGCCCATCAAGGATTTAACCAAACGCATCGCCAGCGTTTCGATTGATGCTACTCAACAAACGGCTTTTCAGAAAATGACCGATAATTATACAACCATCGACCATTTTCAACTACCGCCCAACGCCCCCGATTCGAGCATCAATAAAGTTTTGGCACAAACCAAAGACTACGATTTGATTTTGGTGAATCTGCATCTCAATAATATCCGTCCCGCCGCAAAATATGGTATCACCGATGCCAACAAAAAAGCACTAAAAGCTCTCACAGGCACAGGAAAAGCCATTACAACTATTTTCGGAAACCCTTATACGCTCGATAAACTGGAAGGTTTGGAGCAATCAAAAGCTATCGTAATGGCTTATCAGCTAACTAATTACATGGAGGAGGCAACCGCCCAAGCGATTTTTGGGGCAATCCCAATCGTCGGAAAACTACCCGTTTCGATAAATAATACCTACAAATATGGCATGGGTGAAAACACGCAAACACTCGGCCGACTCGCCTACGGAATCCCCGAAATGGTTGGGCTGAACGGAGCCGAACTAAACCGCCGAATTGACTCCGTAATCAACCTCGGCCTGCGAGAAAAAGCCTATCCAGGAGCAACCATGCAGGTAGCCAAAGATGGCCGAGTGATTTATCAAAAAGCG
>JANNEN010000366.1:0-5635 GCA_031378715.1 Emticicia sp.
AAGGAGGGGCGACCGACGCTCGGTGGCAAAATTCTGACAAAGTCGAATTTTGACGGGGTGGTTGAAGGGTGTTGAAGCTCTTTCAAACTAATTCTAAGCAAAAAAACCACCCCGCCGACTGCGTCAGGCACCCCTCCTTGAAAAAAGGAACGGTACGCCGCTGCGGGGGAAATTAGCATATGCGTAACATGAGATACTAAATAATGCGACAATGAATAGTTCATATATGGCTCTCGACGAACTTGAAAAACTGTACCCAGACGAGTGGATACTTTTAGGAAATCCAGAAATGAAAAATACATCTGTTTTAGGAGGTATCGTTCTGTACCATAGCAAAGACAAAAAAGAAGTTTGCTATATCGGTCGAGATAAGGCCGCTAATTACTCAACTGTAACTATTGCTTTTGCAGGTGACCTAAAACAACATCGTAAAATCGGAATACTGAAAAGGATATGAAAATTTTCTCCTTCGACCTTCCGACCCTTGATTTGCGATTTAGTAATTATTTTTTTGTAAATCTTATAAATAAGGCAATTATAAATACAATTACAGTTTCAATTATTACGAATGAGATTATTGAAAAGAACAAGCGAAGTCCATATTCATCATGCCATATCTTTAAGTAGTCTAATAATATTATAACAGATAGACCGATTATCAAGAGTATAAAATAGCCGTTGAAAACTTTTTTATAATATTTTGATTCTTCAATACTTACATGTATTCCAATAATAAACAGTAGAACAATCAAAACGAATATTGTTATAATTATCATTTTGTGGTTTTATTGTATTTTCAACATAAGATTTTGTGCAAGTGGTAGCAGATAGCATCTTTTGTACCCTTATTCATCAGCAATTACGAGCAGAAGGCGTTTTATTTAAAGCCCTATTCGTTCAATTTTCCTTAAACCAACCCGCATACATTACATAATTATTAGCTGTTCGCATGAATACCTCGCCGAGTTCGGGGCTAACGTTTTTCAAGAATTTCGCTGGATTTCCTGCGTAAATACTTCCCGCTGGCACAACCATATTTTGGGTCACGATTGCCCCCGCCGCAATAATTGAGTTTTTGCCAATCACGGCTCCGTCCATGATGATTGCTCCCATTCCGACTAATACTTCATCTTCAATCGTGCAGCCGTGTACTACTGCATTGTGGGCAATACTGACATTGTTTCCAATAATAGTTTGAGATTTTTGATAAGTGCAGTGTATCACGGCTCCATCTTGGATATTCACTCGGTTACCGATCAAGATTGCGTTTACATCGCCCCGCACAACGGCATTGAACCAAACCGTACAATCTTGCCCCATCGTTACGTCACCGACGATGGTAGCGTTGGGGGCAAACCAACAATTTTCGCCATTTCGGGGAAGTATTCCTTTTACGGGTAATATTAGTGCCATCGGGCTGCGGTGAAATGTATTTTTGACTTATGATTGTGATATTTTCAATAGGCAGGCATCAAGTTCAAGGCCACTACTTTTCGTATTTCGGGAACCGATTTCAGTATTGCCTCCTCCAAGCCCGCCTTGAAGGTCATTGATGACATCGGGCAGGTACCGCAAGCTCCCAAAAGTTCTAATTTTACCGTAAAATCTTCGGTTATTTCCACAACTTTTACGTTCCCACCGTCGGTTTTCAGGTACGGTCGAACGCTATCTAAGGCAGCTTCTACTTTTTGTATTAAATCTTCCATTGGAACAGTTATCAATTATCAATTACCAATTATCAATCGGGCGGCGTTTCACTATCAATATACAATCGTACCAGATTATGTCATTAGCTAAAACAAATATACATATAAAAACAAAATAAATTGATACGATTTATATATCAATACAAAGTTTAACGAATTTCAACCCGCACCGTTTTTTCGCCCGAAGCATTACGAATAGCCACCTGTCGGGCCAATGCCTCGGCCGCATTTTTGAAGGCTTCACTCACGATTGGGTCATCGTCCATCATCACTGGTCGGCCTTCATCGCCTCCTTCACGGATACTTTGTACAATCGGGATTTGACCCAAAAGTGGTACACCAAGCCTTTCGGCCATGTCTTTTCCGCCATCTTTTCCGAACAAAAAATATTTATTTTCGGGCAATTCGGCGGGCGTAAAGTAAGCCATATTCTCGACAATTCCCAAAATCGGCACATTGATTTGCTGCTGCCGAAACATTGAAATACCTTTCGTAACGTCGGCCAAAGCTACTTTTTGCGGTGTCGTGACCACAACTGCCCCCGTGAGCGGCACGGTTTGCACCAAAGTTAGATGAATATCACTCGTGCCAGGCGGCAAATCTATCAGAATATAATCCAAATCGCCCCAATCTACATCACCAAAAAACTGACGTAGGGCTTGACTCGCCATTGGCCCCCGCCATACTACGGCACTATCGGGCGGTGTCAAAAATCCAATCGAAATCATTTTTATACCATATTGCATGATGGGCGTAATCATGTTTTTGCCGTCCTTTTGCGTTATGAGCGGCTGCATATTTTCGGCTCCAAACATTATTGGAATCGACGGCCCCGAAATATCGGCATCAATGATGCCCACTTTTGCCCCCGAATTTTTGAGAGCCATGGCCAAATTAACCGTCACCGTAGATTTACCCACGCCGCCTTTACCCGACGAAATCGCAATGATATTTTTCACACCCGCCAACACTGGGGCATTGGCACGAATCGAAGTTACATCGGCTGTCATGTTGATTGTCACCTTTACATCTCGGCTCAAATGCTTGTGAATAGCATCGGTGCAGTTTTTCTTGATGAGTTCTTTGAGTGGACAAGCGGGCGTGGTCAGCACGACCGTGAATGTCACTTGATTTATACCCACCTCAACGTCACGAATCATGTTGAGCGTAACGAGGTCTTGCTTCAAATCTGGCTCCTCAACTGTACTGAGGGCTTGCAGGACTTTCTCTTTGGTGATTGTTAATTCTCCCATTTATATTTGTTGAATCAAACAAGTTGGAAACTTGTTGTACTAAATAATGACTTTTCCTTTAAAAATTGACACCTCCGATCCTTCGGCAAGTAGCACTGAGGAAGGTTTTGTATATTCTAAAAAAGCGAATTCGGCTCCGTAAAGTTCCTTAAAATTACATTTGATGTCATAATCGTTTACTTTATGCACTTTCCAACGGGGGTGCTTCACTTGGTATTCATTCGTTTTTTGTGCTGAATAGCTGGCGTATCCCCAATAATGCTCAGTAATAAATTCCTCTTCGCTGCCCGCCAAAATCGTACTTGTTTCAGCATCTGCCTTGACCGCAACGTGATTCCACCCAGATTTTGACTGCCAAGAATATTTCACAAACAGTTGATTATCTGTCTTTTGTATCTCATGCTTGCAGGGGTGCGTAGCGTATTTTTCACGGTAGAGGGCATTGGCAATGAGCGTAATCATAAACTTTGGTACAATTTCTTTGATAAAAACTGCCCCTCGTTTCCAGGTTCCGTTGTCGTTGTAACGTACATAAAACCGAAGATTTACTTCATCAAAATTTGTATGAAACGGAAACTTAATGCCCAGCACTTTGGTTTCCAAAAATCGAAATCCAACAACGCTTACATAACAGCGACCGTTCCAGAAGTCAAGTTCAGTTTTGTAGGGTAAATATTTTTTCAAAATTTCGGGCGAAACTTCGTAGTTTGCCATGATGAGATTTTGCCATTGGGCATCAAGAAATTTGTTTCCGAACATCTTTTAAGTAGTCGATGGTATTCTCTAAAAACCACAAAATCAGTGCGAATGTTCAAGTTAAGTAATGGGATAAATATAATCAACAATTTCAAAAATGACTAAATAACTGATTATTAGCACATTATCTTACTGTGGACTTGTCGACTATTGACCGTGGACTACTTATCTAATTTCAATTCCTAAGACATCACCAGCCTTTGTGAACTTATTTAAACTTTTATTTATTGATTTCAAGCAAGAAAAACACTTAAAATATGATAAAATCTAAGCAAAATCAAAATCCATCTCAAACAATCAAGATGGCTTTTTATTGAAATAAATCACCTTCATCAAAATAGTATTAAAAAAAGAAATATTATAACTGAATAAATAAAATAAAGTTAATAGTTTTGCTTCTTGAATGGTTATGAGAGCGTTTCGTCAATATTCATTCATGCTATCATTCATACATTCTATATTGGATTTTAAAATATGAAACCGTTTTTAGACGAAGATTTTTTATTACAGACCAAAACCGCCCGCACACTCTACCACGAGTATGCCAAGGCGATGCCCATCATTGATTACCACAACCATTTGCCGCCTGACCAGATTGTTGGTGATAAGATTTTTGAAAATATCACCCAAGTTTGGCTCTACGGCGACCACTATAAATGGCGAGCAATGCGTGCCAATGGCATCAACGAAAAATACTGCACGGGTACTTCTACGGACTACGAAAAGTTTGAAAAATGGGCCGAAACCGTACCTTACACACTCCGAAATCCGCTTTATCATTGGACACACTTGGAGCTGCAACGTTATTTTGATGTCCATGAGATTGTAAATCCAGCGAGTTCGAGAAAAATTTATGATGAGTGTACCGCCAAGATTCAAACGCCCGATTATTCGGTAAGAAATCTTTTAGGCAAAATGAATGTCAAAGTAGTTTGCACCACCGACGACCCGCTCGATTCGCTCGAATTTCATAAAAAACTACGCAATGAAGGCGGTTTCGGAACAAAGATGTTGCCGACGTTCCGCCCTGATAAATTTATTTTGATTGAAAATCCTAATTTTTCAACCTACATTCAAAAATTAGGAGCAATCGTAAATATCGACATCAGCACTTATGAAAATTTACTGAAAGCTCTGCGTATCCGTGCCGATTTTTTTGCAACTTTGGGTTGTAAATTGTGCGATCACGGTTTGGAGCAGCTCTATGCAGTCGATTTTACGCCTGAATCGGCAAATACTGCCTTTCAAAAGGCAATTTCGGGTAAAATACTTAGTACCGAGGAGGCTTTGGTTTTCAAGTCTGCCATTCTCCACGCACTTGGTGTAATGTACCACGAACTCAACTGGACTCAGCAATTTCATATCGGGGCTTTGCGTAATAATAATGTACGAGCCTTGCGAGTCTTAGGACCAGATACTGGCTGGGATTCCATCGGAGATTACTCGCAGGCAACTGCACTTTCTAAATTTTTGGGGCGACTCGACGAACATGACCAATTAGCAAAAACCATCATTTATAACCTCAATCCCGCTGATAATGAAGTAATTGCAACAATGATTGGTAATTTTAACGATGGCTCAGTTGCAGGAAAAGTGCAGTTTGGCTCGGGTTGGTGGTTTCTCGACCAGAAAGATGGTATGGAACGCCAAATAAATGCTCTATCAAATATGGGATTATTGAGCCGATTTATCGGAATGCTTACAGATTCGAGAAGTTTCTTGTCATTTCCACGACATGAGTACTTTCGACGAATTTTGTGTAATATTCTCGGAAATGACATCGAAAATGGCGAAATGCCTAATGATATTAAATGGACGGGGCAAATCGTACAAAATATTTGTTATAACAACGCCAAAGATTATTTTGGATTTTAAAACCCCACCCCCAACCCCTCCCCAAAAAGGAGGGGAGTTTAAAAA
>JANNEN010000375.1:0-2134 GCA_031378715.1 Emticicia sp.
TACTCTTTTTCATAATATTATGCTTTTTCGATATCTTCCTCTTCCTCGTCAGATTCTTCTTCCTCGTCAGATTCCTCTTCCTCGTCAGATTCCTCTTCCTCGTCAGATTCCTCTTCCTCGTCAGATTCCTCTTCGTCATAATATTCGCCTTCTATTTCGGCTAAATCTTCGTCATATTCTCCATCGCCTTCAAACTCTAATTCGTCATATTCTTCTGGCACTTCTTCATCGTATTCTACTACCTCAATTTCTTCCCAAACATCAAAGTTTTTGTATTCATTTTCTTTGTAAAACACAAAATTCTTTCTATCGTAACCTCTGCCATTATCAATTACCGACTTTTTGTCTTCTACCCAAGTTTCGTCAGCATCGGGTATTGGTGTCGAACGACCGAAAATCCAACAATCACCCATATTGAATTTATTACTAATGATGTACTCATAAGGCATATAGCAATAGCCTTTATCGCCCCACTTTTCTCCCCACGAATTACGAACGATAAATATTTTATCTACCTCAGAATACCCCACACAAAGCATTGCGTGCAAACCATGTGCTTTTCGCCCAGCTTCATCGGGCGAAGGCATCGGCACGACTCCCTTGTTTTTACTGCAAGAATCGAACGATGGAAAAAGGGCAATACCAAACACAATCGGATAGCCCTCTGCCAAGCATTGTTTCCACGCTTCGAGGTTTACGGGTACAAACTTTGTTTGTTCGATTTTGAAATTTGCGGCAACTTCATACGATTCGATGTGAGGTTTTGTATTCACGCTTTTCAGATCATAGGGCCAAGTTTCTTCTTTGCAGGCACCTACTTTCATTAGGCTATCTACGGCATATTGAATGTGGCTACCCGAATCTTTTATTTCACTTCCAGCTCGTAAACGTGCGTTGTAATAAATAAATAGACGACTTACATCAAAGGATTTTTTACTCAAATACTTTTTGACTAAATACTCATACGCACCCGCAACGGCATTTGCAGTGCAACTACTAAGTTGTTTTTGGTCTTCTACTGATGTCATAAAAGGGCGTAAATCTACTTTTGCGGGAAGATTTGCCTTTTTGATTTTTGGTGATGCTTTGTACTTGTCGGCACTGCCGCTTGGGGTCATGTACTCGTAGCCTTTAAGCTCACGGTCGCTACCGCCCTGGTCTTCAAATTTTAGATTCATGGTCATTTAATGCTTTCGCAGTTTTGGTTTTTGTTTTGAAAAAAGTATTCTAAGGAAATTTTAAGGGATAAACCAAAAATGAGTTTTTGTGCAGAAAACCTTCGGTTTATTACAAAAGAGCTTTTGGCTGGTGGGAGCTTCAAATCGGACCGCCGAAGCGACTCGTCCGCCTGAACCTCTCGCAGCGGCGAACCGTGCCGATATAAATTACTGATCGGGGTCGCCCACGGTACGCCGCTGCGGTGCGATTCAATAACTTCCGTCCGCCCCGCATCGGCGGTCCGACCACTTGCCACAATACTATGTTGTCAGCAGGCAAATTGTCGTCCAGTGATGTGTCCACAGGCGAAAAACTACAAGTCAAACCCATTCTAAATCATTGAAAATTGTCGGAAAGACAAAATATTACTTGCACTTAATTATTTTAGTATTTGGATTAAATACCCATTGTTGATTTTCGCCTTTCAAATTTATATTAGGTACATAAATAGTTGTTGCTGTAAGGCTTTGGACGTTTGTAAATCTATTTATTTTTTTGTTATTACATAAATTTAACGGTTTTTTCAAAGATATAATCTGAATATACAGACTTTCCAATTCAATATTTCCAGAAACATTAAGCTCATCAATTAATGTTTCATCTAATTCTAATCTTTTGATTTTAACATTATTGCTAACATCAATTTTTGTCAAAGGATTATTAGAAATTTCAATATACTCTACCAATGGGTTATTTTTAAAATTTATTTCTTTAATTTTATTTTTAGAAAGTGAGATGCCTTTCAGATATTTTTTGTTAGACAAATCAATTCTTTGAATTTGACAACGACTAAAACTAATCTGATTTAGGCTATCGCACTTAGAAATATCCACTTCTTGTATTTTATTATTGTCCGCTATTATTATTGACAAGTTCTTTTTATCACCAAGTTGTAAGGTCTGAATAATATTATCGG
>JANNEN010000376.1:0-7642 GCA_031378715.1 Emticicia sp.
CCGAGCCGCTTAAACCATTGCTTAAATTTCGATTGTTCTTCCATTAAAGTATTTTTTCTATTGACCATCGACTGCTGTCCGTTGATTGTTTGTGTAATTTTTCAACAAAAACATCAAGCCAATAGTTGCAAGCAACGAAAATCCGATGATGGTAGGTGGCACGTCGTCCATCTTTTCTAAATCGGTTTTTATGATGCCGATATTGTGCAAATACATAACGGTTATGGCAAGTCCATTATTAAAAATGTGGGCAAAAATTGGCACTAAAATATTCCCAGTCCAGAGGTAAAAATATCCGAATAATACACCTAACATCATGCGGGGCAAAATGCCATAAAACTGAAAATGTATGGCCGCAAAAATAAACGCCGACACCCAAATAGCCACGTGCGGGTTATTAGTGCCGAGCAGGATTTTTCGCATGATAAGTCCCCGAAAAATCAATTCTTCACCCACGCCCGCAATGACAGCAATAACCAAAAAAGCCAGCAAAAATTGCCAAAATGAGGTAAAACTCGTAAAAAACTCAGTAGTTTTTGCCAGCGATTCTTCCATGCCTTTCAGCAAAGCCTCAAAACCTTTGAGCGATTCGGGGAAAGTGATATTTTGATTAATTTCCTGTAACCAACCATTAAAGCCCATGAAAGAAATTTCAATCAAAACCACCATTCCGAAGACGGCAGCCGTTGGTATTTTGGTAAAATTAAGTGCCGCCCAGGGCTGTTTTTCAATCACTCGCCAATAGAGCCATGCCGTGCCGATAAAGCCCACAAATGACCCCAAACCTTGTCCTAAAATCATACCCAACCAAGCGTTGGGCAGCTTACTCATATCACCCATATTTGCCGCCATTTCGGTCATCGAAATGCCAGCCGCCCACATCACTGCGAGCTGAATTACGCTTCCAAACAGCAGAAATCCCATTAAAAATAAGCCAATAATTAGTAAAAGCGACGAAGCCGCAGGGTTTTCACGAGAATCTGTAAGTTTCATTCGTTATTTTTTGTAATTTTGCAGTAAAATTATTCAGTAATTTGGTTAATCGCAATGTTTAAGTAGCTTTTAACCTTTTGAACAAAAAAGCAGGGGTAATTTTTACGAAATAAAATAACAAAAATTGGAGTTTTAACTAATTCCTAAAACCTAATTCCTAATAAAAATTGGTAAAAATAGGCAACATACAACTCGGCGATTTTCCGCTCCTACTCGCTCCCATGGAAGACGTGAGCGACCCGCCGTTTCGATTGGTTTGTAAAGAAAACGGGGCAGATTTGATGTACACCGAATTTATTTCGTCCGAGGGGCTAATTCGGAATGCTGCCAAGAGCGTGATGAAATTGGATATTTTCGAGTACGAACGCCCCATCGGAATCCAACTTTTTGGTAGCGACATCGAAACCATGGGCGAATGTTCTCGCATTGCCACGGCCGCTAACCCCGATTTGGTCGATATTAATTACGGTTGCCCCGTAAAAAACGTTGCTTGCCGAGGGGCAGGAGCGGCATTATTGCAGGATATTCCTAAAATGGCCGCCATGACGGCGGCCGTCGTAAAGGCTACGCATTTGCCCGTAACGGTCAAAACTCGTTTGGGCTGGAATGAAGAAACTAAGAACGTGGGAGAGGTGGCCGAACGCCTGCAAGATGTTGGTATTCAGGCACTTACGGTGCATGGACGCACCCGAGCTCAGATGTACAAAGGCGAAGCCGACTGGACGCTAATTGCCAAAATCAAAGAAAATCCTCGCATTACGATTCCGATTTTTGGTAATGGTGATGTAGATTCACCCGAAAAAGCCTTGGATTACCGCAACCGTTTTGGCCTTGATGGTATCATGATTGGGCGAGCCGCCATCGGCTACCCGTGGATTTTCGATGAAATCAAACATTATTTCAGAACAGGGCAGCATCTGCCCCCACCGAGCATCGCCCAGCGAGTGGAAGCCACCCGAAAACATCTTTCGTTTTCGATAAAATGGAAAGGCGAAAAACTCGGAATCTTAGAAATGAGGCGGCATTATAGCAACTATTTCAAGGGCTTGCCCAACTTCAAGGAATACCGAATGCGGTTGGTGTATTCATTGAATTTTCAAGAAATTTCGGACATATTAAACGAGGTTTCGATAGTTTTTGAAGGATACACGCTCGAAAAACAAATAATCGTGGTTGAATACGCAGGCGTGGATTGAATCAATGATTGAATGTGTGAATTATAGAATATTTTACACCCACAATTCTATCATTTATTCACACATTCTATCATTGAAAATTAAATTAAAAAACAAACGTGAATAAAAAAACATTTACCAACCCCGAAAACAAAACCCTTATCGCTTGGCTGTTGCTCAGTTTGCTTGCCATTATGTGGGGTTCGTCGTTCATTATTATGAAGAAAAGCCTCGGTGCTTTTACGCCCATTCAGATTGCCACCGTCAGGATTTTTGCGGCAGGATTGGTGTTTTTACCCTGGATAATCTCTTCTCGTAGGCAATATCCCAAATCAAAAACTAAGTATTTTTTATGGTCGGGTTTGTTGGGTTCTTTCCTTCCCGCATTTTTGTTTGCTTTTGCTGGAAGTAAGATAAATAGCTCATTATCAGGTACGTTAAATTCGGCAACACCCCTTTTTGTATTAATTGTTGGGGCGTTTTTCTTCCAACAAATAATCAAACGCTGGCAGGTTGCGGGTTTGATTTTGGGTTTTGTTGGTAGTATTATTTTGGTACTTTCATCAAGCAAAGATGGTCTTTCGTTTAGTAATCCGTACGCACTTTTGGTCATTGCGGCCTCGTTGATGTATGGTTTTAATGTCAATATTGTGGGCAAACATTTGAGCGGAATTAACCCCGTTTTGCTCAGTGGCTGGACACTCGCTCCAATAGCAGCCCTATCAGGAGTTATGCTTTTTTCGACCGATTTCGTGTCCCGTATTAATGTCGATACCCTCCAACCGCTCCTGCTTTTGATACTTTTGGGGGCTATCAATTCGGGACTTGCCTCCATTATTTTCAACTACGTATTACAGATTTCATCACCCGTTTTTGTTTCTTCGGTAACCTACTTGATTCCAATAGTGGCTACTTTTATTGGTTTTATTGATGGCGAGGCGATTTCGTTTTTGCACTATTTTGGCATGACAATTATTCTTGTTGGTGTATATTTGATAAATAAAAAATAACTCTCCTGACCTATGCTAAAAGCAATTATAAATGACCAAAGTTTTGAGATTTCCGAAGAAAAAGAGCAAATTATGTTGAATAATGAGCCTTTTTCGTGGGATTTACGCCATATTTCAGAAAATCATTTTCATATCATCAAAGATAACCAGTCTTACAATGCCGAACTTGTGGAGGCTGATTACGCCGAAAAGATTTTTAAACTCAAAATCAATGGCACGATTCATACCGTAAATCTCAAAAATCGTACGGATTTACTGCTCGAAAAAATGGGCATGAGCAGTACCGCTACTGCCAAACTCAACAACCTAAAAGCACCAATGCCAGGTTTGATTTTTGAAATGAAAGTTCAAGTTGGCGACGAAATAAAAAAAGGCGATGTTTTGCTGATTTTGGTAGCTATGAAAATGGAGAATGCCATCAAAGCAGCGGGCGACGGCAAAGTAAAAAGTATCAAAGTAAATATTAATGATAGTGTTGAAAAAGGGCAGCTAATTATGGAATTTGAGTAATAAAATGATGAGTGATAAATGATGAATGATGAATTGTTGTTTAAAATTTTCCAAACTCAAAAATTAAAACATAACTTTGCCACAAAACATACTGCCTAATGTCTGAACTAAAATACAAGCGAATCCTACTCAAATTAAGTGGCGAAGCCCTCAATGGCGGCGACAAAAGCCAAATTATCAACTCCGATATTCTGACCCAATACGCCCAAGAAATAAAGGCAATCGTTGATGCGGGCTGCCAAGTGGCCATCGTTATCGGTGGTGGAAATATCTTTCGTGGAGCAAGCCTAAATTCGGGCATCGACCGTGAGCAAGGCGACTATATGGGCATGATTGCGACCGTAATCAACGGTATGGCCGTGCAGAGTGCCTTAGAAAAAGCAGGACTTTTTACGAGATTAATGTCGGCTATCAAGATGGAGCAAGTTGCCGAACCGTTTATCCGTAGAAGAGCCATTCGTCACCTCGAAAAAGGTCGCATCGTGATTTTGGGAGCGGGAACGGGAAATCCATATTTCTCGACCGATTCGGGCGGAGCATTGCGAGCCAACGAACTGGGCGTTGATGTATTGATGAAAGGCACAAGCGTTGATGGCGTTTATACGGCCGACCCCCGCAAAGACCCAACCGCCACAAAATACACCAAAATCGGCTACGACGAAGCCATCAACAAAAACCTAAAAGTGATGGACTTGACGGCATTTGCCCTCTGCAAAGAAAACAAAATGCCAATCATCGTGTTCGACATGAATGTAGCAGGAAACCTCATGCGAGTAGTGCAGGGCGAAGATATTGGTACTTTGGTGGGGGATTGAATGAGCAAGTCGGTTTCCACAACCGACCTCTCTATTATATAAACTCGAAATATTATTGAATATATTTATAATCGGTTATAGAAACCGACTTACCTAAAATGGAAGAAATAGAATTAGTCCTTGATATGGCGAAAGACACCATGGAGCGTGCCTTGAAACATACCCACATCGAACTCTCAAAAATCAGAGCGGGGCGTGCCTCCGCCCAAATGCTCGACGGTATTCAGGTCGAATATTACGGCTCGCCCACGCCACTCGGTCAGGTTGCGTCAATCAGCACGCCCGATGCCCGTACCATTTCGCTGCGACCATTCGAGCGAAAACTCATCAGTGATATTGAGCGGGCAATCATCAACTCCAACATCGGGCTTTCACCTGCCAATGACGGCGAAACGATTCGCCTAAATATCCCGCCAATGACGGAGGAAAGGCGTAAAGATTTAGTAAAAAAAGCTAAAAATGAAATAGAAGTTGCCCGGGTAAACTTGCGTAAAGTACGACAAGAAGCCAACGACGAACTCCGAAAAATTCAGAAAGATGGCGGCTCGGAAGACGAAGTAAAAAAAGCCGAGGAGCGAGTCCAGAAAATGACCGATGGGTCTATACAAAAAGCCGAGCAACTCATGGCCGAAAAAGAACGAGATATTATGACGGTTTAGTACAACTTTCCAAAATTGTGTAAAATATCCAAAGAAAGCCTACCCAAAAAGTAGGCTTTCTTGCTGAAAATCCAAGCCAAAATTTATAAATTGCATTACGTCTATTAGGCAATCACTTTAACCTCATTCATCATAGTTAATACATCATACATCATGACTCCTACCGAACGCATCGCCGAACTCACCGAAAAGCTAAACTATTATAATCAACGCTATTATATGGACAGCGTTTCGGAGATTTCTGACCAAGATTTTGATAAATTATTGAAAGAACTCGAAAGCCTCGAAGCCCAATATCCCACGCTAAAACTTCCCGAATCGCCCACGCAGCGAGTTGGGGGAACGATTACCAAAAACTTCGCGAGTGTCGAGCATCGCTATCCGATGCTTTCATTAGCCAATACCTACAACGAACAAGAACTCATTGATTTTGACGAGAGAGTAAGAAAAGGACTCAACGGTGAGGCTTATGAGTATATCTGCGAACTAAAATTCGATGGAATTTCGCTCTCGCTGACCTACGAAAACGGTATTTTTGTGCGTGGCGTAACCCGTGGCGATGGCGTAAAGGGCGATGATATCACGAACAATGTAAAGACGATTAGGACATTGCCACTCAAAGCCCCCGAAGCGTCGGTCGCCCCCGCCCCCAGAGGGGGAAGCCCCACCCCCAGCCCCTCCCCGATGGGGAGGGGGGCAAAAGTTCCCCCATCGGGGGCGGGGGGGGGTGTTTTTGAAGTTCGTGGTGAGGGCTTCCTCCCCTTTACCTCATTCGAGAAAATGAACGCTGATGCCGAAGCAGCAGGCGAAGAAAGCTACGCCAATGCCCGAAATGCCGCCTCGGGAAGTTTCAAACTGCAAGATTCGGCCGAGGTCGCAAGGCGTGGTTTGGACGCTTACGTATATCAGTTTCTATCCGACCAAGAAGTATTTACTACCCACGAAGAAAGCCTCATTGCCCTCCGAAATATGGGCTTTAATGTATCACCAACTTGGGAGAAATGTGCTGATATTCAAGCAGTTATGAAATATATTGAACACTGGGAGGAAAAACGTTTCACACTTCCGCTTGCCACCGACGGCATCGTAATTAAACTCAATTCGATTGCTCAACGAGAAGAATTGGGCTATACGTCTAAGAGTCCACGTTGGGCAATTTCGTATAAATACAAAGCCGAATCGAAGCCTGCTATTTTGAAATCTGTTACGTATCAAGTAGGTCGCACGGGGGCAATTACACCAGTGGCCGAGTTGGACAATGAAAAACGAAACGGCAAAGGCGTGCATTTGTCAGGCACAACCGTAAAGCGGGCATCGCTGCACAACGCCAACGAAATTGAACGGCTTGATCTACGCATCGGTGATACGGTTTTTGTGGAAAAAGGCGGCGAAATCATTCCGAAAATTACGGCCGTTGATGTTTCTAAACGAGATATTTTTGCCCAACCGATAGTTTACCCAACGACTTGCCCAGAATGTGGGGACATCTTGACTCGAAAAGAAGGCGAAGCCAATCATTACTGCCCGAATGAGAAAGGTTGTCCGCCCCAAATTCGTGGTAAAATTGAGCATTTTATTCACCGAAAAGCCATGAATATTGATAGCTTGGGTGAAGGAAAAATTGAACTATTATACGACAAAGGTTTAGTTAGAAACATTACCGATTTGTATGATTTGACTTACGAAAAACTTTTTGGCCTCGAAAAAATCACCGAAGACGAAAATGGTAAGATAAGAAAGATAGGTTTTAAAGAAAAAACGGTGCAAAATATCTTGGAAGGTATCGAAAAATCGAAGCAAGTACCGTTCAAACAAGTGCTGTTTGGTATCGGTATTCGCTACGTTGGGGCAAACGGAGCCGAGAAATTAGTGAGCTTTTTTAAGAACATCGACAACATCAAAAATGCCGATTACGAAACCCTCCGTACCGCCCCCGAAATCGGTGATAAAATTGCGTTGAGTCTGGTAGAGTATTTTCAAAATACTGATAATCAAGCATTTATCGAAAAACTTCGCTCGGCGGGTTTGCAATTTTCGGCTCACGATGAAATAAAAGAAATGGAAAGTGAAGCACTTCTTGGCAAGACTTTTCTTTATACAGGCACATTTGTAAATTTTGAACGGGAGGCTTTGGAACAAAAAATCGAAGCCAACGGCGGGAAAGTTGTCAGTGGTGTTTCGGGCAAATTAGATTTTCTGATTGTGGGAGAAAAACCTGGTTCATCAAAAATTGAAAAAGCAAAAAAACTCAACGTAACGATGATTTCGGAAGAAGAGTT
Source organism: Emticicia sp. (assembly GCA_031378715.1). Classification (GTDB taxonomy): domain Bacteria; phylum Bacteroidota; class Bacteroidia; order Cytophagales; family Spirosomataceae; genus Emticicia. Next base: position 7,442 of record JANNEN010000376.1, read on the forward strand.
TTTGGCAATGCTGTGAAGAGTTCTGAATGATGCGTTTTTTTTTACTCAGAACTCTAAACTCAGAACTCATTTCAACGCAGCACAAATCCACATACCAATTGTGCAGCAACCCAAGCCCAACGACTCCCGACCGAGTTCGATGTTGAGGGTTTTCATGCCTCCATTAAGCAATACTCCCTCCCAAGCGGGCGGAAATTGGTT
>JANNEN010000392.1:0-13319 GCA_031378715.1 Emticicia sp.
TGGAATATCGACAGAAAAAGTAGTTTTCTCAGAGAAATAAAGTTTCGTAGGAACGAAATATTCAAAATAATGTACCGTTCCTACGGAACTCTGGACAGTTTTCTATCATTTTTTCTACCGATATTTCATGCCTAACGGCACTATGTTCAAAGTGCCAAAGTAGAACTAATTAGTTCTGATAAAATAATATTTCGATACTTTTGAGCGTTTTAACCAGCAACCTATTATAAAAATGCTTTCACTGATTTATGGTTTGACCTCGGGCGGAATGTTGATTTTAGCTTTTCTGATTTTGACCAATCCAAGAAAAGTTAATCAAATCGGCAATCGGTGGCTGGCGTTTTTTTTATTTACGCTATTCTTCTTGTTGATTGATGAATCTTTGTTCGATAACAAAGTTTACAATCAATATCCTCAGCTAATTGGCCTTAATAGTATTTTTATTTTTACTACCGCACCCGCACTTTATTTGAGTGTATCGCACTACGTTTCGCCGAGTAAGCGGCTAAGAAAAGTTGAGTTTTTACACTTTCTGCCAACTATCCTATTCTTTCCGCTTGTTGTGGTGACCTTCCTGCAAAGTACCGATGAAAAACTCAAATCTATTAACGAAATCAGTCCCGTTGAGTTAGATTCGAGTAGTTATTGGTTTTCGTACTTGATTTGGTTACAGATATTGATTTATTTGTTTTTAGGTTTTTTGAAATTGAATAAGCACCAAAAAAATATCAATCTTTTTGCTTCAAACACTACCCAAATAAACCTAAACTGGCTTAAATATTTTTTAATCGGCACAACTTCAATGACAATAATCTGGATTCTTGACAGTATATACTCTGAAAAAGAAAGTTATGTTTTTGCGGCATTGGGTTATTTTGCTGGTACTTATTTTCTTGGTTTTTTTGCACTTCGGCAAGAAGAAATTTTTCCCTTTAAAGAAACTGATATTGCTGAAATAGAAGAGATTATTGGCGAAACAAGTACAGCTGCTACGAAGCAACAAAGGATTTCGGAAACCGAATTAATGGTTTTGAAAGAAAAACTGAGTTACTTAATGGCTTCCGAAAAACTATATTTAGATGAAACATTGAACTTGCCAAAATTAGCTGAAAAAATGCAATTGAGCGTCCATGACCTTTCGTATTTACTCAATGAAGGCTTCGGCGAAAACTTCTTTCAATTTGTGAATAAATATCGAGTAGAGGAGGCGAAAAATCTATTGCTTTCGCCCAAATACGAGCAGTTGAGTATGATTGGTATTGCTTATGAGTCGGGGTTTAGTTCAAAAACAACCTTCAATACCACCTTCAAAAAAATGACGGGCATTTCTCCGTCAGCGTTTCTTTCTGATTATTCAAAAGAAAAAGTTTCTTCATAATTATTCCCAAAAAAGGTGTTCGATGTTATCCATCAGAACGTTTTAGCTTTTTCATTCTTATAAATTTGCCACATCAAAAGGGGGGTAAACTCATTTCGGGTTGTCTTACTATTGAAACCAAATTTCAAGAAACTAATTTCACAAAAAATGAAAAAGCTAAAAATTATTGCCTTGCTGTTTTGCTCCACGCTTATTTTTTATTCCTGCAAAAAAGAAACCGCTACCGTCACGCCAGAATCTCACACCAATACTTCGGGTTCGTTTGAGTTGATGCAAAAAGTGGTACTTACCAAATCGTGTGCTATTTCGGGTTGCCATGCCTCCATCAACGACAATGCTTACAAGCAACACAAATTGGTTTTGACGGGGCCTGATGTTTACAAAAACCTTTTCAATGGCTCGGTAGCAAACGCCAAGGCTATTGAGGCGGGGCTAAAACAAATCATACCGAAAGATGCAGGGAAGAGTTTTTTTTACCAAAAACTCAATTTTGCTACCAGTGCCTACAAATTTGGCAACGCCATGCCACTCGGTGCCGAACCGCTGACGGCCAACCAACTAAAATTTATCAAAGACTGGATTGATGCAGGAGCCCCCGAAAAAGGTCACGTGGCTGATGAAGCCTTGATGCACTGAAATGCTAACATTATTCATTAAAAAACAAACCAAAATGAAACCAACAAAATCAATCATTATCGCAGTCCTATTATCATCGTTTTTTGTGCTACAAAGTTGCGAAAAAGCCTTTGATGATTACAGTATGTCGGAAATTCCGACTGATTTTCAGGCATTAGCAAAGCCCGCTGCGGGCAAAGGCTACCAGATACATATTGCTCCGTTTCCGATTCAGGCAAAATACGAAAGAGAATTTTATGTCCGAAAAATGCTCGGAAATACCGAAGAAGTTTACCTCAATGGCTTCGAGATGAAAGCCCGCCCAGGCACCCACCACATGATTGCGTATAGTTTCGGTAAAGACGATGTTTTGCCCGAAACCGATGTGATGTATGACCAAAATATGCCCAATAATCGCTTGGCGTTTAGGTCGGCAAAATCAACGGGTAATCCATTATTTCAGTCGCCACAAGCCAATTATAAATTCAATCTTCCTGCGGGATATGCCCTCACGATGGCACCAAATACGAGTTTTTTGATGAATTCGCACTACTTTAACACAACCGACAAAACCCGTTTTGGCGAAATGTACGTAAACTTTTACACGACTCCCAAAAGCAACGTCAAGCAACTTTTAGATGTTGAGTACCTTTCGCCCGAAACAACGCTCACAATACCTGCAAACAAAAAAACTACCATCGTAACGGATTTTTTGATGGAAAAAGAAACGGTGATTCCGATGATGCTTTCGCACTACCACAAGCGAGGAGAAAAATTTGAAGTTCGCATCAAAGGCGGCAACCGAAACGGGGAGTTGATTTATGAATCGGAGTACTACGACGACCCAAAAGTAGCCACGTTCTCGCCCGCATTGGTGCTAAAAGCAGGTGAAGGTTTGACCTCGACCGTCACTTACAATAACACCACCAACCGCACGCTCACATTTGGCGTTACGAGCGAAGACGAGATGAATATTGCTATTATTTTTAAACACAACCGTTAATTTTAGACACATGAAAAAAATATTTTTCGCAGGCTTTTTGATAGTTTTGAGCTTAAAAAACTACGCCCAAGATTCAAGATGGCAGTTGAGAGCAGAATTATACAAACCCATAAATCCGTTTAGTTTTGCTAATGCCACGGTGAATGGTTTTCATTTTCCATCAAATTTTGGTTTTGCCGTGGGTGCCGAACGAGATTGGAAACAAAAGAAACGGGTACGCATCTATCAAACGGCCACGGTGGGATTTTATAACGAAGTTTATTTCGAGCGTGTTGTCACTTTGGAGTCAAACTTTGGCATGAGTTTCAAGATTTTTAAGGGATTAAATGCGGGTTTTGAAGCAGGAACGGGGTATCACCGAGCCAAAAGTAGTAATTTGGTGAGCGTTTATCAAAATGATAAATGGGTGTCGAAAGTTGATAATTCGGTGGTTACGAACCGAGTTGCCCCAGCTTTGGCATTGAATATCGGCTACGATTTCTCAGAACATTTTTCGGGAAATCTACCTATTTCGGTCAGTATTTCGTCAGGAGCGAATCTACTTTTGCCGTACATTCCAGAAGTGAATCAACCCTTGGGCATCATGCGAAACAATAAAATTACGTTGAAATATCGCTTATAAATTTCAAACATTACGGCAAGCGGAAGTATCAATCGGTACTTCCGCTTTTTTTGTTTTTAGGAATTGAAAAAGAAAGATTCCGATTAAATTTTGTTGAAACATTTCAAAAAATAGCGTTTTTTAGTTATTCTCACCTAATTTAGCCCAAGTTTTCTGAAAATACGTAAAATCAGTAAATTCTTGTGCTTTTTTTGCTGAAACGCCAATTTTATGCTTCAATTTTTATACATTATTTTGTTCGTTATGACCGCCACGCCTACTATCAATTTATCAAAAAACGTTTGGACGAAACTTCCCGAAACCCATTTTAGGAATGCAACCAATGGCAAGATTTCTACCCAAATTACGGAAGTAAAACTAAAAGTCGATGGGCAGTATTTGAACATTGAATTTGACTGCCAGCAAAACCCATTTGTGGCACAAAATACTTATAATCAGCACAATAGCGAGTTGTACAACCAAGAAGTTTTCGAGATTTTTATTGCGGCGGGTGAGCAAATACCGACTCGTTATTTAGAAATAGAAATCAATCCAAACGATGCACTTTTTGTGGGCTGGATTGATAACCCGACCAAAAAAGCACCAAAAAATTGTGATTTTGTGAGCCACGAAGCGGCTAAAATTATTCATTCCGTAAGCAAAACGGCGGATAGCTGGACTGGGAAAATGCAAATTCCGTGGCAGCTTTTGGGCGGACGAAAAGCGACTTATCGCATTAACTTTTACCGAATAGTTTCGCTAAAATCTCGTACCAAACCCAACTGGAAAGGCACGCCCGTCACGTGTGCGTATCTGTGTTGGAGTTCGACGATGAGCGGGCTTATTCCACGGTTTCATCGTCCCGAGGCTTTTGGTTTGTTGCGGATTACGGAGTAATTTTTAGAAAACTCAAAACAAACGCAATTGCTCATCTTTGGGCGGTTTTGAAAAGCCTTTCACCGTCCTGCCTCCGTATTTCCAAGCATCGTCTTTTTCTTTTTGGAGTAAGGCTTCAAAGTTATCGTTTGGTGTGAAATTCTCTTCGGCTTTTTGAGCCAACTTCGTCAGTTTCTTGATGGCTTCTTGCTTGTCGGTTTCGCCCATTTTTGCTTTTTCAACGGAGGTTTTCAAGGCTGAAATCGTTTCGTCATATACGTGGGTAGGCACGGGGAAAGATGATTTGCCGTTTTTGCTTCCATGAGCAAACGCAAATCTTGCAGGGTCGGTGAAGCGTGAGGGCGTTCCGTGAATCACCTCGCTGACCAATGTTAGGGATTGCAAAGTTCGGGGGCCGAGTCCACTTAGAAGTAATAAATCTTCAAATTTTTGGGTTTCATGTTCTTGGGCTAACCACAAAATACTGCCCAGACGCTTCAAATCGACATCTTTTGCTTTCATACCGCAGTAAGTTGGCAAAACCATGTGCCTAATCTCTGCCAACATTTTGTCGGGATTTTCTTGGGTAATATTCAGAATGGCTTGTTGCGAAGGTTGGGCTAATTTATCAACCAAGTTCAAAATTTGCCCTTGATTTTCACCACAAATTGCCGTGTGTGGTTCTTCTACGAATGATTTTATGTAGTCCGAATTCCAATGATACCGCCGTGCTTTTGAGGTGGCGGTTTGCATTCCTTGTTGAATCACCGACCAATCACCTTTATCACTGACAATAAAACTGTGAAGATATAAATTGAACCCATCTTGCACGGCAGTATTATCGACTTTTGCACTTAGTTTACTGCATCTTGCCAGTTCGTTTCCGTCCAAACCCGTTTTGTTTCCTACCTCAATTAATTGGCTGGGAGTGAGCAAGGAGTCTTTCCCTTTTCCACCACAAACGTATATGCCGAGTTCTTTTGAATGTGGATTTAAGGCTTTTTTCAAGGCAGACATCACGGCAGTTGTTACGCCCGAAGAGTTCCAGTCCATACCGATAACCGACCCGAAACTTTGAAACCAAAATGGGTCAGAAAGTCTTTGAAGGAAACCCTGCGTGCCGTATTCCAAAATGATGGATTCTACGATGGGAAGGCTCAATTTGGTCATTCTATCGAATAACCAAGACGGAATACTGCCGCCCATGAGGGCTAAATCTGCCGAACCTGAACGTTTCATAATTAAGACATTTTATACGATTCCTTGATATAATTAAAAATTTTGGCACTGAGTTGTTGGCTATTTTGTAACCGAATAATACCCTCATATTTACTATTCCAAAGACTACATCTATAAAGTTCTTCGTCTTCAATGGGGTCGGTGGCGTAAAATTTCACTTCAAGGCATTTTGTCATTGGTTTTACCACTAAGAATGTTTTATTTTTAACGAACACAACACAGTTTTTGGTGGCACTGACCGCAACATTATCCCAAACTGAAATTTTCTGCAAAAGTTCATCAAATACCAAAACTACATCATCGGGTTTATCAATAAAGAGGTCATCTATTGATACTTCGGCACAATAATGCCAAGCATTGATGTTTCGTAATTGACGATTACATTTAGGGCAAAATGTTATTTCATTCTTCAATTTTTTCTTTTTGTTAAATCGCTAAATACTTGATAATCAAGCTAACTGTCAATAAAACAAATCTTCCAGCGTAAGCGAATTTTGAACCAGATTTAGAAAATGAGTATTTTTTTGAACGCCGTAAGTTGTGATAAAAGTTAGAAACAGGCTTTTTTTAGATTTACTTTCTGTTCTGAATACGCTTAATTTCTTTCTTAATTTTTCGGCATATTCCTTCGTGATGATAAATTCCTCATTTGAAAATTTCATTTCACAAACCGAAATCACGTTATCTTTTCTGTCTATTAACAGGTCTATTTGGGCATTTTCTTCTTTATTGTGGCTTCGCCATGCGGAGTTTTCTGAGTAAATTCCATTGATTCCCAAGGCACGTTTGATGGCTGAAATATGTAATAAACAAACATTCTCAAAAGCATATCCACTCCAAGTTCTATAATTGGGAGCATTTGCCAAACTTATCCAAATTCCTTCTCCATCGGCTTTCGAGTCTTTCATAAATTGATGGTAAAACAGCACAAATGGGTCAATGATTTGGTATAAACTATTTCTAAATTTTCCGTTGAAAGGACTAAATTTTCTTATGAATCCACTGTGTTCCAATTCCTCCAAAATCTTACTCGTACTTCCTCCGTCAGGTATTTTTGTTAGTTTGATAATCTCATCTCTCAATAAGCCTTTTGATTTTGTGGCAAGGGCGTTGATAATTGCTTCATGGCTTTCAGCATCTTTGAAAAGTGACTTAAAGAGATTCTGATACTCGTTTTTGAGTAAACCCGTTGATGAAAAACAAAGTTTATCAATATTTTGGGGTACACTCAATCCATTTTCAATTTCTTCTAAATAAAACGGAATTCCTCCCAGAGCCAAATACAATTCTGTGATTTGGTAGCGTTCGAGGGGAATATTTTTTGATTGAAAAAAATACTCGGTTTCTTTTAATGTAAATGGCTGAATATGAAGCCTTTTCGTAACTCGATTGTGCAATCCACCATGATTATTGATGAGTTTATGAATCATCCAAGAAGCCGCCGAACCACAGGTAACGAGTTTGAGATTAGTTTTTGATGAACCGTAGCTATTCCAAAAGTGTTCGAGTGCCATCACAAAATTTGAGCGTGGTGTATCGAGCCAAGGCATTTCGTCCAAGAAAACTACACAAAGTTCTGAACCTTTTGAATCAATCAGTTTTCGTAATAGTTCAAACGCTTCAAACCAATTTTTAAGAATATTATTTATCTCCAAACCACTAAATTGGCGATAAGCAGAAACAAAATTGCCGATTTGAAGTGGGGTAGTTGCACCCGCCATTCCCGTCAAATAAAAAGTGAAATTTTCTTCAAAAAACTGTTTGATTAAGTACGTTTTCCCCACCCTTCGGCGACCGTAAACGGCAATAAATTCTGCTCTATTGCTATTTTTTGCCTTTTCTAAAATGTCAATTTCTGCCTTTCTACCTATCAAATTTTTCACGACGTTTAATTTATATTCAGCTACAAATATACTAAAATATATAGTTATAGCTAATTATAATCTCATAATCAGCTATAACTATCAAAAATTCTATACTTATAGCTGATTATAAATATTTTTTGTAGGCTAAAATATACAACGTTGCCAATGATTTATGCTCACCCCAAGCATTTGAAACATTAGTCATTTGGGCTTTCAATTTCACGTTTGGGTCTAAATTATACAGTTTTACCATCATATTTTTCAAATGAAAATCATCGTAGGGAAATACGTTTGGGCGTTGAAGCGTATAAAGTAAAATCATATCAATCGTCCATTTACCCACGCCTTTGATAGAGGATAATGTTGAGATTACTTCATCGTCATTTAACGTTTGCCAGTCTATTTTGTTTATCGTAAAAAAGTCGATTGTTTTCTCAATCGCTTCATATTTGTTCATCGAAAAATTACTATTTTGAAAAGCCTTTTCTTCAAATTGGGCAAAATTATCAAGCGTGAGTATTTCCAAAGAAGCCGAGTTTAGCATCTTTTGAAATATCTTTTTTGTACTTCTGTAATGGATTTGCTGCTCCAAAATACAAGATATCAAATCGTGAAAAACGTTGTTTGTGCTTTGGATTTGGGGTTCTGGGATGGTAGTGATGATATTTTTTAGGACAAAGTCATTCTCAAACAACTTTATTGATTTTTCCATTTTGCAAACTTGAATTAGGAACGAAAATAAATACACTTTTCTTTAACTTCCCGAAAGTTCTAAAATCTTTGGGAAGTTATTCGTACATTTTTTGCAAACATATACATTACCAAGTAAAAACACAAACGCCACCCCCGCCCGATAAGATTTAACATTGGCTTAATATACCTAACGTTTTTTTAATCTTACCTTTGCACAACTAAAAACCAAATTACTACTTATGAGTCTTGCTCACCGTGTACTGGTAGTTGATGATGAAGCCGATATTGTAGAATTGCTGTGCTACAATCTTGAAAAAGAAGGCTATAAGGTAGCCTCAGCTTACGACGGCAAAAAAGCCATTGAGGTTGCCCGTGAGTTTCTACCCGATTTGGTGATTCTGGATATTATGATGCCGCATTTTGACGGCATTGAGGTTGGGCGAATGATTCGTGCCATGCCCGAACTCAAAAATACGTATATACTCTACCTAACGGCTCGCTCTGAAGAATATTCGGAAGTAGCAGCCTTTGAGGTCGGTGCCGACGACTACCTCAACAAACCCATCAAACCACGGGCTTTGATGAGCCGTATTAATGCTTTGTTTCGGCGGGAAGCTCAAAAAACTGATGCGGGCGATACAATCGAAATCGCTGGACTAAACATCAATCGCCTCAATTATACCGTCACAAAACCTGATAGTAGTGTCGTGGTTTTGCCGAAAAAAGAATTTGAACTGCTCGCATTTTTAGCCCAATATCCCAATAAAGTTTTCAGCCGTGACGAAATTTTACAGAAAATCTGGGGCGTTGATGTCTATGTAGTTGAGCGAACGATTGATGTACATATTCGCAAAGTACGAGAAAAAATTGGCGAAAACTTCATAAAAACCCTCAAAGGTGTGGGTTATATGTTTACCGACGAAGCATAATAATTGATACAAAACCAGTAATTATCAATTATATTTGTCGATAATCAGCAGCAAATGTCCGTCAGTCCCCGAATTATTGCCTTTTTCTTGGCCATTCTCATTACGCTTATCTCGGTAGCGTTTCTTAGTTTCGTGCCTGCCGTTACGGCCGCCATGCTCTTTGTGGCTGCGGTTTCGTGTTTTTTTTCAACTTTCTTTTTTGTATTTTATACGATTGATATTTTGGTTTTTCGGGAAGTAGAACAAATCTACAAAACGATTCAAAAACTCAAAATCAAAGACTTTGATATTTCTCGCAAATCTCTCCTCAAAAGTGTTAATCCGATTAAAAAACTCAATTCCGAAATTTCGGTTTATGTAACCAAAAAGCAAAACGAAATCGAAGAATTAAAGAAAATGGAAACTTACCGCCGAGAGTTTTTGGCTGATGTGTCGCACGAACTCAAAACGCCCATTTTTGCAGCACAGGGTTTTATTCATACCCTCATCGACGGAGCAAAGGAAGACCCAAAAACCCTTGACCGATTTCTGAATCGTGCCGCCAAAAGTATCGACGGGCTTGATGCTCTCGTGCGAGATTTGGTTACGCTTTCGCAGGTCGAAAAGGGTGATTTGAAAATGCACTTCGAGCCAATCGACCTTAAACATATCACCGAAGAAATTTACGAACAACTCGAAAACAAAGCCGCAAGCCGAGGTGTAAACCTCAAAATAAAGCCCAAAAACCTCGAAAAAGCAATAGTAAGAGCCGATAAACAACGCATTACGCAAGTACTGACCAACCTCATCGACAACGCCATAAAGTACGGTAAAGACAAAGGGCAAATAGTGGTTGAGATAGAAGAAGAGAAAAAAAGTTTTCTGATTTCGGTCGAAGACGACGGCCCAGGTATCCCGCCCGAAGATTTGCCCCGAATTTTTGAACGTTTTTATCGGGTTGATAAAAGTCGCTCCCGTGATACGGGCGGCACAGGCTTGGGATTGGCCATTGTGAAGCATATCCTCAATGCCCATCATTCCAAAATTACCGTTACGAGCAAAATCGACAAAGGCACAACTTTTAAGTTTAAACTCGCCAAAGTTTCCGAAACGCTACCAATAACAGTGTGATTAACCTACAATTATAGATTTTAGGCGTATCTTTGCAAAAAAGTAATAAAAGCAATGGAATACGATTTTGATTTAAGTATCTTCGACGAAAAAGAAACGCCTAAAATAAAAGAAACAGCAAAGAGAATTAATTTCAAAGACATCATTATCTTTGAAAACGAAGATTATATTTTAATAAATAAGCCTCCGTACTTATCAAGCCTCGACGAGCGAACGCAAGACAGACGCCTGGGCGGCACTCCGCAAAGTATTTTGCGGTTAGCAAAAGAATATTCCGACGATGCCCAACTCTGCCACCGACTTGATAAAGAAACTTCGGGCGTGTTGGCCATTGCCAAAAACCCCGCCGCATACCGCAGTCTTGCCATGCAGTTTGAGGCCCGTGAAGTAACCAAACGCTACCACGCAGTGGTCAATGGTGTGCATAGCCTTGATAGTATTTCGGTTTATTTGCCAATAGCCCAACTTCGTGACGGTACAGGCGTACGAATCGACCGTGAAAAAGGCAAAATTGCCGAAACTATTTTCAATACCCTTAAAGTTTATCGACACTATACGCTACTCGAATGTATGCCCATCACGGGGCGAATGCACCAAATCAGGGTACATTTGCAGTGCTTGAAAGCCCCTATCGTGTCCGACCCGATGTACGGTGGTGAGGAGATTTTCTTGTCACAAATCAAGAGCAAAAACTTTAATTTAAAAAACGGTACCGAAGAAATTCCGCTCATTCGCCGAGTAGCTTTACACGCCCACTCGCTCACATTTCGTTTGATGAACGGCGAGGTAAGTAGATTTGAAGCTCCCTATCCAAAGGATTTTGGGGTAATAATGAAGCAGTTAGATAAGTTTGGTTGAGCCGTAGCACAATTTTCCCAAATTGTGTTGTCGTTTGACACAATTTAGAAAATTGTGCTACCAAAAAAGGGCATTTGCTTCAAACAAATGCCCTTTTGATTATAATTTGCGAGAAAACTATCTCGTAATCTCCAAAATTTCAACTTCAACCATGCCCGCAGGAGCTTGAATTTCGGCAATTTCGCCCAATTTTTTACCAAAAAGCCCTTTACCAAAAGGCGAGTTCATCGAAATTTTACCTAATTTCAAATCGGCCTCTTCTTCGGCCACGAGCATATAAGACATAACAGCACCGTTTTTCTTATTCTTGATTTTCACTTTCGACAACAACGAAACCTTCGAAGTATCAACCGTCGATTCGTCCAAGATACGGGCATTGGCCACAATCTCTTCGAGTTTCGAGATTTCCATTTCCATCAAACCTTGGGCATCTTTGGCGGCATCGTATTCGGCATTTTCCGATAAATCGCCTTTATCTCGTGCTTCGGCAATTTGGGCAGCGATTGACGAACGACCTTTGAATTTCAACTCGTGTAATTTATTTTTTAGGTTATTAAAACCCTCCTCGGTGTAATATTGAATCTTTGACATAGAATTTATAAATTTAAAAACCCCTAAGGGGAACAGGAAATAAATAAAATGAAACTTTTAGTCTGGCGATTTTTTCGTTCAGTTTGATTTATTTTTTCTGCCAGTAGCAGAGCAACTATTAAAAGAAAAAATAAATCAAAATCAACAAAAAAGCGTCGAATCAAATGTTTATTTTATTTATTTCCTGTTTCCTTTGGGGGTAGGACAAAAAAAAACGGCGAAAATTTCGACCGCTTCTGAACAAATCATTAGATTTTAATGCAGAAACTACCTTATTTTCGGGTAAAATAATACTTTATTTGTTCGTTCTCTTTTCATTTGCTTATTTTGAAAAACAAAGGTACAAAGTTTTTTTAAAAATCATTGATTTTTGAAGCCACATATTTATAACGAAAATAAAATGAAAATAGTTTTTATGGGTACGCCCGATTTTGCCGTGGCGAGTTTGAAGGCATTGGTGGAAAGTGGTGGTTGTGAAGTAGTGGCAGTTATTACGGCTCCCGATAAACCCTCGGGGCGGGGATTAGTGATGCACCAAACGCCCGTGAAGCAATACGCAGTAGCCCAAAATATTCCCGTGCTGCAACCCGAAAAGTTAAAAAATGCCGAATTTTTGGCACAATTACGTAGTTATGATGCTGATTTACAGGTAGTTGTGGCTTTCCGAATGCTGCCCGAAGTAGTTTGGGCAATGCCTCGAATCGGCACTTTCAATCTGCACGGTTCGCTGTTGCCGCAGTATCGTGGAGCAGCTCCCATCAACTGGGCGGTGATGAACGGTGACACCGAAACGGGCGTAACGACGTTTTTTATTCAACAAGAAATTGATACGGGCAACGTAATTTTTACCGAAAAAACGCCTATTCTCCCCGAAGATAATGCAGGTACGGTGCATGACCGATTGATGAACATCGGGGCAAATTTGGTCGTAAAAACCGTCCGAGCGATTCAATCAGGAAATTACCCCCAGATTCCGCAGGATATGAGCAACGAACTAAAATCTGCCCCGAAAATATTTAAGGAAACCTGTCAAATCGACTGGCAGCAAAGTGCCGAAAAAATCCATAACTTTGTACGTGGGCTTTCGCCGTACCCCGCCGCTTGGACGCTACTCAACGGCAAATCATGCAAAATCTATCAAACCGAAATTAGTGATGAAACAACGGATAATTCAGACGGAATCGAAAGTTTTAGCACTGACGGAAAAACGTTTCTTGATTTCAAGTGTGCTGATAAATATCTGAAAATCAAGGAGTTACAGCTTGAAGGGAAAAAACGCATGGGTATTGAAGAGTTTTTAAGGGGTTTTCGGGCGTGAATATATTGTCAGCGAAGGCACTGACAATGGCGGAAAAATCTTTTCAAATCTGTAAAAATCTGCGGTCGACCCCGTCTGTACCGCAGGTCTGACGGTAATCTCACAGGTTCAGGTCTGCGGTACAAACCCTTTTCTACAAAAGCTGTCAGAGAAGCTATTTTTCTTATTTATAAATTACCTAATCTCCAAATTTTCAAATTAATTATATGCTCATCAATCGCCCACGAAGAAACCGAAAGAGTG
>JANNEN010000400.1:0-6433 GCA_031378715.1 Emticicia sp.
CTATTTTCAGTCTGGTAATTTTTTGTTCAGTTTATCCCATTTTTTTCTACGAATAATGGATTATTTAAAGCAAAAAATGGGGTAAAATCAACAAATAAAGTGTCGAATCAAAAAAGTACTTTATTTAATTCTCGTTCCTTATGATAAATTTAGAACACATTGTTTGGAAAGAGGGCAACTATTACGTGGCTCAATGTTTAAATGTAGATGTATCAAGTTTTGGTGAATCAAAGCAAGATGTACTCAACAACCTAAATGAAGCCTTAGACCTATATTTTGAGGATAGCGTATAGAAAACAAATACCATGATAGCAACCAAAAGCCCCCGCAAAACACTCCCACGAATTCCTGCCAAGAAAATCCCTGCTGCATTGATTTATGAAATCATTGACGGAAAACCTATTTATTATAAGGGGTATGAAGAAGTAATAAATGGCACAAAAACATTTGAAGAAATTATAGGGATAAATAGCTTGCGTGGAGTAATTTTAGAGAATATTTTAAGAAAGTTATTTAGTGGTTGCGATGAAAGAAGATACCGATTTTTAACAAATGGGCTTGTTATACATTTGGATAATAGAAATAATTTTTCGGCGGATATTGCTATTTTTGATGCCGAGAAATTACCTGTAAAAGCTGCCGATAAACATTATGCTTCGATTCCCCCGAAGATTCAGATTGAGGTTGATATTGATGCCCATTTAGACGATTTTGGTACGCCCGATGGTTATATTTACACAAAAACTGACAAATTATTGCAGTTTGGCGTTGAAAAAGTTATTTGGCTGATGTCCGATGGAAAGAAAGTTTTGGTTGCAACAAAAGACAATGATTGGCAAGTAATCAATTGGAATAAAGAAATCGAAATCATTGACGGTATTTCGTTCAATATCGGTAAATACTTGTCAGATGAAGGCTCGCCCTTTGCATAAGGATTAGAAAATAAATAAGTTGAAATTAATGAAAACGTGAGCTGTTTCTTTATTCAATAGCTTATTTTCTCATCACTCTCACCACCTGCCCAGCCATCTCTTCAACCGTCTGCAAGCCATCTAACCAGTTGATTTTCAGTTCTTTACGCTCCATACTTCTAAAAAAAGTCATTTGGCGTTTGGCAAATTGGTGAATCGCTATTTCGAGGCGTTTGGTCATTTCATCGTAAGTCAAAACGCCCGTCAAATACTCGGTAATGAACTTATATTCAAGCCCGTAGAAAATTAATTTTTCGGGCAAAATTCCGCTTTCAAGGAGCATTTTTACTTCCTCAATCATGCCATTTTGTAGCCGTTCGTGCAGCCGTTTGGTGATTCGCTCACGGCGGATTTCGACGGCAATATTTATTCCAAAAACAACCCCACTCCATTGAGCAGAAACCGCTTTTAAGTCCCTCGCCTGTGGAGAGGGATTTAGGGTGAGGTCGGAACGTTGTGTTTTTGGTAATTCTTGAAATTTTTCAGTCCTACCCAATAGCATCGCCTCTCCAACTTCTATCGCACGAATCAATCTTTTTCGGGTTGAAATGTCAGCGTTTGGATTGACTTGGGCGTATTTTTCTCGAAAAACTTTCTCTAATTCTTCATCAGTTTTTAAAGAAAATTCATCTCTAAACTCCTGATTAACAGGCACTTGTGTGTTTTCGTAATTACGTAAAACTGCTTCGATATACATTCCCGTTCCGCCGCACAAAATCGGAGTTTTGTTGCGAGAAATAATATCTTGATAGGCTTTCTGAAAATCACGCTGAAAAAATGCTACATTATAACTATCGCCCGCCGCCACAATATCAATCAAATGAACGCCCGAAAAACCCGAAGGCGAAGCGTCATTTTTCTCGAAAAAAGGCAAATATTCATCGTAATCTTTGCCCGTGCCGATGTTCATTCCTTTGTAAACTTGTCGGCTATCGGCACTGATGATTTCACCGTTGAGTTTTGATGCCACGCTAACCGCCAATTTTGTTTTGCCCGAAGCCGTTGGGCCAAGAATCACAATGAGATTTTTGTGGTCAATCATTTTAGTTTCATTAAAAATTTCCAGTTTCCTGCATTGAAAATCCTTGGATTTGTTGTTGAATCTTCCGTCAAAACCCTCGTAAATGTCCGACTATCAAGCTCAAACGCTAAGGGTGGCGTTTGTACGATTCGCTCAAAACCTATTTTTTCGTAGTTGCTCCCGTCCGACCAATCACCATCAGCGTAGGTCATAATATCATCAGGAGATTGCTCGGTGATGAAATTTTTTAGCAATTTATTAAGCCCTCCCACGACCGTAAATTCGCTCAAATTAGCAAATCGTATCAGTTCATAGGAGCGAAAATCACGCCCTTCACGAGCAATTTTTTTGGCATTACTAAACGAGGCAACGGCAACTAAAAGTTCGTTTACATGACTAAGTGATTGAGCGATTGCATGATTTTTTAGCACCCGAAAATAGCGTTTGGGCAGAAATAAACCGTATTTCAGTTTGGCATTAGTTTTGCCCTGTAAATGGTTATCGGTCAAGAATCTATCTAACGTTGGCTTGTCGATTCGTCGAACTTGGGTGAGTCGTGCAGGAATCGTGACCGACAACCCAAGCAGTGAGAGGATTCTTGATTGCACGATGGCTCGTTTGGTTTGCCAAACGTCTTGCCAAATATGAACGATTTTTAGGTTTTTTGCCCGAAATTCATTAGAAATATTTTGAAAAAAGGCAGGTTCTTTCACCCAAATTTCGAGCGAAACGCAGTGAAAAACCAAGTTTTTTTCGGGTAAAAACAAATACCCAAAAGGCGTTTTTGGAAACCCTTCGGGATTTTGAATGATACTCAACTCACTATTTTGGGTAATAAAATCGCTTATTTCGGAAACTATTTTTTGCAAATCTTGTTTATTTTCTTGTTAAACTCAATATTTTACAGTGTTTGGCGTTAATAAATATATCTTATGTAATATTTTTCAAAATAAAACTGCTAATTTATTGACCGTCAGACCTTTACTTGTTGTATTTTTGTTTAATTATCAGCTCAAATTTATCATAAAGGTATGAAATTGCTTCGTTTTATCTCGCTCAATTCTCTGGTTTTTCTTGCGGCATTTGCCAGTAATGCCCAAGTTTCTCGTGCGTACATGCTCGATGAGGCCGATGGATATTTTAAGTCGGGTCGTTACTTTGATGCGTTTTTTCGTTATCGAGAATGTGCAAAGTTACCCGAATTTGAGGCAGCAAATCAAGTAACCGAACAGATCAAAAACAGTTCGCATGCCCTTTATTTGACCCAAAAATTTAAGGATTATTTTGCTTTGCAAAAACTGCAACCCGCCAAAGATAATTTGGTTGAGTTGATCAGCCTAAACGCCAACGACCCCAACCGTGGGCAGTTGGCACATATTACGCTTGCCCAAGGAGCTGAATTGCAGCGTTTGGCCTGGCGACAACCCACGCCCGCCGCTACGGCCGATATGCTCAAAAAAGCAATGACATACTACTATCAAGCCGCCAAAGAGGGTTTGATGGAAGAGTCGGTTTCGGCAATCAAGATGTGTGAGGCTTCGATTAGAGATACAAAAGTGCCAATGGAAGAAACAAATACGGCTCGACCAACGGTTCAGCCAAGTGTAGTGGTTTCGCCCGTTGCACCGACCGTGGCAAGTCCACGCAAAACCAAACCTGATGTTATTATTATTCCTGCACCGAAGGGAAATTGAGTTAGTTTTGTTCAGGATTTTTCATAGAAAAAGAGCAATCGGGTACTTGAGAGTACTTGACTGTTCTTTTTTTATGTTTGAAATTATTTGAAAATATCTTCTAATTTTATTTCAACGTTTGTTACTAAATCTTTAATATTACCCTCAGAAAATGTCTGTGTAGAAGTATTTGGATATAAAATATACACTGTTTTCAGGGGAGGCACTATTAGCCAACTTGACTTTATCCCCGCAGGAAAATATATGTTTCTTATCTTTTTTACTAAGTCATTGATGGCTTGCGAAGGTGAGAGAATTTCAAAGGTCGTAATTGGGGTTTCAGTCATTGAAATCTCATCGTTTTCCCAATCGAATGAAAGTTTTGGATACAAACACAAATCTGGCACAGAATCTTTTGGGTCAAATTCTATGCAAATTTCATTCATTATGTCGTATTTATCTTCGAAAGGCGTTAAGAGTACGTTTAATCTCCTTGCAACTCTCGAATGATTTTTACTTGGCATAGGTTTATTGCGTTCAATTTCGTAATCGCTCAGGGCAATCAATGTTTCCATAAGATTTTTTTTAATAAACAAATATAGGAACATTAAGCGTATTTTATTCAAAATCATAAAATAAAAATACTACGCTCAATAAACCAACACCACCGTAGGATTCATCGGATAGCGACCAAATTTATCACCATAAATTGTCAATCCACCCGCCAGGCTTTCATCTACTTCAAGTCTGATGACTAACTCGCCCGTGGTGCGGGCTTGTTCGAGGGCTTTTTGCGGAATATTTACCCCCAAACGATAGCCGTACGAACCCGCCTCACGTAGTTTTCGGTCTTGCGGTTGGTAGTGCCACGACAATATTCCACGGTGGTCGGCGGGGTCGTTGGGCAGGTCGTATCGGCCCGCAAAAATGCCATTTATTTTGACCGAAACGGCCGTCGGATACCTCGAAGTATCGGTCATCGGATAGGCGTTTTTGTTTTGGCTCGGTTCGGCTTTTGCTCCCAACATATAGTCCTCATTTCCTGCCAATTTTTTGTCCATATCTTTCGCAAAAAGCTGCTTTGCTGATACCTCCGCCACAAACGATGCACTAACGACATTCGCCAAATTTGCATCGGTCGGCACTTTGATTTTATACTCGAAATAGCCACTTCCAGCACCGTTTACTTTTGCTCCGTCCAGCACATTCCATTGTTTTTTTGACCAACGGGCATCACTAAAATTCTTGGGTTCGATGCTCAATAATTTAGCCTTTTTTCCATTCAAAAGTGTCATTTCGGTAGGAGAAACGCCTTCTACGATGTACGTAGTAAAATTTCGATGCACGATATTTCCTGCATTATCTTCCAAAATCAAGGCCGCAATCACGACCGATTTTTCATCGGGCATGGTTAATTTTAACGGTTCGAGATCCTTTTGCAGCCACGCTTGGTAAGGGATTGTTTTGGTCATATTTCCGTAAGATTTTTTCTGCCCCAGTGCATCGTAGCCGTACATTTCTACTTTCAGATTTAGGCTTTTCCCCAAATCTTTATCGGTCATTACGGATAGATAAAGCGGCACCGAAACCTCCTCTTTCGGCTTCACGCTTCGGCTGATTTCGTTGCCCGTTGATAGATAAATATCCGAATGAAAATCTTTGATTGCCATGCCTTCTACCAACTCGCCCACACCCGTTTCTTTTTCGCTACGGTCAAATCTAAAATAGCCGTTCCACTCATTGATTACGTCGTGGTGTTCGGTATAAAGCCAGCCCGCAATTTTCGGGTATTTCCGAAACGTATTCATCATTCGGTGGTAGTCCCAACTCCAATCAACATCGCCCGTGCTGCCTTCGTAGCCCCAAACATTGCCGCACTCGGAGTTGATATTTGGCACATCGGTTTGGGTATAACCTTTCTCATAATGAAACTGACTTCCGACGTAGGTTTTTTCGTCAATTTCCTTCAAATGTTTCTCCCAACCCCCGCCTGGCAGGTATTCGTGCCACGAGTTTATGTCGGTTTCGGTGTGTCCCGCCCCGCAGCAAATCGAATTATCTTCGACCAAACGGGTGCCGTCGAGCGATTTTGCCAAACGATAAACCGAAGCCACCCATTGCTGCGTTTCGGGCAAATAAACGTTCTCTTTTTTGCCATTTATTTCTTGCTTCGTACGCAGCCCCCAGGTTTCGTTGAAGGTTATCCAAGAAAAAATTGCGGGGTGATTGTAATCTCGTTTTATCATTTCACGCAAGGTGTATTCGGATTCTTGGCGGGCGTTTTTGTCGGGTTCGCCCCACGAATTTGGCAGGTCGGACATCACCAAAACGCCCAATTTATCGGCCCAGTAGAGTTTGCGTGGCACATCAACTTTTATGTGGGTACGAATGCCGTTCAGACCGATATTTCGAGCCAGCAGAATTTCGTTTTTCATAAATTCATCGGTCGGAAAGGTATAAAATCCCGTTGGGTGATACGATTGGTCGAGGGCGAGTTGGAGGTAAATCGGCTTGTTGTTGAGAGCAACGTATTTGTAATTGGTATTGGGTAAATTGACGGTCGAAATCTTCCGCATTCCGAAGTAAGATTTTACTTCATCATCGCCCAATCGGGCATTTACTTCGTACAAATACGGGTCTTCGAGCGTCCACAAGCGAGGGAACGGAATCGGCACTACGAATGAATATTCTGATTTACCTTTCGGACACATTTCCCGCACCGAGATTCGTTGATTTCCGCCAATTTCGATGTTCAAATCAAGATCTTT
>JANNEN010000418.1:0-2046 GCA_031378715.1 Emticicia sp.
AATTTTGGTACGCTCAACATGGGTAAAGCTAATCAGGCAGATTTGTATTCTCAGAATTATTTTTGGCACATTCGGGGTGGATTGAAAGGGGTAAATTTGGATGCTTCGGGGAATTTGACGAATAATCTTTTTAGCTATAAATTGAGTTATGAAACTGCTGGATTCTATGATAGTAATATTGGAAAGCAAGAATGGAAAAGTAATATTGATAACAAAGAAAGGGCTTATACCTTTGGATATGACGTTGCATCACGTTTAAAATCAGGGACTTACGCCAGCATTCCTGCGGGTGAAAATTATAGTTTGAATAATATGGACTATGATTTGAATGGAAATATTAAAGCTTTATCAAGAAGTGGAGCAACCAATACAAATTATACCGCTTTTGGAAACGTTGATAATTTGGGTTATACTTATCAAAGCAATTCAAACAAGTTAATTAAAATAGCCGATGCTACCACTGGAAACACCGATTTAGGCGATTTTAGAGACGGTACGAATACGGACGATGATTATGATTATTGGGCGGATGGTAGTTTGAAGAAAGACAAAAATAAGAAAATTGCTTCGATAACTTACAATTATTTAAAGCTCCCAGAAATTATTACTTTTGATGATGCTAAAACGATTACGACTGAATATGATGCCGCAGGAACAAAGTTAAAAAAGATAGTCTCAGGCGGTGAAACGACTGATTATGAGGAAGATGATATTTATGTGAATGGTGTTTTGTATCAAACAAGCCATGACGAAGGACGGATTGTCAATGGTATTTACGAGTATAATATTACCGACCATAACAACGATTTAAGAGTTGCTTTTAAGGATTCAGCAGGAATAGCAGTACCTACGCAAAGCATCTTTTATGACCCTTGGGGATTGAGTATGAAAGGAATGCAGATTACTCGTAATCCCTTGAATTTCAATCGCTACCAGTTTTTGAATAGAGAATTACAGATTGAAACTGGTTTGGTAGATTTAATGAACCGTCAATATGACCCACCAACGGGACGTTTTCTTAGCCAAGACCCCGTTATTGAAGGGCAGGAGCATTTGAGTTTGTATCAGTATGGTTGGAATAACCCTATTTTGAAGCCTGACCCGAATGGGGATTGTCCTTGGTGTGCAGGTGCTATTACTGGGGCAGTAGTTGATGCAGGATTACAATTAGCGACGATTGCATTAGATGATAGTAAATCTTTATCTGATTTTAGTGTTACAAGCGTACTCGTTTCGGCTGCATCTGGTGCAATAGGTGTCGGAATTGCCTCAAAAATAGACAAAGCACTTGATGTTTACAAACTTGGCAAGGTTGCTTTGACAGCAACAAAAGTAGCATCAGAATTAGCAACAGATGCTACTTTAAGTGCAGGTGGACAATTTGTAAAAGATGGTAAGGTAAGCTTGAAAAAAGTAGCGATTGATGCTGTTGCTGGTCAAGTAGTTAAACCTATTGCAAATAAAATTAAGTCAATTGCTTCTGAGTCGAAAATTGTTAAAGACATAACAAAAAGTGCTGATAGAGCATCAAGAATTGCAGCTAAAAGAACAAGTTCCGCAAGAAGGAGTGCTAAAGAAAAACAAGCAGATGAATTAAAGAGACAAGCGAGTGATTATGTAGAATCAAGAGGTATTTCTGCATCTGTCGCAGGGTCTGGCGTAGCATCCACAACTTATGAAGAAGTTGAAAAAAGAGTTAAGAAGAATCCATAATTATGGGTTCTTCTTAACTCTTTTTTTGTGCAAAAAATAACCATATGACTTTCATTTTTTAAAAAATAAAAATATGTTTCGTAAAATTTTTAATAATACAGAAGCACTAATCAGATTAGCTGTTATTGTAGCATTGATAATAATAATTATTTCTTTATCTGAATATGATTGGATATTTACTTTGAAAGTTTTGGCAATTTCTTTTTTAAATCTCATAACCAAAATTTCTTTTTTAATGAGTGCATTTTTTCTATTATGGAAAATATATCAATTCTTTAAATTAGGGCATTGGACTATAACTTCAAAAGATATAAAAATTTTACTTTTTATATT
>JANNEN010000458.1:0-15090 GCA_031378715.1 Emticicia sp.
CTCAATCCATGAATCATTATTTTCAGTACTTTCAACAATTAGGTGCTTCCCAGATAGTAAGACTTCCTGAATATATTTTTGACTTTTCTGATACGATTCACTTACGTATGTAACGTCAACTATTATACGGTCATCAACGAGAATCATTTTATCGGATTTTTCAATCACATCAGAAAGTAGAGAGTCTTCTCCCAAAACCGCAAACCGCAATATTTGCATTGAATTTTGAGCTAATAAAATTGTCGGAGAAGCCAACAGAACAGTAGAGGTAATAGCAATACGCTCTAAAAATATCTTCGTGAAGTATGGGTAAAGGTTAAATTCATTGTTTCTATTTGGTGTTTAGGTTTAATTTTGAACGTGGAAAGCTCTGCTTAGTAAAAAACAATTTTTTAATTTCAAGTAGCAAAAGTTAAGATTTGAGTTTTTACGAATAATTTACGTAAACTTGGGACGATAATGTTTTCTGACTAATAAAAGTGCATCGAAATATTTAAACGAAAATTGATAAAGAACAGGAAATAAATAAGGCAAAAAATTTCAGTCTGACGATTTTTTTGTTCAGTTTGGTTTATTTTTACTGCTAATAATAGAGCTACTATTTAAAGTAAAAATGAAACAAAATCAACAAAACAGGGGTGAATCAAAAGTTTACTTTATTGATTTCCTGTTCCATACTCATAAAACACAAACAGTTGGTATTTTACATTGCAATGGTTTATCGCCTATTTGCTACCGACTACTTCTTGTACGCAAAGTAGCAAACTCAAATTATTTATTTTCCTTTGTTATATATGTATATTGCAAATGTAATACGAAGTTATGTAGTTGTCAAATTGAAACGTGTTTTTTTATCCAGTGGTAGTTTCAAGCATTTTTATTGTTTTTTTTGGACGTAAACAAAAAAAGGTGAACATCTTTTTAGATGTTCACCTTTTCAAAAAAACTATTCTCAGAAATTTATTTCTTTGGAGCTGGTGCTGGTGCGGGTGGTGCTGTGTTAGCTGGTGCGGGAGTACCCGTTGCAGGTGCTGCACTTGGTGCTGCTTTCGGTGCTACCGTTTGCGATTTCTCTACATTCAAGCCATTATCTTCGGCTGCGGCACCTGATTTATTCATGAATATCCCAGCCGACAATGCTCCTACGATGATAAAGGTAAAGAAGCCCCAGGTGAGTTGTTCGAGAATATCCCCTGTGCGTTGCACGCCAAACATCTGCGAACCCGCTCCACTAAACTCACTCGAAATACCGCCACCCTTCGGGTTTTGAATCATAATAACTAATACCAACAGAATGGCAACGATTACCATTAGAACTAAAATTGTAGTGTACATTTTTTCAATAAATGATTAAATATGGAATAATACTTTAAAATTGTTGCTTGTCAAATCCCTGCATTTTCCGTTGCAGGTCTGCTACTTTTTCCGCAAAGTAAGTGATTTTTTCGGGATTTTTCACAATAAGTTTCTGATAAACTTCTATTGCTTGGTCAAATCGACCTTGGCGACCCAAAATTTTGGCGTAACTTTCGGTCAAAAGCGGGTTATTGAGCGTTGTACTGCGTTCGCTTAAATCTTCAAATTCTTCGCTGCCATCATTTTTTCGGTTGGGCTGAATCCGTGGTTCTTTCTTGATAAACTGCTCAATCAAGGCCAACTGCTCATCTTGAATATTTCGTAGGGCGGGTTTGGCAATCGAAACGATGAGTTCTTCTTCCAATTTCTCACGGTTGAACTCATCTTCAATCGCCACTTCCGAAAATTTATTTTCGGCCGATGACGTATCCGTAAATCTCGTGGGCGAGTTCCAGTCAATTTCATTTTCGATTACTTTACGTAAAGCATTTCGGCTGAGGGCATAAATAGCGGCTTTCCGAACGGCATCTTGGGCAATTTCGGGGGCTTTGGCAAAAATACCTTTCGCTATGAGCGTATAACTTAACTGAAAATATGGGTATTTTTTGGTCGCATTCTCCATCAGCATAATATCGTTGAGCGACAATGCCTGCGGGTTACTCAAAAAATTTATAAAATTGTTTCTATCAAGCATTTTCTTTTTTCTTTTAACCCTCCCTTCTGGGGAGGGCAGGGGTGGGGCTTTACCACTGTGCCGCCGTATCGTTAAAAATATTAAGCACAAGCTGTTCTAAAATCTTCGGAACTAACGCCCCTTCTACTTGGGCGAGGGTTTGTTCTTGCGGAAAATCTTGGTAAAACGAAAACTCTTTTTCAAAATTTGATTCTTCATCTTTGCTATTCACAAATCGCACTTCGAGCCTGATAGTCAGGCGATTAAGTGCGGCTTTATCGCCCGAAGTTGCCGAAACGGGTGTCAGTTCGTAACCCACGATTGAGCCTTCGAGCAGCAAATCAGCATCGTTTGGTTTGAGTTTTAAACTTGTATTTCGTTGGTAATATTCTTTCAGTTTTTCGGTAATCGTTTGGGTCAAATTCGCTGGGCCACCCGCCGTATTCATTACAAAATTTTGAATCGTAATCGTTTTCAAATCGGGCGAAAGCGTTGTGCCTGTGAAGGAGTATATTTTACAGCCAATTATCAATGAACAATTAATAATTATCAATAAACAATAAACCATTTTTCTTATTATTTCATACAAAAAAGAGCGATAAAAAAAAACTGACTTACTGATAATTGGTAATTGATAAACGGAACGCTGCACGTTGTTTATTGATAATTGATAATTGTTCATTGATAATTGGCTAATCTTCTTCAATATCATATTGTTTGATTTTTCGGTAAAGGGTTCGTTCGGAAATACCTAAATCTAACGCAGCGTATTTGCGTTTATAATTATTCTTTTTCAATGCTCGAGCTATCATACCCTTCTCCTGTTTTTCGAGCGAAAAAGAACTATCCTCGGTTTCGTGAGAAATATCCTCAATATTTAATCGATCATTTTGTAAGTTATCAATTTTTATAACTCCCTGATTATCAGTCGGCTGGTGATAATTTGAATATGGATTCTGCTGCGGTGGATTGTAAATCGTTGGAGCGGTGAGGGCAACACTTTCCTCTTTATTTATTCCGCTGAACAAATCATGGTGTTGTTGCACTACGTCCGTTCCGATTTGTCCGTTTTGGAGTAAAGATAATACTAATTTTTTTAAATCGGTCATGTCCTTACGCATATCAAACAACACTTTGTAAAGCAAATCTCGCTCCGAATAATTACTATCATTGCCGCCGTTCAGCCCTCGAAGTAAAGCTGGCAAGCCACTGGATTGCTCACGGGGGAGATATTTTGCCAAGATTTCACCCGAAACAATTCGTTCAACCTCCAAAATAGTTATTTGCTCGGCAATGTTTTTTAGCTGACGGATATTTCCTGGAAAACGAAAATTCATTAACATTTGCCCTGCACTTTCGGTCAATTCGATGGGGCGAATGTGGTTTTTTTCGGCAAAATCACTCGAAAATTTTCTAAAAAGCAATTCAATATCGTAGCCACGCTCCCGTAAAGCTGGCACTTGAACAGGTACTGTATTCAAACGGTAATAAAGGTCTTCACGGAAACGCCCCCGCTCAACGGCTTCTAATAAATTTACGTTTGTAGCAGCCACTACCCGAACGTCAGTTTTTTTTACTTTCGATGAACCCACTGGAATAAACTCCCCGTTTTCGAGTACCCGTAGCAGTCGGGCTTGCGTACCGATGGGCATTTCGGCTATTTCATCTAAAAATATCGTTCCCGCACTGGTGGTTTCAAAGTAGCCTTTTCGGTCGTCGATTGCCCCCGTAAATGAGCCTTTTACGTGACCAAAAAGCTCCGAGTCAATCGTTCCCTCGGGAATCGCCCCGCAGTTGATGGCAATAAAAGGCCCGTGTTTGCGACTACTTAGGGCATGAATTACTTTTGAAAATGATTCCTTTCCGCTGCCACTTTCGCCATTGATAAGTACCGTAAGGTCGGTAGGGGCAACCTGAACCGCCACGCCGAGGGCATAGTTGAGTGCAGGAGCGTTGCCGATGATGCCAAAGCGATTCTTAACTGATTGTAATTCGTTGTTGTTGGTCATATTTTTGTTTTTTGTCGTGCCTTTTTCAGTGTCCTCACTGACAATACCCGAACAAACCATAGTCGAACTCTATTTTTTTTGCTGCGGGTTTCTACTTGCATTGATGGCAGCATCTAAATCGGGTAATTCCTTTTTATATTGCTCCACGTCCCATGTCATTTTCCAGTAATTTATATATTCGGCCAATGGTTGTAACCCTACTTCGGCACGGCGTTTATCAACATTATCGGGGTCGTCTAAGGGTAGTACGCATTGCTTTTGGGTGACAGGATTAGTGCCAATCTGACTGCCATAAATCTGACGTTTGCCTTGACCCAACGCAACCCGATCTTCTAACAGAGCCAAACTACTGCCCGACGCTTTTTTATTTTTGACCGCCTCTCGCATCATCGGTAAATATTTCACTTGGCTCTGCTGGTCGGCGTGCTGAATGACCAAAAACAGGGCTGAATTGCCCTCTGAGCCAACTACGTCTTCACCGAGCCAGCCGTATTTTTCTAAAATCGCCTTGACTTTTACTAAATTTGCGGCATCGGCTTTGTTAATTATTGCCCACTGAGCCGACATTTCTTTTGAATCCCAACCAAATTTTTCTTTGATTTCTGTTATCTGTTTCCTGTATTTTTGGTCTTCTACATAAATACTATCCAACTGTTGAGCGAGTGGTTTATTGAGGTTTACTTCGGCTTTGTCCTTATTTGCTTTGATTGTTATGAGCAATGGATTCCATCTTGCGTCCGTATGTAGGGAAACTAAATCGGTATCAGTTGTGATATGCCCATAATTTTTGTAGTTCATCATGCTGGCAATGCGATTTAGGTTAAAAAACGCACTATCGGCAACGTTTGCCAATGCCCACGAGCAAGCCGCATTATAACGATTTGCGGAAGTTGATTTCCAGCCATTTGCCTTAAATGCTTCGGAGTAAGTAAAAGCAGAATTTTTAAAATCGTTTGCTTTGTAAAGCGAATCGGCTTGTTTTATGAGCCTATCGTGTTGATTTATTTGCCCATAGGAAACGGTTGCTGGGCAGAGAAAGATTAAAAATACGCCTATTTTTTTCATATTTTCAAATCATTTTATGGTTTCGTAACTCTTGGTTTTTTCTAAAATCTTTTTTACATTTCAAATCAAATTCGATTTTGCTTGGGTAGGCAAGTGAAATTAATTTAGATTATATTGGTTCTAATTTACTCGTCAAAATTTTCGTATCGTAGGCTTTTTCAGTACAATGAATAGCTTTTTTTAGTATTGGTTTATTGTAATGTTGTTTAGTATTCTTTCAAGAAATCTTCTAATAAAATCAACTCATAAGTATCATTTCCATCAAATTGTTTGATTAGTTTTACATCTGTTGTAATTATCTTTTTGGAATTTGTCATTGTTGCAGCCTCAAAAAGATAACTGTCGCTTGCGAAATTGCCTTTTGATAAAAGTTTATTTGTTTCATCATCTAAAATTATATTTCCATGAATCTGAGTGCATTTTATCGGATTTTCGATGACATTGTAAATAAAAAGACCTATTTGCTTTCTAAATTTTGGGTCAAAATAATTCTTCTCGAAACGGTATAATTTATCTAAAAAAGGACTTGGGTTTCGGACAAAAATTTGGTCGTTTTTCTCGAAAAACCTTTGTACAAATTTGCTGAGTTGGTTTTTACATTGCTGATTTTCTTCGGGCTTAAAATATTCTGGAAGCCATTCGTTTACTACAAATTCCATATAAATTAAGGTTCAACGATGTTAAATAGCTTGGCTAAATTCTCCAATTCCGCCTCATAAAAATTTTTCAAACCGCCCGAAATCTGTCCATATTGGTTTACTGGCTGGCTTTCTACTTCGGTTTTTTTGCCGTTTTTGGTCAAATAATATACTTTCAAATCTTCGGCTTTCATTTTTTTATCAGCCACCGAAGCCAACAAACAACTCATCAGGTGTTCGTTGTGCGTAGAAATCAAAAACTGTTTGTTTTCTTCATAAGCTATTTCTACCAACGCATCAACCAATTTTGAAATAATACTTGGGTGAAGATGTATTTCGGGTTCGTCGATGCAAATGAAGGATTTGTTTTTTTGGAGGGCTTTTGCCAAAATCATTATGACTTGACTTGTTCCAGTGCCTTCATTGACCAAATCGCTTGTAAAACCCGTTGCCCTATCACGAGTTTGTAAATAGAAATAGCCTGCACCAATGATATTATATACTGTAAAAACTCGGTCTAAAATCTTTTCGGTATAATGCGACATTGCACTTACCAAATCTCTATCAAGAGCAATAAAAGTAGCTAATTCGTCTTCGGTTGTTATTTGATTTTGCAGCGGAACAGCATTATAAGTTTGTTTGGTAAAGGTTCGTTGGGTAGAAGAAACAATATTTATATTATTCAAGTTGATTTGGTAAAGATTAATATTGTGTGTCATTAATGGGTCTAATTCATCTACCTCTACTCCAATATTTTGCATATGTCCGTGAATACCATTCCAAACAAAAGGTACTTTTCTATTCTTATACTCTATCTCATAATTCGACATACTGTATGAGGCAGGAAAAGAAATGTTTTTTTCAAGTAAAGTATCAAAAGGTTCATTGATTTTTAACTTAACTTTTGAATCTACAGGATTAATTTGAATCTCAAAATTTTGCTTATTATCATCAATTTCAAAATAGAAATTTATATTGAGTTTTTCATCTTTCAAATAAACTACTTCTTTGAAACCACCTAAATTTACTAAATTATCAAAATTAAAAAGCGAATCATAACTACGATTTGAGTTTTGAAAGATATTTCGTAAAGCCAACAACGCATAAATAAAACTCGACTTACCGCTATTATTGCTACCAGTAAGCACATTAATTCTACCCAAATCAATTTCGGCTGATTCGATACTTCGGAAATTTTCGACTTTTAATTTTGTAATCATTTTTATAGTTGGTTTTTCTGTTGGCTTTTTAGTGCAGAATAATGAACTCATAACGCTACATTCATAGCTCATAACTCAAATCGCCCTCCCAATCAAAGTCCCCGACGAACATTCTGTTATCAGTACATTTACATAATCACCTTTGCGAAAGTTTTCTCTCGGAAATACCACAATTTTATTTTGGTCGTTTTTGCCTGAAAGTTGTTCGTTAGAGCGTTTTGAGAATCCTTCGACCAAAACTTTATAAGTTTTGCCCACACAAAGCAAGTTGCGTTCGAGCGAATGTTCTCGCTGGCGAGCGATTATTTCGGTTAAACGACGGCTTTTGGTTTCTTCCGACACATCATCTTTTAGTTTTTTGGCAGCGGGAGTATTTGGTCGCTCTGAGTACGAAAACATATAACCGTAGTCGTAGCGTACGTAATCCATGAGCGAAAGCGTTTCTTGATGGTCTTCTTCGGTTTCGGTACAAAATCCCGCAATCATATCTTGCGAAATGCCACATTCTTGCCCCAAAATCTCACGGATTCTATCAATTTTGCCCATGTACCACTCACGGTTGTAGGTACGGTTCATCAAATCCAAGATTCGACTACTGCCACTTTGGGCGGGCAAATGCACGTAATTACAAATATTATCGTATTTTTTGATGGTGTAAAGTACCTCATCAGTAATATCCTTTGGGTGCGAAGTCGAGAAACGAACCCGCAAATCGGGGTGAATTTGAGCCACCATTTCGAGTAAATTGGAGAAACTTTTTGTCCCCCCATCGGGGGTTAGGGGGCTTTTATAGCTATCCACATTCTGCCCCAAAAGCGTAACTTCTCTATATCCCTCATTAAACAAATCGGTGGCTTCTTTCACAATCGAATACGGGTCACGGCTACGCTCACGCCCACGAGTATAAGGCACCACGCAGAAGCTACACATATTATCACAGCCCCGCATGATGCTAATCATGGCCGTTACGCCATTAGAATTTAGGCGAATTGGTGTAATATCGGCGTAAGTTTCCTCTCTTGATAGAAAAACGTTTACTGCCTTGTGTCCGTCTTCAACTTCACTGATGAGGTTGGGCAAATCTCGGTACGAATCTGGCCCGACCACCATATCAACAATTTTTTCTTCTTCCAGCAATTTGGTTTTCAGTCGCTCGGCCATGCAGCCCAAAATGCCTATTTTGACATTTTTACGCTTGTTTTTGAACGGCACGAGGTGCTGCAAGCGATTCCTGACTTTCTGCTCGGCGTTTTCTCTGATGGCACAGGTATTGAGCAAAATCAGCTCGGCATCTTCGATTTTTGAGGTCGTGGCAAAGCCATTTTCTCGCATAATTGAGGCCACAATTTCGCTATCGGCAAAGTTCATTTGGCAACCGTAGCTTTCGATATAAAGTTTGCGAGTAGCCGTGTTTTTATTAACCAACGGTTCGTCTTCGCTGATGCGAGGCAAATCAAGCGTTGCTTTATCGGTTTCGTTCAGAATCTGTAATGAATTGGTAACTAATGCCATGTTTTTTTGGAAAACTTTGATGTAAAGACACAATTTGGATAATTGTGGTACAAAATTAAGCATTTACTGACAGAATGTCAGTTTAAAGTTCGTTAATTTTTTGGGAAGAAATTATGTTTTGGTCGATATTCCGATGATTAGTGACTGCCATAAAAAAGACTACCGTTCAATCGTAAATATTTTGTCCGAAATATTGGTGTTAATTTCAATCGAGCTAATGTAAGTTGTGGAATAAACACCCGAATCAGACGAAACTCTAATCTTGGTTGGGAATTTTATTTCACCAAAAGTTTTAAAGTCAAGAAACTCCTCGACCGTAGCTTCTTTTCGGTTGATGTCATCAATTTGCGTTCCGATATTCCAAACGCTACCTACTTTTAGTTTAGTTTTGATGTCATAATAGCTGCTCCAACTCAAATCACCACTCGTAAATCGAATCGGCATTACGGGTTTTGGGTAAGGCGGTTCTTCGTGGTCAAGCATCATTACGGGCAAGGCTTTTGAACGAATTTGAAATTTTTCGGCAAAAAACTCGTGAAAAGGATTAGAGCGAAGCAAATTCGTTTTAGCAACATTCGCATCACCTTCTAATACCAATGGTATAATTCCACGACTAAACGCACGAAGCATTTTATTGCTCAAAAGTAAGGTACGAAACTCCTCTTTGCCTCTTCTCGAATAAATACTAAGAATTTTATTCGGATATTTAAAATAAGTCACTGTCTGAAACTTAGTCATATTCAAATCGAGGGTGGCTTTTATGGTCAAATCTTTTATTTGTCTAATTCGCTCCACGCCGCCCGACTGCTTCAAATAATCATCAATAAATATCTCCGAAGCATCGTCTTGGCTCGAAAGCAACATCATTGAGATTAAAATTGCGGCGATGTATTTCAATGTATTTTTCATTCTCAAAGATTTTATTTCAACGTAAAACTATTTAGAAAACTTTCGATAAATGGCTGATAAGCAGCGTATTTCACACTTTCGGCCGAGAACGTAACAATATAAACCTTAGCCGATTTTACATAAAAATACTGTCGCCAAGTTTGTTGGTGGGTGTCTTTTTGGCCTGTGTAAGTAATTCGGTAAACGTTTGGTTTCAGCTTCTTTTTTTCGATAACCTTAAAATTTTTGACAACTTTTGGTAAATAATCAATCGAAAATTGGGTGTATTGCTCCACCGTATAGCTCGCCGAAGGCAAAGCATTAAACGTTAGATTGATACTTTCGGTATAGCCATCGGGAAACGAAAGCGTATCGGCGGGCGACAAAATCGAACACTCATTGACGGCACAACCAGGTTTTAATCGCCATGTGCTGGGATAGGTTATCTTATAGGGTTTGAAGTCAAGTACCTTTACGCTATCGGTGAGTGAGGTAGCATTTGAGGTAAATGCAAGAAAAAGTGGCAAGATTAAGAGTATATTTTTCATTTTTTAGGTGATTTGGGGTTGATTCAAAATTGAACATTCATCATTCTTAATTCCACATTACCTTAAAACGGATACCCAATCGCAAAATTAAAAAGCGGAAAGTAATCGTTTCCCCGACCCAGTTTTGTTTTGTTCAAAACATATCGCTTTCCTACGGGGCGAGATGGGTCAAAAACCTTAACACCCCAGTCGAAACGAGCCACAAAATAATCTAAATCCAAGCGAAATCCTGCTCCCGTTCCGACGGCAATTTCTTTGTAGAATCTCGTCCAATCGAAATTTGCTTGATTTAATTTTGTGTCAATCTGGTACCATTTCCATACATTTCCCGCATCAATGAATGTAGCAATACTCAAATTTCCAATAAATCTAAACAAATATTTTCGGTACTCAATGCTTGTTTCGAGCAAAATATCACCTGGCTGCTGCGAAAATCGGTCGCCCACCGTAATACCTGCCGCCGAGCCAGGCCCGAGTGAACGTGGTCGCCACGCCCGAAGGCTGTTGGGACCACCGATAAAGAAATTCTTCTCAAATGGCATGGCTTGATTTTTTCCGTAGGGGTGAGCCACGCCCAGATTTAGGCGATACGCCCAAGAATCATTTTTGTTAATCGGCATATATTTCCGAAAATCAATGTTCATTTTTATGAATCTAAAATACGCTCTTCTAATGGTATCCAGCGGAAAAATAGCATCAATAAACTTGATTTTATTTTGGTCAGGAAAAAAATTCAGAGCCGTGCCGCCCGATTCTACAAAAAAACGCAGGTATTTTGCCCGAACGTTTTTGCCCTGCACCTGATTATTAAAAATATAGGTAGCATTGATACTCGACACAAATTGCGGGTTGAATAATACCCGAAGGTTTTGTTCGGTTTTTAGAACGGCATTGAAACTCGAATCTTTGAATGGCGTATTAATCAAATTTATGTCAAAAGGCGAAATCAGAATAGTTTCGTACTTCGAGCGTTGCCACGAATAATTACCCGTCAAACGGAAAATTTGTCGCTCAAAAAGCCTTTGTTTTGAATTGTTGAAACTAACCGCAACTTGCGTACGGGGGTTTTTGAGGCTGAGTAAATTGGCATATCGGCTCAAAAATACAATTTTTGGAAAGTTTAAAGCTAAATTTGCCCCCAACTCACGGCTGCGTTGGGTTGTAGAATCCAAGCCAGGCTGCCCTTCGAGATTTGCCCGTAAGCCAAATTCAGTAGTTTCTAAGTTACGGAGTAAGTTTCTGACTTTGATTGAGCCGCTCAAACCACCACCAAAAATATTGTTAATATTGTTCAAATCTCCATTTCCCGACAACGTATATTTCGGATTTGTGGGAGCAATAATATCAGCCCGCAGTTTGTTATCGGGTAATTGCGTAAACTTTACATTGGCAAACGCAAACTGGTCGAGTCCGTAGAGTTGGCGGTTGGTTTCGTTTACGAGTGATGCCTTAAAAAGTTGATTAGGGCGAATCAAAATCTTTTTATCCAATACCTTGGCAGGAAACTTTTTGCCAATAAAAGTATATCGGATATTATTTAGCGTACTCTTGGTGGTGTCGTTGGTAATGGTAGTTTCGGTCGAAGCATCGGCCGAAATAAAATGAATAGAATCCAATATAAACTGTTCGTGTTGGGCTTTCAAAAGTGGGTTTCGTACTTTCAATGCCAAGTTTACTTTGTATCCTCGCTTTAAGTAATTAGTGGTGTCGATTTCAACGTTTATAAAAGTTTTAGCCGTAAAATTATAGTAGCCGTTATCTTTCAAAACCAACTCAATTCGGCTTTTTTCGAGGTCAATTTTATTAAAATCGATATTTTCGGTTGTTTTTAGAAACCTTTCATTTTTAGAAATCTGCAAGAGCGAATCAATTTTATTGTCTTCGATTTCGTAGCGAATGGTGTCAATCCGATAAGCGTTTTTCTCCGAAATAATGTACGAAACCTTGATTCGGCGATTGGTATTTACGGAGTCAATTTGGTACATTACTTTATTATCAAAATACCCCTTTCTGTACAAATATTGACTAATTTTATCATTGGTTCGCTTAATGGCCGACTCCGTAATAACTGCGGGCGGCTCACCGACATTTTTCATCCACCAGTTTTCGGATGTTTCGAGGCGGTCTTCATATACCACAATTTTATTTGAAATTCGTTTCCTCTTTTTTTCGATTTTTGAGTCAAAAATATTTGGTGCGGGTAATTCCTGCTGCCTAATTTGCCATTTATTGAGCTTTTTATCGAGTTTTTTGGTGCTGTAAAAAAAATCACCCACATTATAAAAAAATACGTAGGGCGTAATGGGTAAATAAAATATCCGCCGATTGGGCTTTTGGGTAGGCGGAATCAGCAGGCCGAGTTCTTCGGTTGAAATTTCTTTATTACCTTTGAACTCAAAATTATTCAAACGGAACTCGTCTTGCTCCAACTGCACTTTTCGGGTACATGAGCTTAGAATGATTAAGAAAAAGATAAAATAAATAATTTTACCAGCAAGATTTTTTTTCGGTGCCAATTTTTTTGGTATTTCTTTGTGGTAAATTAAAAAAACAGATTCAAGATGTTTTCAAAACAACAACAAAAGTACGTGCAATCTTTACAAATAAAAAAAAATCGGCAAGAACACCAGCAGTTTTTGGTAGAAGGAGCAAAAAGTGTGCAGGAATTATTGCAATCCGACTTGAAAATAACGCAACTGCTCTGCACGCCAAAGTTTTGGTTAGAAAACGAAAAAATACTAAAAAAAATATCGGTGGAGCAGATTTCTCAACCTGAACTCGAAAAACTCGGCACGCTACAAAGCAATGATGCGGCTATTGCGGTGGTAAATATGCGTAAAAACGAGGCGATATTTGCCCAAGAGAACGAATTTGTATTGATTCTTGATGATATTCGTGACCCTGGAAATTTAGGCACGATTCTACGGATAGCCGACTGGTACGGCATCACAATAGTTATTTGCTCCGAAAGCACCGTTGATTTTTATAATCCGAAAGTTATTTTGGCTTCAATGGGTTCGTTTACAAGAATTAAAACTTATTATTCTAAAATTTCAAAATATATTGAAAATATGAGTAAGAGTATTAATATTGAAATTATTGGAACTTTTTTAAATTCTGAAAATGTACATCATTTTGATTTTCCCACGAGTGGTTATATCGTATTGGGCAACGAATCGAACGGAATAAGTGCGGAGGTAGAAAAATATGTCACAAAAAAAATAACGATTCCACGCTTTGGTCACGCAGAATCGTTGAATGTCGGCATTGCTACGGCCGTCGTTTTGGATAATTTGAGGCGGCGAACGTAGTTTAGGGAGTCGATGGACAAAAGTTCGCAAGTCCATGGAAAGCCAAAACTTTTACTATCAACTGAATATGAAAATAAAAATTTGTTTTACTCACAACCTCTTATTTCGGCTTTAAAAATACTCCCAGCATTGGCCGTAAAACCTGGTTGCAGCAACACAAACCGCCCCGCTTGGTAGGTTGTATTTCCGCCCGATAGCACTTTGTTTGTTGCCGTGATTTTCTCCGAAGTCTTTTTATTGATCATCGTCGATATATCATCATTTGGGCTTTGCAGCGTCATACTTCGTGGCTTTATTTCAAACGCAGTAGAAGAAACACTACTCATAGAGGCAGGATTTGTTGCAAAAACCCGAATTTTATACCCATTGCCTGCGGGAATATTGGCTGGAATTGTGCAATTCACTAAGCCCGCCGTAGTGCTTTCACCAATTTTCAAAGGTAATTCAAATGAACCCGTGGCGTTTGATAATTGTACCTCAAATTTATTTCCCGCCCCAAAACTTCCCGCAGTCGTTAAACTCACATTGACATTATTTCCTGCACAAGTTTGGGTAAAAGTAGGATTTGTGAGTGAAACCGTTGGCGGTGTTCCTGTAATCGTAAAGCGTATTGTTTGCGGCCCAAACATCACTATTCCGAGGGCTGGATCATCTTTTGAATAACCTGTGATGGTCAAACTATATTCGCCAGGCGGAAAAATCGGGCCAAAAACTTGAAACCCTCTATTTTCAAAAGGTGAATAAGGATAAATTTTTTCAAGAATTGTTCGGTTATACAATGGTTCGGGGCCAGTCATCTGGAAGACCACACTTTGGGTATTGACGGTATCTAATGTACAAATCGGCGTGGCGATGATTCCCGTGTTTATCGGCATTTCGGCAATCGTCATGCCATCGGTTATCGGGAAAAAATACTCAAACGCCGTTCCCGCTTTTACGTAATTATACTTAAATACCTGCGAACAAGGATTAACCACAACGTTGGTCGTAGCAGTGGCGGTGCAGCCACTCGTATTCGTGACGGTAACTGTATAAATTCCCCGTTCGGCTTGGGTCGCATTCAGGATAGTTGCATTGGCATTAGTCGAAAGAAAATCATCGGGGCCTTGCCAAGTATAAGTAGCCCCGCCCGTGGCATTTAGTCTGATAGTTTGCCCGATTTCGTAAGCCCCAGTATTCGATGCCGTGGCGGTTGGATTTGCCAAAAACTGAACGTCGAGAATATTACTCGACTGACTTTGCCCACAAATATTTTCGCATACAGCACTGTAAGTGCCTGCTGATGAAACATTTAGCGTTGAGCCAGTTGCAGAATTATTCCATCGAACAAATCCACTACAACCCGATGCCACGAGCATTTTGTTGGTTTCTCCGCAGATAATTGGGGACGATAAACTGATTGTTGGAGTTCTTGGGAAAAATCCCTGCCTAATAATTATTTCGTTGGAAACACCACTCACTCCACAAAAATTACTGCAAGTTGCAGTGAATGTCCCACTGGTGTTTACTCGAATTAAACTCGTAGTTGCTCCAGTATTCCAATTAATTTGACCAGCACATCCGTTGGTCGTTAGCATTGCTCGGTCACTGCCACCACATATAACTATTTTGTCAGTTGAAATTATTGGTGCAACAGGTGAGGTATTAGATGTAATAGATACAAAATTAGAAACCCCGCTCGTTCCGCAACTATTTATACAAGTAGCAAAAAATGTTCCTGCAAAACTCACCCTTAAACCCGTACCAGTTGCACCTGTATTCCAAGTTATGGTTCCGTTGCAACCAGTTGCTGTTAGTTGGGCAGTTTCAGTATTACAGATAAGTGTTTTATCAGTTGAAATGTTAGGTATTGTTGGCAACGGACTTATCG
>JANNEN010000487.1:0-1795 GCA_031378715.1 Emticicia sp.
CAGATTTCGGGCAATGGCTTCACCTTGTCCACGTTCTTCGGCTTCGAGGCCAGGGAACGCCCCAGGCGTATCAATCAGCGTAACGATGGGCTTCTTGAACTTTTCGGCTAACTTCATTAATCTGAGAGCTTTTCGGTAGCCTTCGGGATTGGGCATTCCGAAATTTCGGTGTTGGCGTTCTTTGGTTTTTCGCCCTTTTTGTTGGCCGATTACCATTACGGTTTGTCCGTCGATAGTTGCAAAACCGCCTACAACTGCGGGGTCATCACGCACGGTGCGGTCGCCGTGGAGTTCGTGAAATTCCTGACAAATCCGTTCGATGTAATCTAAGGTATAAGGCCGATCGGCGTGGCGAGAAAGCTGTACTCTTTGCCAACGAGTAAGGTTGGCGAAAGTTTCTTTCTTCAACTGCTCAATGTTATCAGCAAGCGTACGAACGGCTCCGCTGACATCAACATTATTTTCGGCGGCCAGCCGCTTCATGTCTTCGAGCTTGGACTCAAGGTCGGCAATCGGTTTTTCAAAATCTAAAAGTGTTCTCATTCTAATTTAATGAAGAATTAGGAGTTAAGAATGAAGAATGAAAGCTCAGTTTTTGAATTTTTAATTCTCAATTCTTAATTTTTAATTCAAATCTGAAATGTTTGTCCTTTTTCTGGAATTTCTACTTGGTTATAATCTATTGCCGCAAGGGTATTTTTGAAGTTTTGCATCGTATGAAGCTCACCGTGAACCAAAAATATTTTCTTGGTTTTGGCTTTATCTTGGGTCTTGACAAAATCAATGAGGTCGTCCAAATCACCATGCCCCGAAAATACATCAACTTTATCAATTTGAGCATTTACGGGTAATTTTTGTCCATTTATGGTCAATTCTTTTCGTTCACCGTGCAGTAATTTCCAGCCCAAAGTGTTTTCGCTGGCGTAGCCTACCATCAAAATTGTGGCGTACGGATTACTGATATTTGCCTGAATGTGATGCTCGATGCGTCCGCCCGTGACCATGCCCGAAGCCGAAATAATAATGCACGGTTCGGAATGGTTAGAAACCGCCTTACTGGCCTGGTTCGATTCTAAATAAACCAAGTTTTCAAAATCAAAAAGCGATTCGTTTTCTTCATTAAATGCCCTTGCTTTTTTATTGAGCAGCCTCACATTCTTTTCGTAAATTCGGGTGCTGGCTCTCGCCAATGGGCTGTCGGTAAATACTTTTATGGGCGTAAAACCCTTGTCAGTATAAAGTTTATTGAGCGTGTAAAGCATGGCTTGCGTACGGCCAACGCTGAATGACGGAATAATGAGCCGCCCAGGAATATCAATGCAGGCCTTCTGAATGATTTCGGCCAGAATTTCCTCGGGTTTATTTTCGGTGGTGTGGTGGCGATCGCCGTAGGTTGTTTCTGTAATCAAATAATCTACTTGTGGCACCGTCTGCGGGTCGAGCAGTAGAGGATAATCTTTACGCCCAATATCGCCCGAAAAACAGATAGTTTTCTTTTCTTTGTTTTCCCAAAACTCAATGTAAAGGTGAGCGGCACCGAGGAGATGTCCCGCAGGAATAAACGTCACGTAGCCGTCGTCTTTGAACTTAAAACGCTGGTCGAACGGAATCGGCACAAAGTTCTCGAGGGCTTCTTTCACTTGGCGTTCCAGATACAATTCTCTCGAATCGACATCTTTTCTTTTCTTTGAGCGTTTTTTGCTATCGTTGATTGCCTTAAATTTTCGTTGGTTGAGTGATGCCGAATCTAAAAGCAAGATTTCGCTCAACTCCATAGTCGCTTTTGTGCAGAGTA
>JANNEN010000042.1:0-6653 GCA_031378715.1 Emticicia sp.
CCTCGAAGGTAATCAGCAACGTGATATTAATGCTATTTATAGTCGGTTTTATTGGTGGTGCGGTTTACAAAAAAGTTGATATTTTCCCAGCATTTATCGAAGGAGCAAAAACAGGATTTGAAACTTCGATTAGAGTAATGCCCTATTTGGTGGGCTTGCTGGTGGCCATCGGGGCGTTCCGAAATTCGGGGGCTTTGACCTATATCGTTGATGGCATGAAGTGGGTTTTTAGCTTGACGGGCATGAACACCGATTTCACCGAAGCCTTGCCCACGGCCCTAATGCACCCACTGAGCGGTAGCGGCTCACGGGCAATGATGATTGACTCCATGAAAACCTTCGGGGCGGACTCGTTCGTGGGGCGGCTTTCGTGCGTTTTTCAGGCATCGTCCGATACTATTTTGTATATTTTAGCACTGTATTTTGGCTCGGTCAATATCAAACATACCCGTTATACGCTCATAGCGGGGCTTTTGGCCGACCTTGCGGGTGTCATTACGGCTATTGTGGTATCGTATATTTTCTTTTATTGACTCATGTTACGCAGGGTTAATTTCCTCCCCTTTTTTCAAGGGGAGGTGTCCTGACGAAGTCGGACGGAGGGGTAAAAGGGCCGTAGAAGCCCTAAAAAACAATTTCTACGCCGATAAACCCCTCCGTCAAAATTAGACTTTGTCAGAATTTTGCCACCTCCCCTTGAAAAAAGGGGAGGAAATTAAAAAAGTGCGTAACATGAGTTCTTAAAACAAAAACTCCCTGACGCTGCACCGCAACGGCAAGGAGTTTTTATGAAAATCCTGTATTTTTAAGTAGTTGGTAAAATATAATCGACAATTTTAAAAATGACTAAGTAACTGATTATTAACACATTATCTTACTGTGGACTTGTCGACTATTGACTGTGGACTACTTAACATGAATTACTAATCAAAATACTCCAAAAGTTCAGACATTTTGTTGATATTGAGTTTGAAATAAATGTTTTTTCGGTGCGATTTTACGGTTTCTTCCGTCACGCAGGTTTTGCTTGCAATCTGACTCGACGAAAGCCCCAGTTTTATTAACTGGATGATTTCCTTCTCACGAGGCGTAAGCAGTGCTTTTTTATCAAAAAAATCTTTCTTTCTTTTCGTAGGAAGTACACTTTTTTCGTAAAATGGTCGCCCCTTCAAAACCGCCCTGATGCACTCCGTTAGTTCATCTTTGGTGCTTGATTTGAGCATATAACCCTCAATGCCAAACTTTTTGGCACGCTCCACGAAGCGGTTTTCGTCGTGCATAGTTAGCATGATAATTTTTATATCAAACTGGCTTTTCAACTCTTGGGCAATCAACAAGCCGTCGTTATTATTGAGATTTATATCAAGCAGCAGCACATCGGGCATACATTGCAGCACCATCGGAATCACGTCTTTGGCTTGGTTGATTTGGGCAAGAATCTCAAAATCGTCTTCGAGCATCATTTTTATACCATTGCTAAACAGCACGTGGTCATCAACGATTATTAAGGTGTTTTTCATGGACTTATTTTGTGGGTTTTTCGTAAGGAATTTCTAAAATTATTTGCGAGCCATTGGCTCCAAAATTAATCTGAATATTTGCTTCTAAATATTCGGCTCTTGCACGGATATTCTTTAAACCAATGCCAGTGACTAATGTTTCAGTATTGTTTTTTGTATTGCCAATACCGTCATCTTCGAGCGAAAGGCTCAGGAAATCGCCATGAAATATGAGTTGTAAAATGGCATTTTTAGCTTCCGAATGTTTGATGACATTATTTATCAATTCGGTCATTATTCGATAAATATTTATTTTTTTTTCGTGAGAAAAATCTTGTTCTTTACCAAAATAAATAAGTTTTAAATCAACAATAGTATTTTTGTTAAACCGCTCAATTAGCACTTCTGCGGAGGTTGTGAGCGAGTTTTCTTCTACATCAAGAGCGGATAAATTATGCGAAATTGCCCGTAAATCTTGAATTGCCCCGTTGATTGACTCATCAAGAATACCTTTATTTGGGGCATCAGACCGTGAAATCTGCCCTTTGATATAGGATAGCGTTGCCCCCAAATCGTCGTGCAAATCACGGGCAAGTCGGGTGTTTTCGTCTTCACGGGCTTTTAGTATTTTTTCTAAAATATTTCGCTTACTTTCCACCAAATCAAACTTCAATTTAGCTTTCTCGACCTGCGAAGTATTGTACCGCATGGCCAAACTCAGCGACACCAGCCCGACCTCAACGAGCAAGGCACACGGGAAGAAAAATTTGAGATTTAAGTCCGAGTCAATGAGTTGCGTACGTATCAGAATCGAAAACAAAACACTCGCAACAAAAGGCAAAAACGAAATAGAAAACAGCAGAGAAGCAATATTTGTAATGTTTACGTTTCGGTAAATTGTCAGCATAACTATCAAAAACTGCGAAAAACAAGCACTAATCACCAATACCAGCCCGACTTGTTGGGTGAGTTGGCTGGGTGTTGTTTTTGTAAAAATCGAATAGATTGAAAAGCAAAGCGTGGTGAGGTGAAAATATATAAGATAATTAATGACTTGGGAGAAATTGCCCGTCCTCTTTTTGGGATTATTAAAAATATTCTGCATGATTCGTAACTGTGCCACAATCGCAATAGAAGTCGGAATCACCAAATCGTAGTTTTGGGCAATGGGCAGATTTGACCACAAAAACTCAAAACCATAGCCCGAATTAACAAAAAGGCATACCGCAAGCAAGTAAAAACAGTAGATGATATGCACTTTTTCGCTCGATAGAAAAAACATGAAAACACTAACCAAGATAAAAATGGCTACTACCCCGATAAAAAAGTACATGAAACCGTAGTTCTGCCGCACATGGAGTAGGTAGTTGGAGCTACCATACAAGTAAATCGGAAAGCTAATTAGTTCGTTTGGCTTCGAGATATTCAGATAAAAATCGCTTTCTTCGTTGGCTTGTAGGGTCAGCTTAAAGCAGAAAAAATTATTAACAATCGGTCTTTGATGAAACGGAAATACATCACCCGTTTTGGCTAAAAGTTGTACCTTATTTTGACCAACTTGATACAAACTAAGTGTATCAATGTACGGGTTCTGGATTTCTAAGATAAACTCTTTTGCGGTCGGAGAATCGTTGTGAAGTTTGAAATTGAACCAAAAAAAATCGCTCGTACTTTCGGCATAAAAAACATCGTACGGACTTGCTTGAAATGCCCCTGTGTGCTTCAAACGCACTATTTCTGTAATATTTATAGGTGATTTTGCCTTATCTCGGTAAACGGATATGTTTGATTTGAGCGAATAGGCTTTGTCTTCACCAACTTTTAGGGCAGGACGTACACTACCACCAAGAGCATCGAAGTTTATAAAAATAATAGTGTAAAGTACAAAAAAAGCTATTTTCATGAAAATTGGGTACACGTATCGAAGTACGTTAGGGAGCTATTTTTGTGCAAGATAAAGAGCATTTGCGAGAGAATGAAATTTAATAGATGAGCGGTAAAAAATAGCAATGAAAACCAAAATATCCCCCGAAAGGGGGATTGTTTTTTTAAGTTGAATACACTTTCTTTGAGTAAATTATGTCCACTACAAAACAGCAATTTATTTATGTGTCTAAAAAGGCTTTTTTTCTGTTTGCTACTCCTCCAATCAAACTACGGTTTTTCGCAGTCGTATTTGAGTAATAAAGGCAAATTTCACTTTGCCCAAGGATCAATGGGCGTTGATTTTCAGTACGTTGGGGCAAATGGCAGTAGTTCGTTTATTACCGATAATGTGGCTACACCTTTCCAAGTTGGCGGGTATTATATTCCCCGAATCGTCATTGGGGGCTTGCACTTTTGGGGCCATGCCGACATCGCCTTTAATTTTCCAATAGGAGCAATCGGCAAAAAAGAGGCGGGCAAATACTCGTTCAGCGACTTTGATATTATGACCTTCAAGTATTATCCGTGGGCGATTCAGAAGAATAAAATTCGTCCGTTTGTTGGCACTTCCTTCAATATTAATACCTTTCAGCAAAGAGGAACGGGAACGTATAAAAATTATTACAGTGGCAATGATTTCAAGCTCGGTTTTCCGATTAATGCGGGTTTGAGCTACCAGAAAGGCAGTTTTTTGTTTAATCTTGATGCAAAATTTAACCTCAATACCAACCGTACGATTTATGCAAGCCGCACCCAAACGACTACGCTAAACCTTCCAACTTACGGGGTTTCGTTTGGTGTTCGCAAACTCTTTGAATCGACCGCCCCAAAGT
Source organism: Emticicia sp. (assembly GCA_031378715.1). Taxonomy (GTDB): domain Bacteria; phylum Bacteroidota; class Bacteroidia; order Cytophagales; family Spirosomataceae; genus Emticicia. The sequence continues at coordinate 4,259 of JANNEN010000042.1, forward strand.
TTGAGAAACGTTTTGAAGATGGCACAATGGCAAAAGAATACGAACAAATCAAGCATAAACTCAATGCTTTTTCGTTCGGCATTGGTTTGTCGTCATCATTTTACACAAATATTTCGGATTATAATAAGGCAGAGCGAAAGTTCGTTTCGGCTAATCAAGGAGCAGTTTTTATTCCCGAATTTGGCATTGGTTATTATTTAGACAAACCCGATTTGCATTTTAATTTGGCTTACCGAAAGTTCAATGCTTACGCTGGTGGCTACGGCATTGGGCAGCTATACGCTCGGCAGTCGCTTACCTTAGAGGCCTTCAAATTTTTGTTTGATTACAAGGGTTTTCTGCCCTTTGTGGGAGTTGGAGTTGGGAAGGATAATCTGCGGTTTTTGGAACAAGATTTGGGAAAAACCACCGTAGATGTATCAGCAAGCAAGGTTTCGACGAGTTTTATCTTCGGTTGGGATATTCGCTATCACCGCAATTACTGGCTCATGCTGCGTACCAATATGCGGTATTATCCGTCTTTGAGCATCAACTCACCCGTGGGCAAAATCAAATTTAATCAGTTAGAGTTAAATTTTATTCAAGCCGTTGTGTATCCGCAACGTTTGAAAGATAAACTAAAAAGAAATAAATAATCCTAAAACCAAAGCTAAAAAAACCAAAATCATGAACACGAAGAATTTCCTTTCAGCAGTTTTATTCTTATTCATTACGCTCGCTTGTTCGGTCGAAAAAAAGCAAAACAAGGGCTTAGTCGTGCCACAAACCAGCACCACTAAGTTGAACTTTACCACCAACCGCTCCACCATAGTTCTGCCTGTCACGATTGATGGTTCGCTCCAAAACTTTATCTTTGATACGGGTGCAACTTTTACTACGCTACAAGTCGATGCCGTAACGGGAAGAAGTACAAAAGTAAGTGGGGCTGATGGGAAAAAGGTAAAGGTGGGCATCGGCACAATCGGTTCGTTTAAGATTGGCACAAGCGATTTTCAGGATACCTACACTTGGAAACTACCGATGGATTATCTGAAACAAAAAGTTCCGAACTTTGGTGGGCTAATTGGCCAATCGATTATCAGCAAAGCAAATTGGCTCATTGATTACCCAAAAAACACCATTGAGTTTACGGACAAAGTGATTGATACCCCCAATTTTGAAACCATCAAAGTTGATAAAATCCGTGACCCGAAACTAAGTTTTACCTTGGACGGAGAAACCTACACTGCCTTGATTGACTTAGGTTCGTCGATTGGCTTGGTCGTACCCGAAGGCTCAAAATTAGCCGAAAGGCTATTGGCCAAATATCCTTTCAAGGACAGCACCCGAGAACGCTACACCGTTTCGAGCGGCGTACAAACAATCAATGAAAAAGTGGGTGTAACGCCAAAAATAGCCGTTGGCAATTTAGTATTCGATGCCACCGAAACGAGCATTGCGGCATCGAGCCAAATCAGGGTTGGCAATACTTTCTTCAAGGATTATACGATATACATCGACAACACGAATGGCGTTTATAAACTAAAAAAGACGAGATAGAGCAAATTAAACTCATTTTTGCTTGAAAAACTAAAAAAAACTTTCAAAAAACTTAAAATATCCCCCGAAAGGGGGATTGACACGCATTAAATAAAAGCCCAACTTTGTAGCACAAATTATGAAAAAGCAAAAATTTAAAAAAGCACAAAATTATGAAAAAGCTATCTTTTAAATCTTTCGTTGAATCCACCTAACGATTAAAAATGTCAGAGCCACTCGGCTTTGGCATTTCATTCTTCTACAAACTGCAACCCAAAACTCAGTGCCATACCAGCAAGTCTGGCGTAGTAATCTTACCCAAAAAGTAACATTCAAAAAAAAACTGCATCTTAAAAACATCAATTAACCTCAAAAATCGTACGCCTATGATTTGATGAAAAAACACGCCCTATTTTTTATTATTGCACTTGCCATTTGGTAAGTTGTAGTAGAGTTTATTGTTTTTATTTTAAGGTTTTAAATTTTAATTTTTATGAAAAAGATTTTATTGTTTATCTATCTGCTAATGGCAGGAGGTTTTGTTTTTGGGCAGACGATTGAGTGGCCTAAGAATGACATGATTTTCCAGAGAAATGGTGCTACGAGTAGTAGCAATGCAACTGTAAGATTTGTTTTGAATAATACATCTACCATCACTTCTTGCCAAGTAAGATTCAAAAAATATGCTTTAAATGGAAGTTTAGGTAGTTATATTGACCCAAGACCAGGTTCAAATAATATGGATGGTAGCGGTTATTTGAATGGAGTTTCATTTACAGGAATAAATTCTTCGTGTCAAGTAACTTTTCAGTTCGATGTTTTAGGTGCCATGTATAGTATGGAAGCAAATATTAATGGAACTACCTCAACTCGTAAT
>JANNEN010000048.1:0-26534 GCA_031378715.1 Emticicia sp.
TTTTAAAACGTGAAGTTAGCAAAAAGCATCAAAATCCGCTATTATTCCTTGTCTTTTTTGTGTAATGTGGCACGAACAAACCTATTTTTTTGATGAATATCCTTAATGATTTCAACTTCTGAAAATCCTTTCTGCATAAAAACGTTAGCAGTTTCAGGTCCCAAAACCTCATTGATTTCGACGGCTACTAAACCATTATCGGCCAAATTATTCAAAGCAAAATCAGCAATCGCTTCGTAGAAAATCAAGGGTTCGGTGTTTTCAACAAAAAGGGCTAAATGCGGCTCAAAACCCAAAACGTTTTTTTGAATCAACTCAATTTCCTGCCTCGTTACGTAGGGAGGATTGCTGACGATGATGTCGAACGATAATTGATAATTGATAATTGGTAATTGATAATTGAGTATATCAACTTTTTCAAAAACGACCTCAGCATTATTCAGAATTGCATTTTTTCGGGCAGTTTCAAGGGCTTTTTCCGAAATATCATAAGCGAACACCTTAAAGTTGGGTAATTCTTTGGCTAATGAAATAGCAATACAGCCACTGCCCGTGCCAATATCAAGGATAGTTCTGAGCGGGCGGCGTTCCGCTTTTGAGTGCTGAGTTCTGAGTTCTGTTTCGGTATTAATTTCTGACTTCCGACTGCCGACCGCCGATTCCCGATTGCCGACTGCTGACTGCTGGCTACCGACTGCCAACTGCCGATTGTTTTCAACTACAAGCTGCACAAGTTCTTCGGTTTCGGGTCGTGGAATGAGTACTGATTCGTTCACCAAAAATCTTCTTCCATAAAATTCCGTTTCGCCCAAAATATATTGAATTGGTTCGTGGGAATTTAATCTTTTAGTAATATTCCCCCAATCTATAAATGATTGATTATCAATGAGTTTATTATTAAAAATATCAATTTTACTCAAACCCAAATAAAATTCCATCAACCAAAATACAATTTCTTTTGCTTCTTGGTTTTCGTACACCGTAATTTGTTGTAATAATTTATCGAAAAATATTTTGCTTGAAATTTGGGGCATAAGAGGTTTTTCGCAAAATTATTCAATCATTCAATCATTCACTAATTCAACATTCATTTTATTCATTGAATATCGACGAAAAATACATGCACCGTGCTTTGCAGTTGGCGGCACTCGGTCGGGGGAATGTCAGCCCTAATCCGATGGTGGGCTGCGTGATTGTGCATAATGATTTGATAATTGGCGAAGGATTTCACCAAAAATACGGAGATTCGCACGCCGAAGTAAACGCCATAAATTCCGTAAAAAACAAAAATCTACTCCCAGAATCTACGGTTTATGTAACGCTCGAACCTTGCTCGCATCACGGAAAAACGCCTCCGTGTGCCGATTTATTAATAAAATATCGGGTAAAAAATGTAGTGATTTGTAACCACGACCCCAATCCGTTGGTATCAGGAAAAGGTATTGAAAAACTGCAAAATGCTGATATTGAAGTAGTTACGGAGGTTTTGAGAGAAAGCGGACGAAAACTTAACGCTCAATTTTTTACTTTTATCGAAAAAAAACGCCCGTATATTATTTTGAAATGGGCCGAAACTGCCGATGGTTTCATTGCGGGCGAAAACTTCGAGCAGATTAAGATTAGTAATGCACTTTCGCACAAACTTTCGCACAAATGGCGAAGTGAGGAGGATAGTATCATGGTCGGAAAAAACACGGCACTCTACGACAAACCGCAGCTTACGGTGCGGGAGTGGACGGGAAGGAATCCCGTGATAATTGCCCCTCCCGTCGAAGTGTCGTACCGTCCTAATGGGGGAGTTGTCCCAAACTTACTGAAAGCGAGTTTGGAAATTTCGGCGATTGCTCCCCCATCGGGGGCGGGGGGGGCTTCTTTAATCGTCGAAGGCGGAGCAAAACTTTTGCAGAGTTTTATGAATGAGGGATTGTTTGACGAGATTCGGGTTTTTCGGAGTAAAAAACAACTTTTTAAAGGTATTGTGGCACCGATTTTACCAAAAAATATTGTTATCACACAGCGACAAAACCTGTTGGGTGATGAATTGACGTTTTATGAAAACTTGGTTAGGAACGAGAATTAAATAAAATACTATTTTCAGTCTGGTAATTTTTTGTTCAGTTTATCCCATTTTTTTCCACGAATAATGGATTATTTAAAGCAAAAAATGGGGTAAAATCAACAAATAAAGTGTCGAATCAAAAAAGTATTTTATTTAATTCTCGTTCCTTAGGGAGTGATAAACCCTAATTCTGATAAATTAGCCAACATTTCGGAGAGATTAACGATTTTCCATTCGGGGCGAGAAAAATAATTGCCACCTTCGCTTGTAACAATAAAATTATGTTCAGTTTTTAATTCCTTAATGGCTTCGGTTGAGCCTCGTGTTAGTGAGTTTGATGCCGAAAGTTTTATTTCAACCGAAACCACGGGCGTAATTCCTTTGACCAGCACTAAATCGACTTCTGCTCCTTGCGTAGTTCTGTAAAAATAGGGTTTTACAGAACTTATTAACCGATTGCAGATTTGCTCAATAATATAACCTTCCCACGAACGACCAACGAGCGTATCTCTGATTAACGAATCATAATCGAATATATCCGAAAGATGGTGGAGATTGCCCGAATCTCGGTAATAAAACTTTGGACTTTTTACCACTCTTTTGCTGATATTGACAAACCAAGGTTGCAACCTACGAATCAAAAATGCTTGTTCGAGAATATCAATGTAAAGATTTAGCGTTCGTATATTAATGCCCAAAGATTTAGTCAAGTCTGAATAATTGAGCAGTGAGCCGTGAATCCCCGTTAGCATTTTTAGGAGATTAAAAAGTAGCATTGCGTTTGCCGAAATTCCCAGATTAGGCAAATCTCTACCGATGTATGTTTTTATGAAATTTTCTTGCCACAATGCCCAAATTTCATCATTTTCAGCTAACAAAGCATCTGGAAAACCTCCACGAAACCAATGAGTTTTAATCGAGATGTCTTGATTAATAATCTCCGAAAAAAGCAAGGGGAATAACTCCAAACAAGCAATTCGACCGGCCAATGTTTCAGAACTTTTAGCTAAAAATTCGGGTGAAGCCGAACCCAGCAGAATAAACCGACCAGCAACCCTTTTTAAATCTATCAAAGACCGCAAGATTGGAAACAGTTCAAGCATTACTTGCACTTCGTCAATAATAACCGTTTGGTCTTGGTATTGACTTAAAAACCATTCGGGGTTTTCTTTTATTTGATTTAAAACTCTCGGAGATTCGAGATCAAAATAAATACATCGTTTTTCCAAAACACTCTCCAAGCCTTTAACCAAAGTAGTTTTTCCTACTTGCCTTGAACCAACGACACCAACCACTGGAAAATGTTTTATTAACTTTTCTATTTGGCTTTTTTGTAGTCTATCAATCATAATATATAATTTATTCATGCAATTTATGTATTAGTCTGCATAAATTGCATGAATATTTTGCTTTATTTTTTAGATAATACAAAAATCCGCCCAACAAACGCTATTTTTACACTTTCAATAAAAATTTCCTCCAAAGAAAACACATCATGAAAATTGCCATTGTGGGTTGCGGAAATATGGGTATGGCCTTTGCTCGTTCTTTCTTGCAGTATAATTTAGTAAAAAAAGAAAATCTGCTTTTAATCGAAAAAAACCAAGAACGTAGCGATACGCTAAGAGCCTCGAAAGAAGGGGCTGTTGTGAGCGTAATTAACTCGCAAATAGCTGATTATGAGTTGGTTATACTATCAGTAAAGCCCCAAGATTTTGCTTCGGTGCAAGCCGAGTTGCGTGCCGTGCTTCAGCCCCAGCAGGTAGTGCTGTCAATCATGGCGGGTATCCCGATGGGCAAAATTCAGTTGGCACTTGACCATAAACTCGTGGTGCGAGCCATGCCAAATACGCCCGCCATGCTGGGTATGGGCATTACGGGCTTCACGGCATCGCCCGAAGTTGATGCCCCAAAACTTCGCAAAGTCGAAAACCTGATTAATGCCACGGGTCGCTCGGTTTATTTGGATGACGAAAACATGATTGATGCCGTTACGGCTTTGAGCGGGAGTGGTCCAGCGTATTTTTATTACATCGTAAAACACATGATTGAGGCAGGAAAAGCGATGGGTTTTGAGGAATCAATGGCGGCTCTGCTCGTAAAGCAGACAATGTTGGGTTCTTATCATTTGATGAATACTGCCGAGCAAAGCCTCGACGATTTGATAAAAGCCGTTGCTTCAAAGGGCGGTACAACCGAGGCTGCTTTACGAACTTTTGAAGAAAATCAACTTTCAGCGGGATTAATAAAAGGTATTTTGGCGGCTGAAAGTAGAGCCAAAGAGTTGAAGTGAGAACCAAAAGTATTAAAAAAGGAAGCCTTTGCTTTGCGAAGACTTCCTTTTTTAATACAGTTTTTAGCTAAATTATACCTCACCCCAAAAATTCATTTTTTCTTAATATTTAGATAAAATTCAGCTAACACAAAAAGGCGTATTTTGCACAAAAAAATTAACTAATGCAAGCCAATATTTCACGCCAAAGTCACATTCAAAATCTACTATCCGTAGTTATTTTTATGTTGATTATATGCTATTATATCTTCAATGAAACGCCGCATGGTGCTACAAGTGCAAAGCATTTTTTAGTTGAAAATACCGAACAAGATAAGAACATCGTACTCGAAAAAAGCCTTAGTCAGTTGCGAGCCGCAGTATTAATGGATGCCGATGCAGTGCAGATAAACGGACTTTTGTACGAAGTGGAGGATAATTTGAGGAGTTTTGTTAATAGGGAGAAGGTCAAATTAGCCGTACAGAAGGTTCATAAAGAGCTATTTTCGGGTGAAAAACAAAAGGCAATTCGGTTAATAAACGAACTGCCTATACTACTTTTGAATTAAAAAATTACTTGATTTCGGTGAACCCTGGCGGCGGAAAAGTAGTGAATTTATCGTCAGAGGTTTTCTTGTAAAACTCTTTTAGCTTTTTGCGTTGCTCACGGCTCAAATCAGATGAAAAATCGTTGTCGTGTTTCTTCATAAACTCCTCCATGCTTCCGTAGGTTTTGTACTCTTTATTTGCTTGCTTAAAGCTCTCATTGGCTTTGTTGAAGTCACCCTTCGATACCCATTCTAAGCCTTGGTTTTCCAGTGCTTTGGCAGAAATTACTCGCTGTACTTTTTTGTTTTTCGTCCGAATTATTGGGTCATTACCGAGTTCGGTAGCTGCCTCAACGGTTGCTCGGCGAATAGATGCCCGAACGGTATCGGATTTAGTCGTTTCTTTGAGTCCAGTTTCGATTGAAATAAAAAACGCTGGGTCGAGGCCTTTCATAATCTGAATCGTAGCGATTTGGGTTTCGTCGTTTTTGCCCACGTAATTATCCATGAACAACTTCGTTATTTCAAGTCGGCGTTTTTCTTCATCAGCAATACGATTTTCCTGCTGAGTGGTACGGTTTTGATAATAACCCACACCAAGTTGGGCAAGCGGAATGGCTAAGGAAGCAATAACTGCCGCTACTCCGACGAGATTATCAAGGATAGGTTTATTTTTGGGTTGGGTTTCCATTCGTTTTTTAGGATTGAGTTCAAGAATAAGCAAACAAACGCAAAAATGAGAAATTTTTGATGATTTTGCCCGAAATCTTATTGAATGGTTTGTTGAATTTTATATAACCATAGGCTTACGCTAAGTTTTATCCGTGCAACTCCGCACCAAACTCCGTTGCCTCCGTGGTAGAAAACTGCCCCCGAACTATTTCACCTTCAAGTCAAAAATAAAATTAATGCCTAAGATATTTTTGGTATCGGGATATTTTTTATTAACATCGGGCTGCCAAATATAGAACACATTAACACTTTTATTTTTCAAGTATTCGTAGGTAATCCCTGCACGGTTTCGCCAAAAATCGGTTTGAAAAACCCCATCTTTTTTGTGCATAAAAGGCTCGGTCGAGATGCTAAAATCCAATTTTTTAGTAATGGTATATTTCACACCCAATCTACTTCGGAGGTAGCTTTCGGCAGTACCCTCGTCGTCGCCCGCCACGATTTGTTTTTGGGTTTGGTAAAGTTCACGTAACGAAAACGTGAAGTTTTTGAACTTGTATTTTCCTTCGATATTAGCCGAAAAACGATTAAATTTTTCTTCTCCGACCAGAGCAAAACGGTACCCAATGCCTGCTGAGAGATATTTAAGAAATTTTTTATCAACATCAGCATAAAGATACGAGCCCCGATAGACACTTGAATTTTCGTTGAATCGCACTTGGTATTGCGTGCCAATTTTCCAGCCTTTGGGTAAGTCCAGATTGAGCGTAGCTGAGGAACGAGTCCGAAAATCGACCGTAGATTTTTGGGCTTGTATCACTGACGAAACAAGAAGAAAAAAAATAATTTTATAGTATTTCTGCATTTTTACTTTTATTTTTCAGATTCAAAATAATAAACAATCATTCGGGTACTATCTTTCAGAAAATCAATTTCTTGGAGTTCTACTCGGTGAATGTTCAGCCCCGTTCGGGTTTTCAAATCTTGGATTAAATCCTGCCTTTTTTCGGGAGAAATCAGTTCGATTTTATCATAAACGAGGGTCTTGGTAAACTCCTTTTTGATGAGCCAGTTGCTTTCTAATAGAAATGTTAATATTAGAATAATACAATTTAGTAAAGTTAGTTCGTCCCAGCCGCCTTTGCTGATTGCCGATAGTAAACCGATGGCAATTACCAAAAAAAGATAGGTCATGTCTTTGGTCGAGATATTCTCGGTTCGGTAGCGAAGCATCGAAAAAACAGCAAACAAACCAAAGGCTGCTCCCATCGACATTTCTACTTTATTGAGCAAAAACGTGAGCAAGAAAATGACCAAATTAAAGGCAAAGAAAGTAAGGAATTGGTCAGCTTTTTTATAATTTTGGTAATAAATCAAGCGAATAAGTACAAAAACAGATGCTAAATCAATAAAAAGCCTGATGAAGAATTTGCTCGAAAGTTTATCAAAAAGCTCGAAAGTAGCCGCTTGTGCAGTCTGTAAAGTATCAGGCGAAATTGTTTGCTGCAATAGCGTCATATTGGTGTATTGTTTTGGTAATTCGGCGTAAATGTTGCTTAAAATTATTTTGTTTTACTCCATCAAAAAGGCTGATGATGCCGAAACAATACTTACTAATTGAGCCTTTTTTTAAATGGTATTTCTTGAAAATATCTAAAATCGGCGATGCTCCCAACTTCTCCTGTTTCACTTCGGCAATGGCAATTTTGGCGTACTTCACTTCTCTGTTGTCAGCTTTAAAAGTTAGCTCCAAATCAATAGTTAGGCGTTCGGCTGAGGTTCGGTTTACGAGGGTCATTCGCTGATAATTTATCCACATCACTCCCTGCAAATTTTCGGATTGCAAATTACTTATTCTTGTCAGAAATTCCGAGCTTTTATCCTCCAAATGAGGCTTGCTGATACCATCAATTTTTATTCGTTTTTTGATGGTTCTGCCCCGATTATTCTTGAATTTTACCTCAAAAAACTGTAAATCTGAGCTTACATAATTGCGAGAACGCACCTTATACCGATTTTGCTTGCCAACTTGGTGTTGGTGATACAAACTCAAATTTTCGGTGTCGTAATAGAGCGTTTCGTAGGTGCTAATTCGCTGATTATCAATCTCTAAGAGTTTGTAATGTTGCCGTGCATCAGCCAAAATATCGGGCAGTAAATTCATCGGAATCAGGTACTTTACGTCCATTCGGTCCATGAGTTTTACGCCTTCCATCTCTGCCAAAGTGATTGGCTCAAATAGTTGCGTTTGCTGCTTTATTTTATCGAAAAAAAAATCTTGTATCATATCAAAACTCCGCTACTGGTGTGCTAAAACTCATAAACGTATTTCTTCACCTGAATCAATTTTCCTTTGGAATCGTAGGTTTTGCGTTCGGTTTTGAGGCCTCTGCTATTGCTCGTATAAACCGATTTTGTGAGTAATGCGTTCTTGGCATCGTACTGGATTTCTTCCGATTTTTGACCAAAACCGTCATATCTATACGTTATTCGGCTACTTTGCTTGCCCGAAGCATCAAAAAAAACTTCTTCTAATTTATCACCGTCTTTGTTGTATTTGGTGGCTATTTTTTCTTTCAAAGCTCCCGTTTTATCATAGTTTATCTCCAAAATTACCTCGCCATTTTTATCAAATTTCAACGAAACATCATTCCGAGTCACGGGTTTAGCACCGTCAAAATCAGTAATAATTTCGGTCATGCCTTTGACATCGTTTTTCCGAATATCTTTCTTGCTCTGAGAAAACACGTACAAAGGGAATAGAAAGAATAGTATATATTTCATGTTTTTTGCTTTTTTGGGCAATCAGATGGGCGGTTGGGCTTATTTTAAGAACGTAGCAACCGCTTGATTTCTTGCTACTACGTGGGCTTTTAATTGTGCCAAAGATGTCGTAAAACTATTTACATTCGTCAGGTTTGAGTAGGGAGCAAGCTCTTTCTCAGTGCCATTCACGAAAGGTGTGATTAAGGTCGTTGCTTTATCAAAAATCTCGTTCATCTTGCTTGTCGTAAAGACATTATCATTAAAATCTCGCACGTACGCCTTGTATTTGGCATAATAAATGGGGTCTTCGGCCACAAACTTGATGAGCGGCCAAGTAGCAGCGACGCCCGATAAATTGAGTTGCACCCGTGCATTACTCGTCAGCGATTCGTTATTATCCCACGGAATCCAGATTAGTTTTTGGGTCGAATGATTATACATGTAATGGTTGTGAGCAATGCCGCCGTAGGTATCCCAATTTACGAGCGTAGAATTTACGGCTAACCATTTCACAAACTGTTCCATGTTCATCGTTTTTTCGAGATTTGCCCGCCAAGTGGCCGCATCGGTGGTGCGGTTCGTGGCATTGAGTGACGCAATCGTAGCCTGCACATCGCTCCAATCGGGTGCTGTATCATTGTTTTTTTTCTCAAAACTCGCTTGGTTAAAAGTCGTAAAGGTAGATTCGGGCTTGTAAATATTGCCTTTATCTTCGCCCAACTGGTCTTTTAGCATCGTATCGTCCACGACTTCGAGCATCGTATAAACGCCACAATATTTCAGCCCTTCGCCAAAATCAATGTAAACCTTCGTAAAAGTAGTACGAGCCGCAGGGATTCCAACCATTCTAAAAATATCCGCCGTTACTTTTTCTCGAATCAACGAATTGTCATTCACCCCTGGCGAAAAAGACAACTCCTTGAAACCATAAAAACGTTGGTCATTTATTTCGGGATACTTATCTTCAAACTCGTCCATTTTCAGTCGAATCGGCAATTTAAAAATGCCCGCTTTCCAAGTTCTGCTCAAAGTTGAGTTGCCTTTTAAGCGAAAACCGATATTCTTCCAAGACTTATTATTAAACTTCAAAGTAGCCTCAACGTAGGCGGGTTCGGGACCAAAATTTGGTACCGCACCGCCACCGCCCACGGGTGGATTTACGCCACCACCACCGCCCACGGGTGGATTTACACCACCACCATTTCCGCCGCCAGTTTGGGTGCCACCAACCCCAAAAGTGCCTTTGTTTTTGGCCACCATGTCGGTTTTGATATTTTCCCAAGTAGTTTTTCCAAGGGTTATTTCGAGTGTATTTACTTTTTCTTGCGGAAACGCAACGGCATAATCGGGCTTGCCATCTTTGCCATGTGAGGCGGTTGTCCAGTCAGGGTTTGCTTTCAGTACCAGTGGGTCAATGGTATTTTCGCCTTGCTTTGTACAAGCGATAATCAACGTAATCAAGGTAACAGATAGCAGTAATTTTGATTTCATTTGGTGTTTTTCTTAATTTTTGTAAAAATAACAGGTAATTATCAAATAGACGAGGTTTTGGGTTTTTAAGTTGTTTTGAGGTTTTTTAAATTAAGCTCTTTTTTTAAAATACCTATATTCTAATTTGTTATTTGTAATTTTGCAATCCAAATTTTATTTCGTCAAGTCCGAAAATCGTTGCTCGAAAACGGAAATCTCATTACCCAAATTGTCGATGACCATTCTTTTGGTAGAAAAAGATGAAACGCACGCAAGGCTACTTACTCAGGTTTTAGTCGAATATGACCCATTGGGTATAATTGAGCGTTGCAGCACCCGTGAGGAAGTCAGAACGAAGTTGGGCGAAGGCACTTTACCCGATTTGGCTTTCTGCGAAGTTGAGTTATTTGATGGGTTGGTATTTGAACTATTCCAAGAAATCTTGCCAAATTTTCCAATAATATTTATGTCGGCTTATGACAAATACTGGTCGCAGTCAATGGGCTTTAACGCCATTGATTACCTCCGAAAGCCGATAGTAAAAGAGGAAGTAAACCGAGTTTTGGATAAATACGAAACACTTAAAATGCACTTTTTGAAGCAATATACACAAAAAAATGCTTTAAATGGTTTGAAAAACGTTTTTCAAAAAGATCGGCTCATTGCCAAGAAAGGAACAAACAATTATGTAATATTTACCAACCAAATCGCCTTTATTTATACCGAGGCCAGAATTGTATTTTTGATAGACCGAACGGGTGAACGCTACACCGTGGAGCGGAGTTTGAGTGAGTTAGAAATTGAATTATCAAGCCGAGATTTTTTTCGAGTAAATCGAAAATTTATCATCAATATCAACGCTATTTTGAGTTTTAAGCCATCGTTTAAAGGCAAAATTGCCCTCGAACTCCTGCATCTTGCCAAAGCCGAAGTCAGTATCAGTCAAGAAAATGCCGCTCAGTTTCGGAAATGGATTGAGGAAGCCCCACCCCAGCCCTCCCCAGAAGGGAGGGAGTAAACCACCAAAGAAAAATGAAAAGAACAATTACCACTTTATTAAGCATTTTATTTACGCACTCATTTACTCATTTATTCGCTCAATCCGATAGCACAAAAGCCTTGAATGAAGTCATTGTTTCGGCTTCTCGTATCGAAGAAAGTATTTTCAAAGCCCCGATTTCGGTTACGAAAATATCGGCTTTACAACTCCAAAACTCGCCGAGTGTTGAGTTGATTTCGTCATTGGCACGCTACAAAGGTATTGACGTGAGCCAGTCGAGTTGGTTTGTGACGAGCCTCAGCACCCGTGGATTTAACAGTGCAAAAGCCGAGCGATTACTTCAACTGGCTGATAATGTGGAGTTTATGTCGCCCACGTCGTCGCTTTACGGCGGAAACTGGATGGGAACGCCCGATTTGGATATTGACAATATCGAAGTTATTTACGGAGCAAACTCTGCTCTTTATGGTTCGGGAGCGTTGAACGGCGTGGTGCTAATGACGAGCAAAGACCCTTTCAAAAATCAAGGACTTACGGTGTCGATGCGTGCAGGGTCGAGGGCTTTGGTTGATGCCCAACTTCGCTACGCTCAAGTGTTGGGCAAGCGTTTTGCGTTCAAAATCAATGCTAATTTTATTGAGGGAAATGAGTTTTTGGGCGAATCTGATGCCGCCATCAAGGCCAAAACCGAGGGAGGTTTGGCGGGTTCTGATGCGGCTAATAATGCTTACGGCTCGCCCTTTGGTTGGAACAAAATCAACTACTTTGGCGATGTCGGTTCAACGGTTACGAATCCCGACTTTACAAAATTTAATGATGGAAAATCGTACCGAATCTATATGCCAGGCTACAAAGAAAGTGAGCTTTTGGGTGCAAATTCAGGGTCAAAATTTGGATTTTTAGGTGATGGTTTTAAGGCGGGAAATGTAAGGCTGAATCCTTCATTGCATTTCAAAATTGATGAGCGAACACAGGCTTCATACGAATACCGTAAATCAATCGGAAATGGTATTTTTCAAAGTACAAGTCGCTTTGCCTGGCGAGAAATGGCGTATGACTTGCACAAAATCGAGATTAAAAATGACCGTTGGTTTGTACGTGCCTACTCATTATACGATTTTGGTGGCAAAGCCTACGAACTCGGTGGCGTAGCAAATGCCCTACAAAATACCCGAATTACCGATGCCGCCAACAACGTTTTTCCAACCGTGGCGGCTAATTATTTTAGTGCTTGGAATCAGATTTTTGCAGCCGCTCGTGGTACTGGTTTTAGTGGCGGAAACTTAGCTGGAATCCTTACTCCCGATGCCGTAAATGGTAGCTCACCAACGAGTTTTTCGTTGCCCCTGATACAGGGTGGACAAAACATCGAAAATGCCGCAAAATTGGCTTTTGCATTAACCCAAAGTTTGCAGATAAAACCGCTCATCGGTGATTCCGTTCCGAGTGTTTTTCAGAAAATAACGAGTCAAGTTGCCAATGGTGTCGGTGATTTGAAAATCAATGGAGCAACTATCAAGGGTGCCGCTTTTGCTAACACGGCTCGTAATGTCGATTTATCGGCACAGCGGGAGTTTCGCTTCAAAACTACCAACGTGGTGGTGGGTGGTGCGTACCGTAGTTACTTGCTCAAATCGAACGGAACGTTGTTTTCGGACGGCGTAAATTCACCACTAAATACTGAGCAAAGAAGTAGTGTAACTAACTGGGAATCAGGTGTTTATGGGCAGATTCAGCAAAAATTATTGGACGAAAAACTTACTTTGGCACTCGCCAGCCGATTAGATGCTTTTAAGAATTTTGGAGCCAAACTTTCACCCCGAATCTCGGCTGTTTATTCGTCAGGAAACCATAATTTTAGGGCAAATTATTCATCTGCATACCGAGCTCCCGCCCAACTTGACCAGTATATTTACTTAGATTATAGCAGTATTTTACTTATCGGTAATGCCGAAAATGGCTTTAAAGGACTCAATGCGGCTGGAACTGCACCTTATGAAGTACGAAAAATCTCGCCCGAACAAATGAAATCGTGGGAAATTGGTTACAAAGCACTGATTACCAAGGATTTACAAGTCGATTTGAGTTATTATCGTAGTCGTTACAAAGATTTTATCGGAATTGTTCGTTTTCAAGGGCGTGAAGATGGCACGATGCCCGAAGGGAGTTTTACGGGAACAAGAACGGGCGATTGGGCAAAACCAGTGGGCGACCGCACCCGTGGAAGGTTTATTCAGACTTGGGCAAACTCCGATACGGTCGTAACTACGCAAGGGGCATTCGTGAGTATTGACTACCGTTTTAACAAAAATATCAGCCTTTACGGAAACTACACGTGGGCAAAGATATCGAAAATTGAGGGCTTGATTGCAGGGTTTAATACACCCCAAAATAAATTTAATTTTGGTGCTAATGGACTGATAACCAAGCGTTTATCGTATTCAGTTAATTATCGTTGGAGTGATACTTATACGTATTTTATGCCATTCGATGAAGGGCAAATCAAGGCTTTCGGCACGCTTGATGCTCAGTTGAATTATCATGCAAGAACCCTAAAAACAACTTTCAAATTGGGCGGAACAAACCTAACAAATGCCAATGCAATAAGCGTTTACGGCTCGGCACCGATTAGTAGAATTGTGTATGCGGGTGCGGTTTTTGATTTGAAATATTAAAAACTGGTTCAATAAAAATTGCCCAAATGTAGCACCTAAAAAAGTGCGTGACATTTGGGCAGTTTTATTTGAAAACAACACTATTTTATTCTATCATAAATTATCGGTGTTGTATAAGGCGTAAGTCGCTTACCGTCTTTTTCCAAAAGTTCCATGACTTCTAATTGGTTTTTAGTGAATTTTTCGGACAAAGTAAATTTCATGCCATTGCCCAAATCATTGACCGAAACGGTCGAAATAATTTCACCGTCAATTTTATAAACTGCACCTTTGAAGGTAGGGGAGAGGCTTAGTTCACCAAAATCCACTTTTAGTGCTTTGTTTGCATTGATCATTTCTTCTTTTTTTATTCTTTCAGGAAAACGATAAACGGTCAGTTTTACTTGGTTTTCGCCATCGGCTTCAAAAAAGAAAAGATAGGGTTTTGCTTCCATGGGCTTGCTTGGCGAAGTATAATAACTTTCTTCTAATAGCCAAAAACCATCTCGTTTGGGGGAGTTCAAAATCTTTTTGTTGGCATTTCGATTGATATGAACTGCCAAGGGGTGAATTTGTTTTCCCGCCGCAATTTCCTCATCAATTTGCTTTTGATTACTGAAATCCCCCACGATGTGTTGCTCAAAAAACTTGATAGCTTCCATTTTCTTTTGTGAAAAACTATTGAATGAGAATAGCACAAAAAGTGCAATATTGTAGATATTTGAATAAGTTTTGGTCATTTTTCTTTTATTTTCTAACCGTTCCCTGAGCGAAGCCGAAGGGTAGGTGAGGGCTGTTAATTATTCGTAAACTTAATTTCTAACTTCGACACAGGCATATTTTTGGTGCTTTTCTTTTCGATAATTTGCCAAGTTACGCCCGCTTGGTCGCTGAAAGTAAAGCAACGATCGCCCAGTTCATTTTTCAAAATTGCGGTTGCTTTTAGGCGAATATCTTTCTTAATCAAATCATAAACCATGTCCAATTTGGGCGTGTAAAATGAGTGCATCGTGATACCCAATTCGCCCACTCGCTGGTGTGCCGACGCATCGGGTTTTGGACTTCGGGCGATAAAAAACTTCAATTTGCCACAAATATTATTGGGCGAAACAAAACCTTGATACAAATGAGAATAGCCTTCTGCCATCATAAAAACTCGTTTTGGGCCTTTCAAGAAATCCCCATCAACTTCGGGTTCTTTTTCGGCTTGTAGCCCCAAAGCATTTGAAATATAATTGATGGCTTCCATTGACTCGGCTTTGATAAAAAAATCGTGGTGCGTAAACTCGGAAGTTTTCAGCGGTGCATCGGGGTTGATTGTGCCATAGCCAGGAATTTCATAACCGTATCGCTGAAAGAAAACATGGGTAAAGAACTCTCCATAAATGGCATTTTCTCGCACCAAAACTGGGCGTTGAAAGAAATTTACTTTTTCGGGCTTGTTCAACCCAAACAAATCATCAGGAATCGGCTCGGTGGGTAGCCATTTTTCTTTTTTATCTCTGAGCGTTGAATAAACATCATACAAACGCATAATATCCGACGTTTTCATGACAGCCATTCGGCTACCGATGGTTTCGGGAATATGATACCCCACGCCATCGCCCAGCGATTTTTCCCAAACCCAAAGGCGGAGAAGTCCGTGGCTATCAATGCCACCATTTTGCAAACGGTAAGTTTTGAGTGCCGAATTTACGCCATAAATTTTCAAGGCTTCGGCAGCCAATACGCTCGAGCTATCAACGACTTTGAAGCCATATTCGCCAAAATATTTAATGGCGTATTGAGCATCTTTCACAGCATGAATAACCTCATAAACGCCACTAATACCAGTATCTGGGAGTTTTGTTTGGGCGAAAAGCCCCCCAGCCCCCAGAGGAGGAATTAGAAGTAAATAAGCTATAAAAAAAAATGTTTTTTTCATGGTAGAAATAGGTTTTAAATGTAACTCATTGATAATCATTTGATTGCAGCGAATACGCTTCTGAGATTAAGAAATTCCCCCACTGGGGGTTAATCTTGTAAGGGTTTTGAAAAGAGGCATCAAAGTCGGCGTTTTCGCTGAGAACCCCACCCAACCCTCCCCAAAAGGGAGGGCTTTTTACTCCCCTCCCTTTTGGGGAGGGGTCGGGGACGGTCGGCCGCTGCCGTGGGTTTTTTGGGTTGAATTTTGACTCGCAATTCCTCTTTTTCAAAACCCCTACAAGATTAGCACTGGGGGTTAGGGGCGTTTCCAATCCCCGATGCCATAAGGGTCGTTCAAAGCTCCTGAAACGTGTTCGTGAACAATTTTATAATCCTCACCATTTTTTTCTAATAAAAATGATGCTCTAAAAGTATTATCAAAGGTTTTTTCGGGAGAAATTTTGCCAGTCAGTCTAATCACACCCGCCAGAGTTGTGGAGTCCGAGAAATCAAAAACAAAAGGACCTTCGAGCCATTCGATTGAAGATAATTCTATCGAACTTTTGCAAAAATCTGACCAGCCAGAGGCAATTTTTTCAAAGCCTTTGGTTGCCAATCGGGGTCCTTCCAAAATCACATAAGTTGCTTCCGAAGCTAAATATGAATCGTGTATTTTGACAAGATTTTTATCAATAATTGCCGAATAAAAGCTGTCGATAAAGTTTATAACCTGCATAATTAATTTGATTTCTTTACTTGAAAGTTTTTTAACTCCTTGATAATAAGCAAGTTGTAAAAAAATAATGGGGTCAGACCGAAAAGGTCAGACCTTATGTGCAATTCCCCGTCTGAGGGCAAGGGGGCTTACATTTCATTTATTTCATCAGCAATTTGCTGCATGGGTTTGTTGTTTTCGGGGCGAGCGATGGCATCAAGCTCTTGCTGCACGATTCGCATAATTCGGGCGGCATATCGGGCGTGCCAAAGTTGGCGTTCTTCGGCTTGCTCATCGGTTGGTACAAATGCTTCAATTTCTGATGTGTGCAATAAACCCTTTGCCTCCAAAAGTCGCTCGATGGTGTCCATTCGTTCACGCATTACTGCTACTTCGGTAGCTATTGCCAACGAAATATTCATTACTCGTTCAACGGCAGGTTCATCAAAAAAGTAAGGTCTTGCCCCCTTCGATTTATCACCAGCCATCAAAATATCGTTCACCTTCGAGGCTTCTATGTTATTTTTTTTCATCAAATTAAAGTTTATAACTTGTTGATAGTCAATATTTTATGTAAATATTAAAATCAACTTCTATTTTTTCCACCCACCAAAAACATTCCAAATTGGACTCCGACCGTAGTCTTCGGTTACTTTATCATCAGCTTTTTTCTTGTCCAAATCGTTGATGGCTTTTACACCCACTTGCATAAAATTTTCTTTTGAAACACCAGCTTCTGCCATCAAATCTTGCGGTTGAAGGTTGTGCATGTGTCCCCAGTAGGGTTCGGCATTATAATAAGCGTCCCAATCTCGCATGAACTGTTCGTAAAAGCTCATTTCGGGCGTGTATTGTGGTTGCTCAATGTGCAAATTCAAGCCATTTTTTGATAAAACTCTATCAATTTCCTTGAAAATATTATGAATTGCTTTTCCGCCAGTTTCGTGGAGAAACATTGTTGTTTGCACCCAATCAAAACTTTCATTGGCAAATTCACCCATTTTTTCGGCATCAACCTGCATAAATTTTACATTTTTTACTCCTAAAACATTGGCACGAGCTGCCCCATAACGCAACATTGGCGTACCTGCATCAATGGCAATAACTTCGGCATCAGGATACATTTCGGCAATCGGAAGCGTGTTATGCCCCAATCCGCAGCCCATATCAAGGATACGTTTTGGCTTGAAATCGGGATAAGTATCCTTCACCCATTTGGCGATTGCTCGCCCACCGCCGTCGGTCAAGCTGCCCAACATTCCGCCGCTGGTTACGAAAAGCCCACTGTCATAATTGGCAGCATTTGATACGTCACCCTTGAAATATTCGGTGTGATAGCTTCCTGGCATCAAATGATTGTCGGCATGGAGTAAATAAGGAGGCACCTGAAACCCTTCTTTTAGTTCTAAATTATTACTTTTTCCAAGTGTTTTTTC
Organism: Emticicia sp.; assembly: GCA_031378715.1. GTDB lineage: Bacteria > Bacteroidota > Bacteroidia > Cytophagales > Spirosomataceae > Emticicia. The sequence goes on from JANNEN010000048.1 coordinate 17,498, forward strand.
TATTTTTTCAGCCAATTCTTCCGCCTGACGAAGTACCACGGCACGCCCATTTTGCTGACGCATTTCCATTGTGCTTCTACGCAAAGCCGCCCAAAGTTGATAAATCGGGTCTTCGCTGATGGCAGCCTTTACTTCATTTCTATTCTCGAAAGTTCGACCATTTTCGGCAACAAATTTTGGCTCAACTCGCTTATCAAAGGCAATTTTATTGCCTGGGGCAATAACCGTCGAATTGAAACGATTGAGGTTTGCCAAGAAGTTATATCTTGCTCGCTCGTCATGGCTAAATTCTGGAAAAACTTCGTGTTGTTGTAGTTTTGTCCAAACGGGTGGGAGTTGGTATTGCATATTTTTAGTTTTGTTGAAAGTTAAATTTATTTTACCAAAGAGTTTCACAGAGAAAAAAACTTAGTGAAACTCCGTGAAACAACTCCGTGAAACTCAGTGGTTAAGTTGTTTATTATCAGTAAGTTACAATTTCCCATACCCACCACCACCTGGCAATTCCATGATTAATTCCTCACCTGGAAATAATCTATCATGTCCTTTTGGTGGTGTAAAACGCTTTTTTCCTTCAATGGTTTTTATGAATAGTTTTCCTTTCTTGCCTTCTCCGCCACCAAATAAACCATAAGCCGAAGTGTTTAGTTTTTCGGAAACATTAGAAATTTGAATGGGTGTTGTTCCGATGTTTTTGTAGGCAAAACGCTGCCCATTTCCGCCTTTGTATTTGCCTTTTCCGCCACTGTTGGCAATCAAAGATTTTTCGGTAACTAATACTGGTGCATCGTTTTCAAAAACTTCGATTGGTACGTTTGCTACGTTGGTTGGGTAGCACAAGGTTGGCTCGCCATCAAGTCCATTTCTACCGCCGTAGCCTCCTGCCAAGAATAAATATTCTACAAATTCGGTGTTATCTTCTCGTTTTCCACTCAAAACCATCACCCAAACTGCTGCTCCGCAATCGGCTTGTACTTTTTCGGGAACTGCTTGGCTCAATGCTTTCATAATTGGTCCATGAAGCAAATTTCCAGTTACATTTCTCGCTCCGAGTGGCGATGGTTTTTGGGCATTTAATAAACTTCCTTCGGGGGCAAAAACATGAATCGGTCGAAAACTCCCTTCATTATTTGGCACTTCTGGACTAAAAATACACTTAATCGGATAGGCAGTATAAGCAAAAACGTAGTTCATCACGGCATTTATTGCCAAACTATGGGCGGCAGAAGTGCCAGTATAATCCACAAAAATCTCATCATCTTTTATCGTAACCGCACACTTGAAATGCACGGGTTCTTTGATTCCATCACCATCGGCATTATACTCTGAACGATAAGTGCCATTCGGTGCTTGACTGATGGCATTTCGCATGGCTTTTTCGCTGGCGGCAATGATTTGTTCGCCCAAAGGATTGATTTCTGTTAAATGGTTTTCTTCCATCATGCGATGCAGCGAACGAATCCCTTGGTCATTGGCAGCTACTTGTGCCAAAATATCACCGATTGTTTGATTTGCCGCCCGTACATTTGTTTCAATTATTTTGAAAAGCAACTCGTTTTTTACACCAGCATCATAAAGTTTTGACGGTGGAATGTACAGCCCTTCTTCATAAAAATCCTTTGCTCCTGCTCCCCAAAGCGTGCCGCCAATATCTGGTGAGTGAGCGATGCAGCCGATGAAGCCTATCAGCCCCCCCGCCCCCAGAGGGGGAGTTTTATCGTCCGATAAGTTCCCTCTCTGGGGGTAAGGGGGCTTGAATATCGGCGAAACTATTCCAATATCTGGCTTATGCCCTGCACACATCCAAGGGTCGTTTGTGATGACCACATCGCCCTCTTTCCAAGTATCAAGTGGGAAATGATTTTTGACTAATTCTTTGACTAAAAATGGCAAAACCCCCAAAAATGAAGGCACGCTTACACTACTTTGTGCCAACGAATGTCCGTGCGTATCCATCAAAACTACGGCAAAATCGGCACTTTCACGAGTTACTGTTGAAAAAGCTGTGCGTTGCAAAGTCGTCCCAGCTTCATCAACGATTGAGATGAGTCTGCTCCATAAAACGCTTAAATCTATGGCATTATATGTATTTTTTAAGGTCATTTTCTTCAGTCAGTTTTTTCAAAAATACTATTTTCAATCTCATCGTTTACCTTAAATTCTCGCCAATTTATGTCCATCCATTTAATGCCTTCAAAATAAAGTCTTACTCGTTTTGGTTGAATAAAATCAACAACTTTTGCTTTCTCAAAATCTGAATAAATTCGATGATGAAAACCTACATCGGTTGTGAATGCTACACTACGAATATAGAAAGATTTTTGGTCAATCCCGAAGGTTGTTACCATCTTTTTGGGGTCAGTAATCTGAATGGTGAAACATTCATTTCCTTCTACTTGGTCGTCGGTTAATCTTTCCAGAAAATAACCATCATTATTGGCAAATCTTATTATTCCAAAACCAAAATTATTACTCCAAGAAAAATGTTTTTGATAAGGTTTTGCTTCTTCGCTTAGATAATTTATTGTTGTTTTGCTATCAAAAATTAAGTGCATGAATGTATTTTCGCCATATTTAGCATCAAAACGCACTTTTCCGTTGGCTTTGTGTGCGGCATCGTTTTCTGTTGGGAAAACTCGATACATGGCATAGTCATCAAAAAATAATGACGATTCATCTGTTTTTCCGAAGGGAGTCCATGTAGCATTGCCTTTGAGCATCAACGTTTTTGGTTGCTGCCAAGTATCTCCGCCGCTTGCTTCGACTGTTTTTTGTAGTATTTCTTTTGGAGTTAAATTCATTTTATGAAATTTTTTAACACGGAGTTAAAAGAGTTAATCACTGAGTTGCACTGCGTTTGATAATATCGTGAAACTCCGTGCATAACTTCGTGTAACTCTGTGGTTAAAAAAACTTTTTTCACCTCATCTCAATAATAATATTCTTCCCTTCATCAATCATCACGCTTGAATTTTTGCCGATTACGGTTGTACTTTCAAATTCTTCGATGATACAAGGACCAGCTATTTTTTTGTTGATTTCCATAGAATATCTATCATAAACTGTGGTTTCTTCGTAAGAATGTCCCCAAAAAACTTTTCTTGTGCCTTTAATTGGGTTTGAATGGTTACCTTCAATTTTTTGATTTAAAGTTAATTCTGGTGATTTGCCGCTTACCAAAACTCGCCAAGTTACGCTCTCAATTGGTATATTTTCAATGCTTCTACCGTAACGAAGTTTGTACTCATCTTTGAAGTTTTGGGTAATGATTTCTAAATGATTTTGGTCTAAAATTTCGGTCGGAATCTCGACAGTTATTTCATGTCCTTGACCCAAATATCGCATATCAGCAACTATTGAAACTTGAGCTTCATTTTTATCAATTCCAGCATTTTGCAAGAAAAATAAACCTTTTTCGGTCATTTCGGCAATCATTTTGTTTGTTTTCTGCCAATCAATTTTATCTAAACGACAAATAAAACTGGTGATTTCTTCGGTCGCAACTGGACTAACCAAAAAACCCAAAGCACTCAAAACACCTGCTCCACTTGGCACAATTAACTGTGGCGAACCCATCAAACGTGCCACATGAAAAGCATGAACGGGACCCGCACCACCAAAAGCCAACATACTAAAAAAACGTGGATCAAGTCCTTTTTCGATGATGTGAACTCTTGCCGCATTTGCCATATTTTCGTTCACAATTCTATGAATTCCCCAAGCGGCTTCTTCGACCGAAATACCCAGAGGCTCGGCAATTTTTTTCTGCATCGCTGCGATGGCGTGTGCTTTATTGAGTTGCATTGTGCCACCCAAAAAGTAATCTTCATTCAAGAAGCCAAGAATCAAATCGGCATCAGTAACAGTCGGATTTTCTCCACCAAGTCCATAACAGGCGGGACCAGGCGTTGAAGAAGCACTTTCGGGACCAACCGTAAGCAAGCCCAAATGGTTGATGTGGGCAATACTACCGCCGCCCGCACCGATTTCAATCATATCAATGACTGGAATTCTGACGGGCAAACCACTGCCTTTTTTGAACCTTTTTTCTCTTGCCGCTTCAAAATGATTGGTGATTTCGGGTTTCAGATTTCTAATCATGGAGGCTTTGGCAGTGGTGCCGCCCATGTCGAAGGCTATCAAACCTTTTTTACCCAACATTTTTCCATAAAAAACACCTGCCATTGTGCCACCCGCAGGACCACTTTCGAGGAGTTGAATCGGGGCTTTTCTGGCACCTTCGAGCGTAGTCAATCGCCCTGCACTATTCATGATATGGATAATGCCACCGAAACCAAGAATATTGAGTTTTTCTTTGAGATTTTTGAGATAATTATCTGTAATTGGTTGCACATAGGCATTCATTACGGTTGCACTTGTTCGCTCATATTCCCGAATTTCGGGCATAATTTCGCTACTCAGAGAATAGGTAATTGCAGGAAATTTTGTTCGTAAAAGTTCGCCAATTTGTTGTTCGTGCGTAGTATTTGCGTAGGAGTGTAAGAATGAAACGGCAATACTTTTTATGCCTTCTTTTTGGAGTTTCAAGATAGTTTTTTCGGCATCGGCAAGGTCTAAATCGGTGAGAACATTGCCTTTTTTATCAACCCTTTCGATGATGCCTTTACGGTATTTTTTTTCTGCCAATGGTTTGGGCATTGTGATAAAAATATCATAAATGTCGTATCGCATTTCTCTGCCGATTTCGAGTATATCTTCAAAGCCTTTTGTTGTCAAAAGTGCTATTTTTGCACCTTTTCGCTCAATAATGGCATTTGTTACAAGCGTTGTGCCATGAACGATAGTCGAAATTTCGGAGATTTTGATGCCTGATTTTTCTAAAATTTCACTCACGCCATTCAAAATTCCGAGTGTTGGGTCGGGGTAAGTAGTGAGGGTTTTGGCAAAAATCATCGAAGAATTTTGCTCATTTAACAAAACCAAATCTGTAAATGTTCCACCAATATCAATTCCTAATTTCATATTTTAATATAAGAAGGGCTTATTCGATAAGCCCCTACAATTACGAAAAACTTCTACAATATCTCAATTCTAATGATACTCCTCGCCACCACTTACATTCATTGCCTCGCCAGTGATGTATGAACTTTGGTCTGATGCTAAAAATGCGACTGCCTTAGCAATGTCTTCTACCAAACCCGTTCGCCCCAATGGATTTTTATCTACGATTGCTTGCAAATAATCGTCGTAATCTAAGCCTAATTTTTCGCTAAAAAATTTGTTTTGCCAATGTCCCAAACCTGTTGTAATATGATTTGGGCAAACGGCATTTACTCTGATTTTGTATTTGCCCAATTCTACAGCATTCGACCTTGTTAGACCTATCAAACCATGTTTTGAGGCGGTATATGCCGCTGCAAAAGGAAAACCAGATTTGGCGGCTTGGCTCGCAATATTGATTATCGAACCGCCCGTTTCTTGGGCTATCATTTGAATAGCGGCGTGTTTTGAACATAGAAAAGCACCTTTCAAATTTACATCTAAAACTGCGTCCCAACTGCTTTCCTTAAACTCCGTGAAAGCCTCCATTAAGTATCCAACGCCTGCATTATTGACCAAAATATCAACTTTTCCGAAGGCTACTACCGTTTTTGCTATCAAATTTTTACAATCTTCTTCGCTTCGTACGTCGCAGGGGACTGCGATTGCCTCGCCTCCTTTTGCCATGATTTCGTTGATTATTTCTTGCATTTCGGCAGTATTTCCAATATGTTCTTCACCAAATTCTTTTCCTTTTGAAATACCAATATCAGAAATTACAACTTTACAACCTTCATCAATCAAACGATTTACAATAGCCTCACCGATTCCTGTTTTCCTTCCAGAACCTGTAATTATTGCTACTTTCCCTTCGAGATTATACATTTTTCAAATGATTTGCTACAATAAATAGAGGATTTTCGGCAAATTCATTGAATTGTTTCGCTCCTGCCTGCACTGCTTCATTGCCTAAATCTCCAAAAAATGCAGCTATATCTTTTACTTCGATTAGCTCACAATATTGGTAAGGAGAAGGAGTTTCCGTGCCAAGTAGATTTTCCATTTTCAAGATTCTGAAATCTCCAACTGAGCCTAATGATTTTACAGTTGGAATATCATTTGCTAATGCCCAACGTTCGTAATCGGCTATTGAGGCACTTGGTTTTAGATTAAATAGAACTACGATTGTTGCCATTTTTATAGGTTTGCAGAACAATTCTCCGAATTGTTTTGGTTATGAAGTAACTAAGAACAATTTAGAAAATTGTTCTACCAAGATTTTACGCAACTCTATTCGCCATAAAAGCCTTCACACTTGGCGTAAGCAGACCTTGCACAGAGTTTAAAAAAAGTGTAACTCCTTTGTCAGCTAAGTCTTTAGCTTGGTCGGCGTTGGCGGCTACTGTTCCGAAGATTTTCCCTGCATCGGTAACAATTTTTATTGCTTCGTTGATTACTTTTTTAACTTCGTCGTGGTTTGGTCCGTCCAGAAAACCCATGCTTAGTGCCAAATCTCTTGGCCCGAGAATAAATCCATCTACACCTTCGACGTGTACCATTTCTGCCAAATTTCTTAGACATTCGACAGTTTCTATCATCGGAAAAACCAGCGTTTGTTCATTTGAAAAAGTCAGGTATTCTGCTTGTGATAATTTTCCTGCCATGTAATCTGACGAGCGAACAGGTCCCAAACCCCGATTACCCATGGGAGCATATTTTACATATTTTACCAACTTTTTGCAATCTTCCACAGTATTGGTATTTGGCATCATTACGCCCATGATTCCTGCATCGAAATATTGCAAAATCATCTTTTCGTCTAAGCTATTTATTCTTGCGATGGGTGTAATTCCGACACTTTCACAGGCACGGGTCATGTGGGCAATATCATTGATTGACAATGCTCCATGCTCGGCATCCATGATATAAAAATCCATGCCCATCAAACCAATGTACTCACAAATAATTGGGTCATTAGTAGGAGAAATGACTCCAAAAGAAGGTTTTTTAGTGGTTAAGCGTTGTTTTAGTATGTTTTCTCTCATAAGACCTGTCCCAGAGGTGTGATTTTATTTGAATATTTTTTTATTGAATAAGGGTGTATGCGATACCAATGCTGTCAATTTAAGGTTTTTAAATTGTTTCAAAATCTAATTAATCTCAGTTTCAAGGCTGGCAGGGTTTTGAACCCTGCCAGCGTTAGCGTAGGTAAATTCCTTAAATTGACAGCATTGGTATGCGATACGCCCCTACGTTTTCAATGTAAATTTACAATACTTCCGTCCATGATTTTAGATTTGATAAATTGCATTAAGCCACCTGCATTAGCCACTTCTGACACAAAAGGTTCTTGTGGCAAACTTTGGAAAGATTTACCATTTGTGAGGTTTACGATGATGCCCGTTTCGGGTTCGTATTCGAGCATATCGCCCGTTTCGCAGTCGAGGTTCATATCTCGACAAGTGATAAACGACATTCCATAATTGATGGCATTTCGGAATTGCAATCGTGCAAACGAAGTAGCAAAAACCGCTTTGATTCCCGCACCCATCAAGCCCGTAACGCAATGCTCAATGCTTTTTCCGCCACCCGCAAAATTATGTCCCGCCACTACGAAGGTGTAGCCACAATCAACAAAACCATTTTCTTTGTTAAACTCTTCGCTGATGCCCGCCATCACCCATTTGCTATTTTCGATGGGGTCGATTGGTGCTGTCCAAAAGCGTTGAATTATCATATCGAACGACATGACGTAGGTTTTTGCTACCCATGCTTTGCCTATTATTTTTGCCATTTTTTGAATTAATTAGTTATTTTACCCCTCCGTCCGACGGCTACGCCAGTCAGGACACCTCCCCTTGAAAAAAGGGGAGGAAATTAAAAAATCAATTAAAAGCTCCCACTTTGTTAAAGTGAAAAAGTCCTCGGGTCAGTAATCACACCCGTAATTGCCGAAACTGCCACTACTGCGGGCGAAGTGAGGTAAATTTGGGCATTTTTGCTGCCCATTCTGCCTTTCATGTTGCGGTTTCCTGCACTCAAAATAATGTCGCCATCGCCCGCTACGCCCGTGTGAATACCCGCACACGAGGCACAACTTGGCGTATCAACTGCCACGCCCGCTTCTATCAAAGTTTGAATATATCCACGCTTCAAAGATTCCAAATAAACCGCCTGACTTGCTGGCACTACCCACATATTTACATCACGATGCACTTGTTTGTCTTTCAAGATTTTTGCCATCATCGCAAAATCTTCCGTGCGACCATTGGTACAAGTGCCGACAAAAGCTTTGTTGAATTTTCGTCCAATGACACTTTCCACGGGTACAACGTCATCTAATTTGTCGGGCAGCGAAACCGTGGGTCCGACATTCGTAACATCGACCTCATAAATAGCATCGTAGCGAGCATCTGCATCTGAATTAAGCATTTCCCAAGTGCCTTTTTGCACGGGAGCTAAATATTTTCGGGTGATTTCGTCGGGGGCAATGATACCATTTTTTGCACCCAAATCTACTGTCATGTTGCAAAGCGTCATTCGTCCTGCCATATCCAAGGCACTGATGGCTGGTCCTTCGTATTCGAGTGATTTATATATCAAATGCCCGTTCCAGTGCATCATGCCCATAATATGCAAGCTCAAATCCTTTGCCATTACCCACGGCTGCCACTCACCTTTGATGATAAACTTGACCGATTCTGGTACTCGAAACCATGCTTTTCCCGTGGCCATGGCAATAGCGGCATCGGTTACGCCCACGGCATTTCCGACTGCCCCAACGGCACCGTAAGTATTGGCGTGAGAATCGGTTCCGATGGAGATTTTTCCTGGCAAAACATGACCCTGCTCGACCATAATTTGGTGAGCAATGCCTTGTCTGCCGAAATCATAAAAATATTTTATGTCGTGTTCCTTCACTACTTCACGCCACTGATTGAGCATTGTCGCAAACAATTCAGTCGGTGGCGGAGAGAGGTGGTCGGATACACAAATTACTTTTTCTTTGTCAAAAACTTCATTAACGCCCAAGTCG
>JANNEN010000066.1:0-7336 GCA_031378715.1 Emticicia sp.
TTTTTGGCACGGGAACGCCTAATTTTACGGCCAAACAATTATTAAAAAACTTCTCGTCGGCACTCCACCAAAACGGATTATTGATAACGGCCGTGCCACACAAAGCAGCATTTTTAAGATACGCTCTATAAAACGGCACATCTTGCGAAATACGGTCAATAATCACGGCGTAGTCAGTGGCTACGCCTTGCTCTACTTTGTCAATCTGCACGGCTTCGGCAATGATGCCCGCAGGTGCAATTCTGTTTACTTGTTCGATAAATGCCCACGGAAACGTATCTTCCATGCCAAATAATATGCCTATTTTTTTCATGATGTAGAAAAAACCAGCCCCCTAACCCCCGGTGGGGGAACTGATGGTTAAGTTTGTTAATATCGTTGGGAGTAGATAATTTTATTTTGAGTATTTATCACAATCATTTATTTTCAAGTTTTGAGTTCTACCATCGGGGGCGGTGCGACGTTACGCTTAAGGGGCTGTTAGAGGGCTATCGTCCTCACGTACTCCGAAAACATCATCTTCCAGAGTGGCCAATCGTGGCTTGCCCAACGTTTTTCGTCGTACCGATGATTGATGCCTTTATTGCCCAGAAGCCTTGACATATTTAGGTTATCTTCCCGACAAATATCCCACTCGGACGTGCCAAGAACAATGTTTATATGGTTATATTTCCACGATTCAGCGTTTTGCATAAAATCCATAGGTTCATTGAAATAGACATTATCATCGTAATGCCCTTTCATAAAATTTTTGATACTAAAAGCACCGCTCATGCTAAATAAATGGGCGACTAAATCGGGGTTCTTCATCGCAAAATTTGCACAATGATACCCGCCAAAACTGCACCCCGCCACGGCGATTCGATGCACACCGCACTCCCGCTGAATGGCTGGCACGAGTTCATCTTTCAGAAAATGGGTATAGAGGTTATAGTTATAAATCTTGGTATGAGCGGGTAAATCTTTGGCATAAAAACTCGCAAAATCAATGCTATCAATGTTGTAAAGTTTTACTTTGCCTGCATCAACCAAATCACCAACGGTATCCAACAGCCCAAAATCTTTGTTTTGAAGGTAATTTCCCATGGAAGTCGGGAACATCAAAATCGGGTATCCCCAATGGCCGCTCACCAATAAGTCAATATCACGGCTCATAATGTGGGAGTAAAACTTGATGTGTTTTTCTTGCATAAATTTCTTAAAATTAGTTTATCAAGCTACAAAATTCGCATTAAGTTTTGATTTAAAAAACATAAAACCAAATATTATATTGAATGAAATGAAAATTAAAAATATAAACGTTTATAATATTTTGAAAAAACGATATTCGGCAAAATAAAATTTCATTTTTAATAAAAACGCTTTTAAAGTATTTGTAAAAAAACTTTAATCAATATTCATATTTTAATGAAATAATAGCCCATTTCTTTGAATGAAACAAATGATTTTAGCTTTTTTTATTTTAGAAGGAAAATGATTTAGTAATTTTGTACTTTACCTTACCTCTCAAAATCCAATCAAGTGCGAAAAGTTTCTGTTTTCAAAAATCTAAAAATCAATTCAGTCCACCTCAATCGTCAAGTAATCTATGATATAATCTTGCCGCCCAGCTATCAAAAGTTGCACGATCTTAAAGTTCTCTACATGAACGATGGGCAGGATTTGGAACAACTCAAACTCGTTCCGACGCTCAATGGTTTGTACGCCCACGATTCCATCGAAAATATCATTGTGGTAGCCATCAGAACCAACAAAAATCGTTTGCAAGAATACGGAACCGCTGCAAGTCCCGACTACGCAAAGCGGGGTGCGTTGGCTGGGGCTTATAACGATTTTATAGTTCAAGAACTTTACCCCGAAATCATAGGCAATTATAAGGCATCAAGCCAAAGCGAAGATAATTATTTTTGTGGATTTTCACTCGGCGGGCTTTCGGCTATTGATATTGTGTGGGCAAATCCCGATAAATTTTCAAAAGTTGGGGTATTTAGTGGGTCATTTTGGTGGCGAACAAAGGCTTATGAAAATGATTACGATGATAATAATGACAGAATTATGCACCAACTGATTCGAGATGGGCAGTACAACGTTGGCCAAAAGTTTTGGCTCGAATGTGGCACCGATGACGAACAAGACGACCGTAATAATAATGGAATTATTGATTCGATTGATGATACCTTAGACCTAATAAAAGAACTCCAAAACAAGGGCTACGAGTTGGAAAAAGATATTCATTATGAAGAAATAAAAAACGGAGAGCATAACTTCAAAACGTGGAGTTTGGCGATGCCGATGTTTCTAAAATGGTTGATTGGTAAAACAACTTTTTAATTCATTTTGAATATTAGCGTAAACAATTTGGAAAATTGTTTTACAAAAATTGTGAAATTTAGAAAAAAAGTGCAAAATTTACATTGTTCCCAAACCTTACCCCTAAAATATAATGAAAAGAATCTTTACAGTTATTTTTTTGACATCAATATTAATGTCAATGACTCCTCCTGCAAGTTTTTTAGAGCAACAACTCAAATTTCCGAGAGTACAAACTGCCAATCGTGAAAAAGGCAAAACCGTAGCCGAAATGCTCACCTCAAAAAACATTGATGCCAATAATTTTGACCTTTTTTTGAGAGCTTTCAAGAAAGAACAGAAATTTGAAGTTTGGGCAAAAAACAAAGCTGACCAAACTTTTTCACTCTTAAAAACTTACGATTTTTGTGCATCCACGGGCGTACTTGGGCCAAAGCGTCGGTCGGGCGATCGGCAGATTCCCGAGGGTTTTTATGAGGTTGATTTTTTTAATCCACAAAGTCAGTATTTGTTATCTTTCAGAATAAATTATCCAAACAAATCGGACTTGGTTTTTGCTGACAAACTCAATCCAGGCGATAATATTTTCATTCACGGGCATTGCGTCACGATTGGCTGTATTCCTGTGGGGGACGAAAATATCAAAGAAATATATCTTATGGCCTACAAAGCACGCTGTGCTGGTTGTAAAATAAATGTACATATTTTTCCGAATATGATGAACGACCAAAACTATAAATCCCTCAACAGTGAATTTGGCACAAATGCTGATTTATTGGCGTTTTGGTCTTGGCTGAAACCAGGCTACGATGCCTTTGAAAATACAAAAAAACTCCCCGAAGTTTCGGTTGAAGATTCAGGAAAATACAGCGTTAAGTAAACCAAAAAAACTTATTAAAAGGGCTTTACTGACATAGAAAAGCCCTTTTATTTTTTATATAATCCATTGATAATCAGACAATTAGAAACATCTATCTCAACAGATTAAAATATAAATAATTTTTGGCACGTTTTTTTCTCAATAATATAAAACGAAATAAAACGGTGTCTTTAAAAAGCAAAATAAAGATTATAAGTAACTTTGCAGGTCTAACCTCACCCCCGCCCCCTCTCCAAAAGAGGGAGTACTTCACGAAGTTGATTCGTACAGCCAAGAAAACATATCGCTTGCTATCATTATTTGGAATATTTCTATTAACAAGTTCTGCGGTTTTCTCACAAGTTTCGGTAGCTAAGTTTCCAAAAAACAATCAAGTTTTTCAACGAAACGACCAAAATGAGGCAATCGTTGAGGTAAAAGGACAAGTAACGGAAAATAATCATACGTCCATTTCATTGGCCATTCTCCGTGATGGAAATTCTTTTTCACAACAAAATATTAACTTAAACTCTTCGGGAGAATTTACTTTTAGCCCGAATCTGCAAGCGGGAAATTTCAATTATACTTTTACGCTCATACTTGACGGCAACCAAAAAATCAAAGAATCTACCCAAATAGCCATCGGTGATTTAATCTTGGTTTATGGCCAATCAAACGCCCTCGGAAATGGCGGAATAGATACTTATTGGCCCGCTCGTAACCCACTAATTAGATTTTTTTCGGTCGCTAACTTCAATAATGGTGATAGTGAATGGGTTTTACCTTACCTTACTTCAACGTGGCCAGGTACAGGTACTTCAGAGTTATTAAAGTTTTTGTGCGAAAAATACAATTATCCCGTTGGCGTAATTGTAGCATCGGTGGGAGGCTCTGATATCAGGGGATTGAATAACAGAAACAACCAAAACCCAAGCGATAAAAATACTTACTACGGACAAATGTTACTCCAAACTACATTTGCCGATGCAAAAGAGCAAATAAAATACATCATTTTTCGGCACGGAGAAAGTGACGGTTCATATCCAAATGAATCTCAGCAATATCCTTTAGAATTTGAAAAACTGTATAAAAACCTAAATATTGACTATACAAGTCTCAGAAAAATCTACAATGTTCAAACCAATATTCTAACTGGAAATAATCAAAAAGCGGGTTTTTTGAGAGATTTTCAACGAAAAACAAAATATCTATACCCAAAAATAACCACCATGAGTACCGTCGGCACAAAAGCCTACGATGGACTTCATTATAGGCTCCAAGGATACAGCCAAACGGCTTTTGAACTCGCAAGAATAATTGGTCGAGAAGTTTATCAAAGCAATGAATCTGTGCAGGTATATTCTCCCGACATCAAAAGAATCTATTGGGAAAACCAAAAATTAGTTTTGGAGTTTGACGAAGGAATGGAGATGATTTACCCACAAGATTCTACGGCAAGTGGCAGAAATTGGAGCATGAAAGAAAACTTTTATATTGACGGTAAGAATGATATGATTGAGTCGGGCATTGGAATTGGTAACAAAATTTATTTGACAGTAAATAATAATGCAGATAATGCCCGAAGCGTAAGTTACTTACCTAATGCTTATGGTAGTTTTGGTACAAGTTTTTTTGATGGAGTACATCTAAAAAATAGGTTGGGTATGCGGGCGTTTAGCTTTGATAATGTAGCCATTGGAGGCGAACCACCCGTGATTATTACGCCGCCTGCTGCTATCAATTTAAGTGCAGACGTAAACGAGAATGTTGAAATAAAACTATCTTGGAATGGCAATAATCAGACAAAATATCACATCGAACGCTCAGAAAACAACATAGACTTTGCCGAAATTAGCGTTGTAAATGCCAGCAGTTTTACGGATTTTGGAACAAGCATTGGCAAGAAATATTACTATCGAGTTTTTGCAGAAAATAACCCAAACACCAAATCAAATACCAAAGAAATAAGTTTACTTTGCCTCGAAAATGTCAATTTAAAGACAATACCCGATGTTTCCTACGTGGGAGCGAAAACATCAATTTCGACAATAGTTTCGATAACTAATACAAAACAGTTATCTTTGACAGCAAGAAAATCAATTGATTTAAACCACGGATTTGATGCCGAACTCGGAAGCGATTTTTCGGCTGATATTAGTGGTTGTAAAAATAATTAAAATGCTGCTTTTTTATCAGTCCGAAATCGAACAAAAAACATATCTCAGCGAAGAAGATTCCCGACATTGTGTAAGGGTTTTAAGAAAAAACACACTTGACAAAATCCACGTCGTTGATGGTATTGGTGGTTTGTTTGAATGTGAAATCACGAAAGCCCACGAAAAAAAATGTGAACTACGTACTCTTTCCGTTGAACGAAATTTTCAAAAACGCAGCAATTATCTTCATATCGCTATCGCTCCCACCAAAAATGCCGACCGAATCGAATATTTTATCGAAAAATGCGTTGAAATAGGTATCGACGAAATCACGCTGATTCAAACCAAACATTCGGAGCGAAAACACCAAAAAATTGAGCGACTTGAAAAGATTGCTATTTCAGCAATGAAACAATCATTGAAAGCATACTTACCAAAAATAAACGAACTCACCACATTTGATTCGTTCATTAAGAATGCCAATGCCGATTTAAAAGTAATTGCTCATCTCAACGATGAAGCAAAACCACTGAAAGAAGTTATTTTAGAAAATCAGTCAGTTTTATTACTCATTGGCCCCGAAGGAGATTTCACAAAAGCAGAAATACTTTCAGCCAAAAATACTGATTATCAAGTAGTTACCCTCGGAAACGCCCGTCTTCGCACCGAAACTGCGGGGGTAGTTGCCTGTACAATTATTAACACATTCAACTAAAAATCTTATGAAAAAATACGCAATTTTTACCTTTCTTATCTTATTAAACTTAGTTGCTTTTGCTCAGCAGCCAACCATCAAAATAGCCAAACTAAAATACGGTGGCGGCGGCGATTGGTACGCCAACAAAACTTCGCTCCCCAACTTGATAAAGTTTTGCAATCAAAATCTGAAAATGAATATTTTCCCTGACGAAGATATTATCGAAGTTGGTAATACCGATATTTTTCAATACCCATTTATTCACATGACGGGTCACGGAAATGTTGTATTTAATGATGGTGAAGTGCAAAATCTTAGACGGTATCTAATCTCGGGTGGCTTCCTGCACATCGACGATAACTACGGATTCAATAAATTCATTAGGCGAGAAATGAAAAAAGTATTCCCTGAATTGGAATTTGTAGAGTTGCCATTTTCGCACCCAATTTACCAACAAAAATATAAATTCACATCGGGGCTGCCCAAAGTTCACGAACACGAAGGCAACCCTCCGCAAGGGTTTGGGTTGATTTGGCAGGGGAAATTAATTTCGTTTTTTAGCTACGAATGTGACCTCGGCAACGGCTGGGAAGATAGAAGCGTTTATAATGACCCCGAAGAAACCCGAATAAAAGCCTTGCAGATGGGAGCTAATTTGGTACAATACGCCTTCACTAACTATTAAAATTGTACATTTCAGCGTATTTTTTTTGGATATTTTAAAGAATCTTGCATTTTACCTATATACGTAGCCAACTTTATGTTTTAATTTATCGTTTGACTATTATATTTGTAAAAAATCACAAAAAACTCAAACAATAAAATGGTTCTTGCTCTGTCATTTTTCTTTGGTCATTGGTATTTGTCGCTATTTAGCCAAACGTTCTTTTTGCACCGCTATTCCGCCCACAAAATGTTTACGATGAACAAATTTTGGGAGCGTTTTTTTTATCTCTTTACTTACATCACGCAGGGTTCGTCGTATCTCAATCCTCGCTCCTACGCAGTTTTGCACCGAATGCACCACGCATACAGTGACACTGAAAGAGACCCTCATTCGCCCCACCACACCGAAAATCTGTTTACGATGATGTGGAAAACCAAAGATATTTATAATGCCGTACTGAACTATAAGTATAAAATCGAAGAGCGTTTCGAAAAAGATTTACCCGAATGGAATTTAATTGATAAAATCGGTGATAACTGGATTTCAAGATTAGTTTGGGGCATCGGCTACATTGCTTTGTATGTCATTGGCTTCATTTATTTTGATGTTCATTGGGGGTTTTTCTTTTTATTACCAATTCATTTTTT
>JANNEN010000102.1:0-2077 GCA_031378715.1 Emticicia sp.
ATGAGTCACAATTTGTAAAAAATAGTTTCAAACAAAATAAAATGGTGTTTTCCTTAGACTCGTTCGGTATGAGGCGAACCGATGAGTCGCAGTTCATGTACTCATGGTATTTGAACTGCGACTCATCGGTTCGCCTCATACCGAACGATTCTAAGGAAAACACCATTTTATTTTGTTTGAAACTATTTTTTACAAATTGTGACTCATTATAATTTCCTTCATTGGAGCGATAATCGACGTAGTTTGTGCCGTTGAATAGCTCAAAAACCAAATAAGTATTGTTATACATCGTGTACATTCGTCCCGAATCGGCCACTGTTACATTCAGATTTCCATTACTTGCAGAATGATTATAAATCGTTACGCCTCGGAGCGTTTTTCCGTCTGAATATTTTTTTAAGACTTTGATACTATACCCTGGTATTTCTTTGTAGAAAATCCCTTCTTTCACATTAAGTGTTACTTTCGTGGTTTTTACGTCATAAAGCAAGCTATACCCTTTCAGATTGGCCCACGGATTGACGGAATTATTAAACCATAAAGAAAATAAACTCACGCCCAAAGCAAAAATCATGGCTGGAAATAACACCCGTGAGATAGGAATCCCCGCTGATTTGATGGCAGTTAGTTCGGTGTATTCGCCCAGATTACCAAAACACATCAGCGAAGCTAATAGCACCGAAAGCGGCAGGGCAATCGGAACGGTAATAAGCGAAAAATAAACGAATAGCTTACCAAAAACGTCTAATCCTAAATCTTTTCCAACGAAATCATTGAAATAAAGCATCAAAAAACGCATCAAAAAGATAAAAACGACCACGCAGGTTGTCAATATAAACGGCCCAATAAAAGACCTAATTACAAGAATATCAATTTTTTTCATGCGAAGCAAAGATTATAAAGTACAAAACTCCAATAGAAATCTCACATTCACAAACCTGTTAAGGTAATTTAACCTTTTTAGAGAATAAATGTGTTTTAGGAACAGAAATCAAGCACTAAATTGACAAATTTATTTTGCAAAGGCACGACCTCAATAAAAACAGTGAATAAACTACAATTTTATATGAATAAAAAAGTTTTGGGTGGTGTCAAGCAACCTTTGCCATGAAAGTTTCGTTTTAAAGATTACAAATCTTCTTAATTTTGGAAGAACCTTAATCTACCGATGAACAAAATTTACTTTCTTTACCTATTATTTTTATCTTCATTCGTATTTGCCCAAAATACACTCATCATCAAAGGTAAGGTAACCGATGCCGTTACGAAAGACCCCGTTCCGTTTGCAACGGTGAGTTTTAAAAACTCTACGACTGGGAAAAGCACTGATTTTGAAGGAAACTTCCAATTCAATCTTATGAGTATTACTTCCGACTCGTTGGTGGTTAGTTGTTTGGGGTATTTTAATAAATCAATTAAAATTTACCGAGATTCGCTTACTCAGACGTTTACTATTCAACTGAAACCCTCCGAAATTTTATTACAAGAACTGAAAGTTTACGCAGGTGAAAATCCAGCTTATAAAATTATCAGAAAAGCCGTGAAGGCAAAAGATGTAAATAATTTTAAGAAAATTGATGGATATGACTATAAGAGTTATAATAAAATCGAAATTGATTTTAACAAAATTAGCGAAAAACTCCGAGAACGGCGTATAACTCAACAAGTCAATCAGGCTATTGCGGAGGTCGGTACGCTGACCGACGAAGTGGGAAATATCTTACTGCCGACTTTTATTTCGGAGTCAGTTTCTCATTATTATTACCGAAAAAACCCAAGACTATCAAAAGAAATTATTGAAAAAACCAATGTCAAAGGAATCGGTGTTACGGACGGAAGTTTGACCTCCCAGTTGATTGGTTCAACTTTTCAACAGTATAATTTTTATGCCAATCAGGTGAGTGTTTTGGACAAGAATTTTGCCTCGCCCGTGGCCGACGATTGGAAATTTATTTACGATTATTACTTGGCCGATAGCACTTTTTTTGGAGATAACTTTTGCTATAAGATTGATTTTACGCCCAAACGTAAGCAAGACTTGGCATTTGCGGGTTCGATTTGGATTGAAAAATCAACG
>JANNEN010000116.1:0-8968 GCA_031378715.1 Emticicia sp.
CATTTTCTTGGCAATAGTACCCATAACCATCAGCAAATCGGCTTGGCGGGGCGAAAAACTTGGTCGCTCAGAGCCAAATCTTGAAATATCGTAGTGGGAGGCCATTGTGGCCATGAACTCAATGCCGCAACATGAAGTAGCAAACGGTAGCGGCCAAAGCGAATTACTGCGGGCGATACCGATTACTTTGTCGAATGAAGTTGCGAAAAAACCTGAACCTTCAAATCCTTCTGGTGCTTCGATTGTTTTTATTGGATTACTCATATTTTCAAATGTCAAGTATTAACATTTACTTTTTAGTGTTTTTTACTTTGTATTTCAACTAAAATAACCGCTTGTGTTGGTAATTGTTTATTGATAATTGATAATTGTTTCAGTCTTTGTCCCAGTTAAGTACGCCCTTTCTAATGACATAATAAAAACCTGCCATCAAAAGCCCCAAGAAAAGTACCATTTCTACAAACCCAAACCAGCCTAATTTCATAAAATTGACCGCCCAAGGATACATAAAAATAACCTCGACATCGAAAAGAACGAATAGAATGGCGGTCAGAAAATATTTGATTGAAATCGGCACTCGGGCATCACCTTCTGACTCAATGCCACATTCAAAGGGTGCGTCTTTGAGTTCGCTGTTTCGTTTCGGGCCGATTGAGTGCGTTACTATCATTGTTGCTACGATGAAGCCAATGGCTATTACAAGCTGCACCAAAATTGGGAGGTAATCGGAGGGCAAAAATTCTTTCATAGTTTATATTGGTATGTGGTAGCAAATGCTTGACGGTTTGAAACTATTTTGTATTTGACTACGCTTTATTTTTCACACCTCAAAATTACTATTGTTATGATTAGAAACAAAATAAAAGCGGGGTGAAAATGTTTTCACCCCGCTTTTTTATTTGATAACGACTCTTGTTGTGGCTTCGTAAGCACCGCTCGAAAGCCGAATGATGTAGCTTCCTGCTTCCAAAACTCGCAAATCTAATACCCGTTTTTCCTTCAAGTCGGCGATTTGTCCTGTAAAAACAATTTTTCCCGAAAGTGTAAAAACCGAAATGTTGGCATTGGGGTTATCAGCGAGCGTTTCGACTGTAAAAATCCCGTTTGGATTTGGGTTTGGATATATCCTTAGTCCTTTATCTAAATTCGGTATAAAAAGTTCAACTATTTTTGAATAGGGCGAATAGCAAAGCAGGGTGTTATTATTGGGCAAAGTATATTTTAGCACCGTACGGGCAGCGTACTTTGCCGAAACGGTGGCTTTATAAATAGCCGAAACTGCGGATATATCTTTATCGTCTTGCTTCCAGTTGAAAGTTTGGGCATTGTCGGAAACGGCTGGAATGGCTTCTAACTGAAAAGCTCCTGCAATAATGAGGTCAGGGATGGCTGGATTATTTTTTACCATCAGTTCAAAACTCACGGACTTCGACTCACAGTTTTTGTCATCTTTTATTTTCAAACTGTAAACGCCCGCTTTATTTACCGAAATATCTTTGGTATTACTTCCCGTACTCCAACTATAAGAGGCAGCATTATTGGCTAAAAGTGACAAAGCCGAACCATCACAAATGGTATTGATATTGCCCGTAGTCGAGATAGTTGCGATTGGCAAAGGGACAAAATTTAATTTTATTGTATCGGGCAATGATTCGCAACCGTTCGCATCTTGTACAGAAAGGGTGTAAAGGCCTTCTCTTGAAACATTGATGTTGCTCGAAGTTTCGCCTGTACTCCATTTATAAGCCGAGGCTGTTTGCGTAATTGGTAATAAATTAACGGTGTTTCCTTCACAAAATTTATCAGCACCTTCGGCTTTTATCTTGATAACTGGCAGAGCATTTACGGTTATTCGTCGGGTGATGAAGTCGGACAAACACCCAAAATTATCTTTTACCCGCAAAGAATACACCCCTCCCGTACGAATATTGGTCGATTTGGTAGTGGCTCCATTACTCCAACTATACGATTGAAAATCCCCCTGTGGGAATATATTAACACTTTTTCCCAAACAAAAAGTTGTTTCGCCGTCTGCCTGAATGGTAGTCGTGGGTCTTGCTCTGAAACTTACATTGATAGTAGATTGAGATTCGCAGCCATTCTGACCTCTTATCTTTAAACTATACGAGCCAACATTATTGACCGTTATTCGTTTTTGAGATTCGTTGGTACTCCATTGATAAGCAGCACCATCGTTATTATTGGTAAATAGTTCGATTGATTCATCGGGGCAAATTGGCAGAGATTTATTCGTGCTTATTTGATTAAACGGAGCGGGCAAAACATTGATGCCAATGGCATTGGAAACTGGTGATATACAACCATTCAGGCTGGTGGTCGAAACCGAGTAATTACCCGAACTTCTGACCGAAATTGATTGTCCACGCTCACCATTACTCCAAACATTCCCACCGCTGACGTTTGATGTGAGTGTTGTAGCACTGCCGTCACAAAAAACCGTTGCACCATTGACCGAAATTAATGGCTGTGATACGTTATTATTTGTTGATAACGTCAAGGGCTGAGAAAATACAGTATTACCGACATCATCTTGTGCAGTGAAGGAAAAAGTCCCACTTGATGCATTGATGAAATTTACTGTACTTCCACTGCTCCATCGGTAAGAAACGTACCCACCCGTACTGACCGTAAATCTATTAGTGGCATTACTGAGGTTACAGGCAATATTGACGCTGGGCAGTGGCCTTGCCAATAAGGGTTGAGCATTATTAAAGAAATTACCATCTAAGGAATTATTCCAAAAGTCGGCTACTCGTGATAATCCGTCGTTGTAAAAATGGATACCATCTATTCTTAAATTTGGCCCTACGATATCGTCGGTTGTTGGCCCTGCAAATACATTTGGTATGCGTTGAGTAGCGAGGTTTTGCCCCGCAATCACTGAGTTAAGCACGGTAGGATTACGAGAAGAACGTGCCACAACCCAAGCTAAATCTCCTTTTTTGGTATCAGACCTGCTTTTCTCGATGACCGTTCGGAGATTATTAAAATATGTATCCGAGCTAAAATTAGCATCACTTTCGCCCTGCTGCCAGAGAATTGCCCTTACCCCCGTACGAGTAACGTAATGTTGCAAGGCCGCTTTCATACCTCGGTAAGGCATGCCTGAAACTTTTACAAAAGTTGGTAATTCTTGCCTTAAATCTTGTCCTTCGACCGACCTCCGCCAAACATCGCAACTCAACCCTCCCAAAGCGGCTCCATAAAATAATACTGGCACATTCAGCCGTTGGGTTAATCTATCGCCAAGCCTTGCCCAAAACCAGGGTACGTAGTTGTAGGGTGCCATTCGGGTATTATCACCCATTTGCGAAAATTGAAAAGGTAAATTATTTTCGTTCAGAGCAGGGTCATAGAAATTTATCGTTGAAACCCTATCATCAGATGCACCATTGGTTGCTCCTGGGTAAGCGTTGTCTCCCTGAGCATTGGATTGTCCCGCAACGATGAATACCTCCCCTACTCCAACCCGCTCCAACGTGGTGGCAGTCACGACGTTTCCATTTAATATTCCTCGTACTTCTATATTGTACCAGCCACCATTAAGGAGCAGTGTGCCACCGAAAATGCCATTATTACGGAACTCTTGGGCGGGGTTCCAGCCTGTTTCATTGCCTTGACCTCCCCAAACGGGCGTGGCTCTAAACTCAATTCTATCAAGTTGTTGAAAATAACTACCTGCAATATTTACATTTGCTTGGTTTTGGTTATTTCTCTGAAAAACAATGCGTGAAACGGGGAAGGTTATCTGTATTTGTGCATGAGATTCTAAATAGATCATACTTAGCAAAAAGACAAACCAAGTCCTTATGTAAATCATTGTAAGAAGATTAAAGTTTATGTTTTAGTTATTACAAATTTACAATATTGTAATGCTATTATCAATTACATAAACGTTAATATTATTAAGAAAAGTTATTTAATGGCAGATTTCTTTTATTTATTCAATAAAAACTCGCTTTACAACCCTAAAATCTTTGGCTTGAACCAATACGAGAAAGTTTCCTTTGGGCATTTGTGTCAAATCCAAGGTTCGACGAGTATCAAAGTTATCGACACAAAAAGTTCCCACATTCACCCCCCGTAAATCATAAAACTGAATAACTACATCTTTCAAATCTTCTTGGGTTTCGATATTGATAATCGACTTTGGAGCAGGATTAGGAAAAATACTGACACCTTTTAAGGCTGGATCAATTTCAAATTTATACGCTACCGAGGGTTCCGAAAAACACCGCAAAGTTCGACCCTCACCCAACTGATAAAGAACCGAACCTTTGACGGTATAAGCACCGTCAGCCTTGGCTTTGATGATATTAGTAGTAGCTGGAAGTAGGGTTTTATCTTTGTACCACTCGTATTTATAATCATAAAAGCCATTAGTGATGGCTTCGAGTGTGAATGTGCCTGATTGTAAAATGCTGATGCCGAGCGGGGAAGGCTTGACGATTACTTCAATGTCATTGGACGGAGGCGAAACACACCCATTTTGATCAATAACTCTGGCTGAGTATAAACCCGACGAATTAACGGTTTGCACTTTGGTGGTTTTGCTATTGCTCCATTGATAGCTTTTATTTTCCGAAACTGCTAACGTTACGTTTTGGCCATCACAAAATAGGGTAGGGCCATTAGCCGTGACAACGGGTTTTGCTGGTATCGGATTAACGCTTACGGGTATAACATTTGAAGAAGTCTGACAACCAAATTCGTTTCGCACCACCACCGAATAATCCCCTGATTTGGACACTATCAAACTCGGCATTTTCTCGCCTGTGTTCCAAGTGATATTACTGCCAACGCTCGAATTTAGCTTTAAGGTCTTATCGGCACAAAAAGCCGTTGGTCCTTCGGCAGTTATAGCCGCTTTTTCGGGTAAAGGATTTACGCTTACCCTAATTTTGGGAGAAATACTTTCGCAACCAAACTCATTTTTTGCCGTAGCAAAATATTCTCCACTTTTATTTACGACTATCGAAGGCTTGGCTTCTCCGTTATTCCAAACGAGGTTATTTGTAATATTTGAAGAAAGTTTTACCGATTTATCAGCACAAAAAACAGTTTCACCCTCAGTCGAAATGCTTATCTCAGGTTTCGGTAAAATATCAATAAAAATGGCGTTAGAAGCAACAAAACACCCTAAATAATTGACTTGACTGGCGGTGTAAGTACCTTTTTGGCGAACAACGATTGATTTGAAACTTTCACCCGTATTCCAAAAAATATCTTGTTCGACACTTGATGTGAGCTTAACACTTCCACCCTGACAAAAACTCGTAGCACCGTCGGCTTGAATAATAGGTTTATTGGCAACCGAGAGCGAAGTATAATTGGCCAAAGGTGTATAATAGACATTTCCCAAGTAGTCGATTGCCCTACCTCTGTAAGAACCAAGATTAGTTTCGAGAGAAACGTTTTTCGCAATATCATTCAAGCCATTTGTCCAATAATAATCTTTAAAGCCATTGGGCATAAAGATTTTCAAAGGTTTTTGGCTATCTTCGGAATTGCACCTTAAATCAAAAAAAAGCGGTGAAGATGGTGGAATGGGATTAGATTTTGCAAAAAAATTAAGATCTAATTTATTATTCCAGGATTTAGCTAATTCAATTAAGCCATTGCCAAAGAAATGCACGCCGTCAGTTCGATCACCAATAACGTCAGTGTTGGGCCCTTCAAAGGCATTGAGTACATTCTGAATGACTTGATTTTGACCATCAATTACGGGTTGGTAGCTTCCTGTTCTTACCCGACTTACTCTCGCAATCATCCAACTGATGTCTTTTCCTGTATCACCACGGCTACGATAAATTACATTTTCTAATTCTTGTCTATACTTTTCAGTGGTCGTGCGTTTGTCATTATCAGTTTCGCCCTGATGCCACAAAACCGATCTAATTCCGAACATATTGGCGTAATAATGCAATGATTTTCTGAGGTTCTCGAAAGGATACCCTGGTAATGCAAAATTTCCCGAGTAAAAATCTTGCCCTCGCTCGCCGTTGGCACTTTTACTCCAAGCTTCAATACCCATCGCTTCAAAGCCAGTATTGATAAACAAAATCGGAACGTTTAGTTTTTCGGCCAATAAATCACCTAATCTGCCCCAACACCACGAACCGTTTCCGAAAGGGGCAATTTTCACATTTTCGGTCATTTGGGCAATAATCGGAAAAGGTGGCTCGGTGATTTGTCCGTAAGAGAAAAAGTTTGTTATACAGTTCACTCGGTCATCGACAGCGGCAGGGTTTCCTCGGTTTTCGTAGCCCTGTGCATTGGACTGACCCGAAATTACGAAAACTTCTCCTATGCCAACTTTCTCAACACCTGATACACCTACAATACTTCCATTTCTTAAACCCCTCACTTCCAATTTATACCAGCCAGCTTGGGCGTAAATCCCGCCAATATATGTGCCAAAACTTGGATTGGCGGCAATAACAGTCCAATCAACCGGACTGCCTCCATTGATTGGAATTAAGCGGGCTTCGACTTTTTCTATGCGTGCTTGGAAAGTTCCTGCAATCGGAATTTGCCCTGTATTGAACCTACTTCTTTGAAAAACGGCTCTATTTACGGGAAAAGTAATTACGAACTGAGCAAAAACGGTCGTTTGCACCAAGAGAAACAAACTCAAAAAAGTTTTTTTCATGGCGTAATATATTATAGTGATTCACTCTGAATTATAGATTCGAGTTGTGGAATAAAAAAAACAATAGATGTAAGCCACTAAACGCTCTTTGCAAGGTTACAAATTCTGCCAAATCAAGTCTTTCAATTCGTCGATACCTTGAGTACTTACTGCCGAGAAAAACACAAACGGTAAATCCTCGGGAATTTTGGCTGTAATTTTCTTTAACTGCTTTTCGTCAATCAAATCAATTTTTGAAATGCCGAGAACTCTCTTCTTGTCAAGCAACTCTGGGTTAAATAATTTTAGTTCTTTGAGTAGGGTTTTGTACTCTTTCATTGGGTTTTCAGCATCGGCCGAAACGACAAACAGCAAGATTGAGTTTCGTTCGATGTGTCTTAGGAAGCGTAGCCCAAGACCTTTTCCTTCGGAAGCACCTTCGATAATTCCAGGAATATCCGCCATGACGAACGATCTGAAACCACGGTAGGAAACCACACCAAGGTTTGGGGTAAGGGTTGTAAAAGGGTAGTCGGCAATTTCGGGTTTAGCGGCCGATACTACGGAAAGCAGCGTTGATTTTCCAGCATTTGGGAAGCCTACAAGGCCCACATCTGCCAGTACTTTTAATTCTAATATTATCCACAATTCTTGGCCAGCATCGCCAGTTTGGTGATATTCGGGTGCTTGGTTGGTCGAATTTCTAAAATGCCAATTTCCCAAACCGCCTCTACCGCCCGAAAGCATGATTATCTGCTGGCCGTCTTCGGTTACTTCGCCAATAATTTCGCCTGTTTCGGCATCACGGGCAATCGTACCGAGGGGAACTTCAATAAACTCGTCTTCTCCCTGTCGGCCTGAGCGTTTTGCTCCTTCGCCCGACATGCCGTGCTGGGCTTTTATGTGTTTTTGGTATTTTAAATGGAGTAATGTCCAATGCTGAGAATTTCCACGCAAAACAATGTGTCCGCCTCTACCTCCATCTCCACCGTCAGGACCGCCATTAGGTACGTGTTTTTCACGCCTAAAATGCCTTGATCCGGCCCCTCCGTTTCCCGAAACACAATTAATTTTTACGTAGTCAATAAAGTTGC
This sequence comes from Emticicia sp., assembly GCA_031378715.1. Taxonomy (GTDB): domain Bacteria; phylum Bacteroidota; class Bacteroidia; order Cytophagales; family Spirosomataceae; genus Emticicia. The sequence goes on from JANNEN010000116.1 coordinate 7,747, forward strand.
TGGTCATATCTCAATTTCAATATATTAATGTACACAATAAGGTTTCATTAACTACCAAAGATGATAAAAAACAACCTAAATTACTAATTTTTAACGAACTACACTGCTTTTGTATCACTTTTTATTTCATCAATTGCCGCACAAACCATGCCAAATATGGCATCAACTTCTCCGATTCCGTTTATCTTCACTACTTTCTGTTGAGCTTGGTAGTAGGGCAAAACGTGAATGGTTTTTGTAAAATACTCATCAATTCGTTTCAAAAGTTTGTCGGCTTCGTCGTCGGCTCGACCGCTCAGTTTTTGGCGTTCAGCAATTCGACTCTGTATTTCGGCTTGGGTCACATCAAGTTGCAAAACTAAGTCTATTTTTTCGTTTTTTTCTGCTAAAAAGTTATCCAACGTTTCGGCTTGATTAACAGTACGAGGAAACCCATCAAAAATAAAACCCTTCACGTCTTGATTTCGTTGTACTTCTTCCTCCAACATATCAATCGTAATCGAGTCAGGTACTAACATTCCATCGGCTAAAATTTGTTTGACCCGCTGCCCAAGTGCCGTATTTTGACTGATGTGCATTCTAAACATATCACCCGTCGAAATATGAGCCAACTGATACTCGCTAATGATTTTTGCTGATTGCGTGCCTTTACCTGCTCCTGGCGGGCCGAATATTACTAAATTAAACATATTTTGGTGCTTGACGATAGTCCTAAATAATAGGTTTTTTTAAATAATTAGGTAACAATTAAATAATCTGAACGGCAAAAATAGAATCATTTTTTAGAAATTACATCTTTTCAAAGAAAAAAATTATTCAAAACCAACAAAAAAGCCTAACTAAATCGTAGTTAGGCTTTTTTTATTCGCTATTATTTCATTAGTTTTTGGGTATAACTCCTGCCCCACTACCGCCGTTTGGCGTGTTATTGTTGGGTGGAGGCGTGGTGCCAGGAACGGCAGTCGGTGCTGGTCCAGTAATGCTTTGTAGCACTTGCTGTGCTTTGGCATTGGTTGGGTCGTATTTCAAAGCCATATTCATAAATTCAGTTGCTTTTACGGTATTTTTTTCAAAAAGTAAGGCCTTATAACCTAAATATCCGTATGCTTCTGAGTAATACTTCTTGTATGATTCCTTAGCTTTGTCGGCCTCGGTTGATTCACTGATAAATTTCTCATAAGACTGAGCGGCGGCATAAGTGGTATCGGTCGGATTGGCGTAC
>JANNEN010000144.1:0-11604 GCA_031378715.1 Emticicia sp.
ATGAGTAATTCTCTTTTTCGTAGAAAAGATGTAAAGCAGGCTATCAAGGAAACCGAAAATCGTGAAGACGGAAATTCGCTCGCTAAGGTGCTGGGTGTCAGGGATTTAACGTTGCTTGGCATTGCGGCAATCATCGGTGCGGGCATTTTTAGTACCATCGGTTTGGCAAGTTTCAATGGTGGACCAGCCGTTTCGTTGCTCTTTGTTTTTGTGGCGATTGCCTGTGTATTTACTGCTTTGAGCTATGCTCAATTTGCGTCAATGGTACCAGTCAGCGGCAGTGCATATACGTACGCTTATGTATCCTTCGGCGAAATGATAGCTTGGATTATCGGCTGGGCATTGATTCTGGAGTATGCCGTGTCGAATATGGTCGTTGCTATTTCGTGGTCGAGTTATTTTACGTCGATGCTCGAGGGGTTCGGAGTGCATTTTCCAACTTGGCTTGCCATTGATTATACAACTGCCAAGGAGGCATTTGAAAGTGTGCAAGCGGGCGGAACCGACATAACAGCAGGCACAAAACGCCTCGCCCAAGGCTACCAAGATGCCCCAAGTTTTGGTTTTTTGAAAATAATCTTCAATCTTCCTGCGGGCATGATTACGGTGCTTATTACTTCGCTCTGCTATATCGGCATCAAAGAATCTCGCAATGCCAGTAATTTTTTGGTAGGTTTAAAACTACTCGTTATTTTGTTAGTAATCGTAGCGGGCGTTTTTTATGTAAAACCCGAAAATTGGTCGCCATTTGCTCCCAATGGCGTAGAGGGCGTTTTGAGTGGCGTAGCGGCGGTTTTCTTTGCTTTCATTGGATTTGATTCTATCTCGACAACCGCCGAAGAAGCCAAAAATCCGCAGCGAGATTTGCCCCGTGCCATGCTCCTTTGTTTGGTTATTTGTACGGTTTTGTATGTACTTATCTCGCTTGTGCTTACAGGAATGGTCAATTATAAAGAACTCAACGTAGCCGACCCTTTGGCGTATGTATTCACAAATGTCGGTTTTGATGCCGTGGCAGGAATAATTTCGGTCAGTGCCGTTATTGCCATTACGAGTGCGTTGTTGGCGTACCAAATCGGGCAGCCACGTATCTGGATGACCATGAGCCGTGACGGACTTTTGGGTAAAAAATTTGGCGAGATTCACCCAAAATTCAAAACGCCAGGTTTTGCAACCATTATTACGGGTATTTTGGTGGCGGTGCCTTCGTTGTTTTTCAAGATGAGTTTCTTTGTTGATCTGACGAGTGTCGGAACATTCTTTGCCTTTATTTTGGTTTGTGCGGGTGTGCTTTATCTCGACACCAAAGGCATGAGCAAAGATGCGAAATTCAAGATTCCGTACATAAATGCCAAGTATATTTGTGGAATTTTGATGCTCGGGGCGTTGTATTTTACTTATTCACAAGGCGATGTGATGGCACATTTAGAAGCAAAGCCGCTACTGGTTGTCTTTTGGCTTGTATTTGGAATACTTTCGGTTTTAAGTTTTATTCATAACTTTTCACTCTTACCAATTTTCGGAATTTTGACAAATCTCTATCTAATGACCGAACTTGGCTGGACCAACTGGCGAATGTTTATTATCTGGATGAGCATCGGCTTAGTCATTTATTTTGCTTACGGATATAGTCATAGCAAGTTGGCGAAGAAATAAAAACATGACGTTTATAGACAAATTAGCTTGGATAGAAATACAAAACCGAAAGGTTTTAAGCACTCGAAGCAAAGGAAAAGACATTTTTTATTTCCCTGGTGGAAAACGTGAAGAAAATGAAATTGATGAACAAGCATTGATTCGAGAAATAAAAGAAGAATTGAGCGTTGATTTATTGCCAGAAACAATTCGGTTCTTTGGTAAATTTGAAGCCCAAGTCCACGGACATTCGGCAGGAATAAATGTGCTAATGACTTGCTATTCAGCCGATTACGTAGGAAATATTACGGCAAGTTCGGAAATAGAAGAGATTGCTTGGCTAACTTTCGCAGACCGTGAACGCAGCTCAACCGTTGATAAAATAATCTTTGAATATTTGAAAAAACATGATTTGATTGACTAATTTTGATGAAAATATTAACACAATGGAAGCTACAAAAGAAACATTAACCACCGAACAACGCCGCCAAAGAGCGTTGGAGTTTTGCCGCTATGTGGTAAAAAGCAAGCAAGAAATGCGTGAGCAAAGTCAAAGAGATTTTGCTGACCCTAATTCGGCATTGAATGAATCTTTTAGAAAATTATATAAAATGAAGGAAGAAAACAAGCATATTCATGAAGAAGGCAGCAGATATGAATTTATTAAAATTCCTTGAATTCACCACAACTATTTTACGAAAAATAAACCCTAACCCTCTTACTACTTTGGCAAATTTTAAAAAAGAAATCAAACTTTACGATGCCGTAATGCTCGTTTCTGGCTCCATGATTGGCTCTGGAATCTTTATCGTCAGTGCCGATGTGGCTCGGCAAGTTGGCTCAACTGGCTGGCTTTTGGCTTCTTGGCTTTTGGCAGGCGTGCTTACGATGGTCGGTGCATTGTGCTACGGCGAGCTTACCGCCATGTTTCCGCAGGCGGGCGGGCAATACGTTTTTCTGCAAAAAGCCTACGGTCGCCTTACGGGTTTTCTCTATGGCTGGTCGTTTTTTGCTGTCATTCAGACGGGTACGATAGCAGCCGTAGCCGTAGCTTTTGCCAAATATTCGGGCGTACTTTTTCCCGAAATCATTAGCGACAAATACGAGTTTTTTAGTATCGGTGATACTTCTTTTAAACTCACTTCTCAACGCCTTTTGGCTATTTTAAGTATCATTTTGCTTACGTATGCCAACACCCGTGGCGTAAAAGAGGGTAAAATTATTCAAAATATTTTCAGTACAACCAAGCTCGGGGCTATTGCAATGCTCATTATTTTGGGTTTTATTCTTGGTGCAAATGCCGAGGTTATTTCACAAAATTTCTCCAATATTTTTGACGCCTCAAGCACTTCCAAAGTTGATGGTCAGTGGATTATCACTGGCATTACGGGTTTCGGTATTGTCTTAGCCATTGGCGTAACGCAAGTAGGTACGCTATTTTCGAGCGATGCCTGGAACGGACTTACCTTTGCGGGCGATGAGGTAGTAAATGCCGAAAAAACGATTCCACGGGGTATGATGATTGGTACCATTCTGGTTACGTCGCTGTATATTTTAATGAATATTGCTTACCTTTGCATCTTACCACTGAAAGGCGACCCCAACGGTGCCGACGCTCTGAGCCGAGGCATACAGTTTGCTTCGGAAGATAGAGTAGCGGCGGCGGCGGCCCAAGTCATTGGCGGACAGGGTTTCTCAATAATTGTGGCAATCTTGATTATGATTTCGACTTTTGGCTGTAATAATGGTCTGATTTTGTCGGGTGCGAGGGTATATTATACGATGGCAAAAGATGGTTTGTTTTTCAAAAACTTTGGCAAACTCAGCGAAGCGGGCGTACCACAGAATGCTCTTTGGTGGCAATGTTTTTGGGCATCTTTTCTTTGCTTGACAGGAAAATACGGCGATTTGCTCGACTATCTCATGGGTGTTGTGATACTATTCTATGCCTTTACGATTTACGGAATCTTTATTTTACGCAAAAAAATGCCCGATGCCCTTCGTCCAATTAAAGCACCTGGTTACCCGATTATTCCGATGATTTATGTAATCATAGCCGCTATCATTGTGTTAATTTTGGTGAAAGAAAAACCCGAATTTACCTATCCAGGACTCGGAATTGTGGCTCTCGGTGTGCCTGTTTATTATTGGTTTAATAGTAAAAAAGATTAAAAAATATTTACCACCGAGGATACAGCGTTTCGCATAGGAACGTGTTGGAAAAATTAAAAATCATAACTTAAAACAATAAAACAGAATGGAAAAATTGAAAGACAAAATTATTGGTATCGCTATGTTTGCAGTTTGTGCATTCTTCTCTCAACAATGTACAAGAACATATCTCAAAGGAGGAGATAATAAGGCAATTTCTAATTATGAAAAAATGCTTTTTGATAAATCAGTAGTTGATGCTGAACTTTACCCTGAATACAAAGAAATTACTGTAAAGGTCATGAAAGTTCCTATTAAAACTTATGAATTTAGATACTATTTCGAGCTAAATGGTAAAAAATATGAAGGACAGAATACATTCCAAGCTGAGTTACCAAAAAGTGACGTAATACCAGTATATTATTTAAAAGATGACCCAAATTTTAACTGTGTTGACCCTACTTCACTTTTGAAAACTGAGAAGGAAAAAAATTCTTCTAATAGCGACTTATATTGGGGAATTGGTTGGGGAATTTTAGGCCTTTTACTTCTGATTGGGACTTTTTCAAAAGATGAAGAAACAGTTGAGAATAAAGAAACAATAAATCAAACACCAAAAAATATTTGAATTATTTCCCTAAAAGTAGAAGCAAAGTTTTTGAAACACAATTATCAAAAACTTTGCTTTTATTACCCAAGCATTAGATAAGTTCTTGCGACAAGTTCAATGATAAGCGATAAAGTTTGAATTCTCAGAAACCTTTTTTAGAATTTTGTTCGCAAAGTTGGTGGGCAACAGGAGATTAGAAACTTTTACCCAAGTTTTTTTTGCAAAAGCTTTCGTGCGACGACCGCTTGCATCAAATCTCTATTTTTGGGTTCTTTGTATTTCATAGGCACGGGCGACACCATGAAGGCATTGGTACCCAAAGTCATTTGACTCCAACTCGGACAAGGACGTAAAGGCTTGATAATCAACTTATTAACTCAACATTTAATCATCACCACCGCCCTTGCAGGTGAAAGAAATAAAAGCGTGTTTTTAGGCTGACTATTTTTTTGTTAGTCAATCAATTTTTTTCTGCGAATAGCACGGTGCGACGGTCGCCGCTTTTGAAATGAAAAAAATGGCGATTCGGCGTTTCGAAAGAATAACGGAAAAAGAGGCGTATTAAAACACGCTTTTATTTATTTCACGTTCCATAGAAGATGCTCAGTGTTTCTTGGTGTTCTCTGTGCCTCCGTGGTAAAAAATAAAGAAAAAATGAGAAAAATCCTCTTTTTCGATACCGAAACAACGGGCTTGCCCAAAAATTATAATGCACCAATCTCCAATACTCAAAATTGGCCCAGAATGGTGCAATTAGCTTTTGTGGAATACTTTGAAGACGGCACACTGGCAACCAAACACAATTATATTATCAAACCCGAAGGTTACACGATTCCGATACAAACATCAAATATTCATCGAATTACGACCGAACGTGCCAATGCCGAAGGACAGGATTTGAAACAAATTCTTACTATTTTTGATGCTGCCATGCAAGAATCTGTCATGTTGGTAGCCCATAATTTCGACTTTGATAAATGTATCATCGGGGCAGAGTTATACAGAAAATCGTTTGATACTGATAATTTCTTGGCAAAACGAAACTTTTGTACCATGAAAAACAAAAGCGTTATTGATTTTTGTAAAATATCGGGCAATTATGGCTATAAATGGCCCAAATTAGACGAATTGCACCGTAAACTTTTCAAAACTGGCATCATTGATGCCCACGATGCCAGCATTGATATTGAAGCTACTGCCAAGTGTTTTTGGGAGTTGCTGAGGCTTGGAGTGGTAAAAGCATAAATTCTAAGAACCTTATCTCATACTGGATCGATAATGGCAATCGCTATGATTGATTAAATCTGATTTCAAAAACAAACAGAAAGTTTCATGTACTGATTTTTTCTCCTTAAATCTAAGGTTATGAATCTGCTCAACCGACTGATAATCAGTTAATTATAAAAATGATAAATGTCTTATTCGTATGCCTCGGTAATATTTGCCGCTCGCCGATTGCCGAAGGTACGTTTCGTGAATTAATAAAAAAACGGGGCTTGCAGGATAAAATCTCGTGCGATTCGGCAGGAACGGCGGGCTATCACATTGGTAGTTTGCCCGACCAACGCACCATCAAAAATGCCGAAAAACACGGCATTAAATTAACCCACCGTGGGCGGAAACTTTCGGTAGCAGATTTGGATACATTCGACCATATCGTAGTCATGGACGAAGCAAATTTCAAAGATGTCAATGAGTTGTACTATAAAACTAAGAGGAAAACCCCCTCAGCCGATAAACTTTTCTTGCTCCGTGACCACGACCCCGCTACTCGTGGCATTTCGGAAGTGCCTGATCCGTACTACGAATCCGAGCCGTTTTTTGAAGACGTTTTTCAGATAGTTTGGCGAAGCAACGAAGCACTTTTAGAGCATTTGATAGAAAAACACCATTTGGTGGCATAAGGTTTTTTCTATAAATGCAACAACAGATTGGCAATCATAAAATAGGCACTAATGCCGATAATATCATTGGCGGTGGTGATAAATGGTCCCGAAGCAATGGCTGGATTTATGCCAAATTTATCTAACAAAAGCGGCGTGACTGTACCCGTAAACGAAGCCAAAACTACGACCGAAATCAACGAAAAACAGACCACAAAAAACAGTTGGGTTTGCCCCGCAAAGTATAGATAAACCCCCGCTAATGTGCCAATGATAATGCCATTTAGCAAGGCAACCAACATGATTTTGAGCAAACGTTGCCCCAAACTGGTCGTAATGCCCGATTTTTCGGTCAGACTTTGTACAATCATTGAGGAAGTTTGAATACCCACATTTCCACCCGTCGAACCCATCATCGGAATAAAGGCTGCCAGGGCCGCAATTTTCTTTAATTCGTATTCAAAATGCCCAATAACAGTAGCGGCCAAAAGGCTACCGATTACACCCACAATCAACCACGGTAGCCGAGCCTTGGCCAACTGCCAAACGCTGTCGTCTTCTTCGGCTTCGCCCGTGATACCCGCCATAACCTGAATATCCTCTTCGGCTTTGTCAGTGATAAAATCAACCACGTCATCAATCGTAATTCTACCCAATAGTCGCCCCAGCGTATTCACTACGGGGATAGCGTCAAGGTCATAGCGTTGCATAATTTCGGCCACTTCCTCGGCTGAGCGTGTAGTTTCTACATATACAATATCTTCGTCCAGAATATTTTCAATTTTGGTGTTTTTTCGTGCCAAAATAATACGTTTCAGCGAAACTATTCCTTTTAGTTTTTGCTCATCATCAACCACATAAACGGCATAAACTTTTTCTACTTCCTCGGCTTGGCGACGAATTTCTTCTACACATTCGCTCACCGTCCAGTTGGCGTTTACTTTTATTAACTCTTTTTGCATCAAACCGCCCGCTACATCTTCGGGATAATGCAGCATATCCAAGATAAAACGAGCTTGCTCACGGTCTTCGATGAGGGCAATAACCTTCTCCCGTACTTCAATGCTTTGTTCGTTGAGCAAATCGACGGCATCATCAGAATCAAAAAGATTGACGTATTTGGCGATTTCTTCGACTGTAAAACGCTCTTTGATGAAGCGTTTGCGGTCGTCTGGCTCAATGTGCGACAAAATTTCGGCTCCCGTTTCGGTATCAACGAGCATCATGAGATAATGAGCGGGTTCGCCATCGAGTTCGAGCAGAATACTGGCAATATCGGCAGGATACAGCTCGTCCATTTCGGCTTTGAGCATGGTTTCGTCCCGCTGACCGATAGCCGTTTCTAACTTATCTAAGTATTCTTGGGTTAGCTCAAAAGTTGTCATTTTTATCAATTATCAATTACTAATGAACAATTATCAGTGAGCAATTATCAATTAACAATAAGCAATTAACAATTTAATCAAACCTCGTTTTTATTATCAAGTAGATAATTCACGGTTGCTGAATAATGATAATTGGTTACTGATAATTGTTAATTGATTCGTTCATCAAACAAATTCGTTAATAGCACAAATTCTGCAACGCCCAACTGCTCGGCCCGTTTGTTGAGTAATTCATGCTCAAAGTTTAGTCCGATTGGTTTTAGGGCGTTGCGAAGCGTTTTTCGGCGTTGGTTGAAACCCGCTTTTACGACTTGCTTGAATTTTTTTTCGTTGCAGTCAAGTCTCAAAACATTGTTTCGTTTCAAACGAATAATGCCCGAATCGACTTTTGGGGGCGGAATAAACGCTTCGGGATAAACCGTAAAGCTATACTCAATGTCGTAATATGCCTGCAAAAACACACTCAAAATGCCGTAATCTTTCTTGCCAGGGGGCGAGGCTATTCGTTGGGCAACTTCTTTTTGGAGCATACAGACGATTTCTTGCACCAAATCTTTATAATCCAAAACCTTAAAAAATATTTGCGATGAAATATTATAGGGTAGGTTTCCGATGATGCCAAAAGGTTGATTATCAAATAGTTGAGCAAGATTCATTTGCAAAAAATCCTCCGAAAAAATTCTATCTCGTAGCATCGGAAAATGCTCTTTGAGGTACGTAACTGACTCACGGTCGATTTCGACGACGAAGGTTTCGCAGTCGGTTCTTTCTAATAAATATTGGGTCAAAACGCCCATGCCTGGCCCGATTTCTAAAACCTTGCCGTAGCCACGGTGCAGCGATTGTAGTTCAACGATTTTTTGAGCAGCGTCCAAATCTTTCAAGAAATGCTGTCCGAGGTGTTTTTTTGCTTTTACTTTTTCCATGATTCAAAATTACGTTTTTCTTGGTGGAGGTTTATTAATTTTGTGAAAAAATGTGTAAACCCGTAAAAATTATCGAACTTTATGGAAATTCAACCTCATATAAAACCGAAAACATGAAAACTCTTTTTTCGCTCATCATTTCATTTTTTTTGCTTCAAAACATTCAGGCACAAAGTACGGCAAATAGTACTCTGGTTGCCGCAAACGCATTTTTGGCAACGCTCGACAAAGACCAACTCGTGACCGTGACTCTTCCGTACGAGTCGGAAGAGCGACTTAATTGGTTTTTTATTCCGAAGGAACGCCAAGGATTATGGCTAAAATCAATGACTGATGTCCAAAAATCGGCCGCCATGAATTTACTAAAAGCGACCCTCAGCGAGCAGGGGCAAGCAAAAGCGATTGCGATTATGCAATTAGAAATTATCTTGAAAGAATTAGAAAATATTCCGAACAGCGACCGCCGAAACCCGCTGAAATATTATTTTACGATTTTCGGTAAACCCTCTGCCGATGGTTTTTGGGGTTGGCGTATCGAAGGGCATCATTTATCGCTCAATTTTACGTCCGAAAAAAACAAAATAGTATCAGCCACGCCCCTTTTTATGGGGAATAATCCCGCTATTGTGCCGAGTGGCGAGCAAAAAGGCTATCAGATATTAAAAGATGAGGCAAATTTTGCTTTTGAGTTGCTCAATTCGTTCGATGAGGCTCAACTAAAAAAGGCTATTTTTTCGCCCATTGCTCCGCCCGATATGATTACTTTCAACAGCCGAAAGTTCGGAATGTTGCCCAATGATGGCATTGTTTACGTCGATATGACCAAAGAACAGCAGGTGCAGTTGATGAAACTCGTATCGTTTTATGTGAAAAATTATCCGCTTGGGTTTGCCAACGAATTTATGCAAAAAATAGAAAAAGCGGGACTCGAAAAATTGCATTTTATTTGGATGGGCGAAAAGCAATACGGTGGCAAAGGACACTATTACCGAATCCAAAACGATGTACTTTTAATTGAGTACGACAACACCCAAAACAACGCCAATCACGTGCATACCGTGGTACGAGATTTTACCAATGATTTTGGTGAAGATATGCTCCGCCGACATTATACCGCCGAACACAAGAAAAAGTGAGTTTTGGTGAAATGTATTATTTTTCTGGAATGTAATTCAAAAATATTATAGTATTTCAAGATTACGTTCGAGAAATATTATGAAAATTTAAAAATACCTTCAATATGTGTCCAAAACTGCAGCCGTTCACCCCGAAAACTATTTCGATTTTGTGATGAATCAATAGGTTTCGGTTTCGACATTTACCATTTTCTTTATACTTTTGTCGTGCCAAGTCGTTGAAAGAAATGAACTAACGTCAGCGAATAATCAAAGTTTAATTTTATAATCAACTGATAGTCAATATTTTATATTGTCAAGGACTATCGACTATTGACTATCTATGACCGCCCAAAAATCTAACGAAGCATTACTGCTCGAAATCGAAAAACTCAAAGCTCAACTTTCTCAAAACCAAAAATCACAGGGAATCGACCAGCTCCAAGATTTGGTCGATAATACCTCCGAAATCATCATGCTGCTTTCGTTGAGCGGGCAATTTTTGTTTGTAAATACTGCTTTTCGGGAAACCTTTGGGTATTCTGATGCTGAATTGTCCAAAATTTCGATGCGTGAAATGCTGCACCCCGCCTTTGCTGACGATACGATTGATACCCTCCAACGCATCATCGAAGGCGAGCAAGTGGTTGATTATCAAACAGTTGTGCGAAACAAAGAAGGCAAGCGGGTGTATCTTTCGGGTGATATTAGCTGCCGATTTGAAGACGGTAAAGCCATTGCTTTTCGTTGTTTGTTTCGTGATATTACCCAACGCCGCCGTGCTGAAAAAGCCCAACAGCTTTATTATACCATTGCCCAACTCAATCTGAATACGCCCAATCTGCAAGCGTTTTTGACGCAAGTTCACATCGAATTACAGAAAAATATGCTTGCTAATAACTTCTTTGTGGCACTGTTTGAACCCGAAGAAGGCACGATAAACTTTCCGTATTTTATTGATGAACATTCCGAAACGGCCGAAAACTACCACCGCCGAAAACTCGGAAATGGCATCGTAGAGTACTCAATGGTGCAAAACAAACCGCTCTTTCTATCAAGCCAAGACATCAAGCAATTAGTCGAAGTCGATAAAATATATTTTTACGGCTCGTCGCTGCCCGAAGTCATGCTTTGCGTGCCGTTGCACGTGGGCGAACGCACCACGGGCGTGATTGGCGTGAAGTCGTATAGCGATGCTAATAAGTTCAATATCAGGGATTTAGAGCTATTAGAGTTCGTGTCGGGTCAGGTAGCGGTGGCGTTAGTTCGGAAGCAAAAAGAGGCCGATTCACTTCGCCAAACCTCACGACTGAACGCTGTTTTTGATAGCAGTTCGCACGTAATCTGGACGGTAAATCAGAAGCGGCAACTTAGTTCGTTCAACAAAAATTACGTTGATTTACTCACCCAAAAACTCGGTACTCCACCCGAAGTCAACATGAGTGTCGAGAAATTGGGGTGGAAATTAATTTCGCCCGAAGACCGACCTATCCTGCGGGAAAAATACAATGAAGCCTTTGCGGGAAAGCCCCAATATTTCGAGATGCACTGGGGCAATCTCGATGGGGGAGAGGATTGGTACGAGTTTTTCCTGAACCCGATTTCTTCTTCCGAAACCAAGCTGATTGAGGAGGTATCGGGCATTGCCCAAAACATTACGGATAAGAAAAACTCAACGATTACGCTCCAAAAAAGCGAACAGAAATTTCGGGATACCATCGAATCGTTTATTGATATTTATTACCGCACTGATTTGGCAGGAAATATCAGCATGATTTCGCCCTCGGTACTGACTCACACGGGCTATGATGTGGCGGAAGTGATGGGAAATAAAGTGGATAAATTTTTTGAAAATGCTACTGACAGCTCAAAAAACATCAAATTCACCACTGAAATTGG
>JANNEN010000165.1:0-10014 GCA_031378715.1 Emticicia sp.
AGCCAAACAATGACCACAATCACAGCAACGATGTTAAGGATTCGTTTGATTTTCCCGTCCATCGGAATATAGGTATTGACTAACCAAAGCAGTACGCCCGCTACGATTAGTACGATAAGAATGTTAAATAACGGCATATTAGCGGTGTTTAAGATTGTAGGTCAAAGGTAGGCTGGTTGCGTGCCGAAAGTATTACATAGTTTTGGAAAAGACTTTCATAATTCACACCTTTTTGATAATAAGGCTTGTATAACAAATCTTATTGGTCATTAATGCTTACCTTCGTCAGATAACCGTGCGTAAATTAGTCAATATGAAGAAAACGCTACCCCCCAAAAAACAAGTACTTCCTAAAAAAGAAATCCCAACCATAACCAATATTGATAAAATTAATGCGGAAACCCAACCTCCGCCGCTCGAAGTAATGCCCGCAAACCCCTTCATGGTGGTTGCTATTGGTGCTTCGGCGGGCGGGCTTGAAGCTATTACCCAATTATTAAAAAACCTTTCGCCAACCACAGGAATGGCGTATATTTATGTTCAGCACCTCAGCCCCGACCATAAAAGTATGCTTACGCCCATTTTATCGAAAGTCACTGATATGAAAGTGCAGGACGTTGATGACATGGAAAAAATAGAACCCGATAATTTTTATATTATTCCTTATGATAAAGAAATTGAAGTGGTTGATGGACACATAAAATTATTACCCCGACTGAAAAACAGAACTTCTAACCTTTCTATTGATGTGCTGTTCTCTTCCTTAGCCGAAACCCATAAAGAAAATGTGATTGGTGTTGTGCTATCGGGCAGTGCTAATGATGGTACTCGTGGACTTAAAGAAATAAAATTGGCGGGCGGAATCACGTTTGCCCAAGACGATTCGGCCAAATTTACGAGTATGCCGCACTCGGCTATTGCCGAAGGCGTGGTAAATTTTGTGCTATCGCCCAAAGAAATCGCAATCGAACTCAACTGGATAAGCAGTCATTTGTTGATAAAACAAAACATAGTAAAACCCACCCCCGAAGATGCCATCGAGAACAACAACCCTGACTTGGTAGCTATTCTGCAATTATTGCACAAACGAAAAAACGTTGATTTTAGTCATTATAAAATGAATACTATCAAGCGACGAATGTTGCGAAGGATGATTATCGTTAAGCTAACAACTATCGAACAATATGCCGAGTTGCTCCACCAAAAAACCGATGAACTTGATACGCTTTACCAAGATTTGCTGATAAACGTCACTGAGTTTTTCAGAGATACCGAGGCGTTTGCGTTATTAAAAAAGAGTATTTTACCCCGTTTGCTCAAAAATAAACCGCCCGACGAATCCCTCCGTATTTGGGTGGCCGCCTGTGCCACGGGCGAGGAAGTGTATTCGATAGCCATGACGTTACTCGAAATTCAGCAAAATAAGGTAAACAATATTCCTTTTCAGATTTTTGCCTCTGACCTCAGTGCCGAAGCAATTAACATTGCCCGCAATGGCGAGTATTCGCTCAATCAACTCAAAAACGTTTCTCCGCAACGCCTACAACAGTTTTTTACGAAATCAAAGGATAAATACCGCATCTCTAAACAGTTGCGTGATGTTTGTATTTTTGCCCAACATAATATCCTGAACGACCCGCCTTTCTCTCGCATGGATTTTATTAGTTGCCGCAATTTTTTGATTTATCTCGACACCATGGCTCAAAAAAAGGCCATCAGTACCTTTCATTACGCCCTCAACGATGGGGGGTACTTAATGCTCGGCAAGTCCGAAACCATCGGTACGTCGGCATCACTTTTTACGATTCTGAATAAAAAATTTAAGTTTTATACCCGCAAAAAAAACTCAGGCTCGCTCCGAAATCCCGACATCACTACCCGTTTGACACCAACGGGATTGCCCGAAAAAAACATTCCTGCCATCACTATTCCCAAGAAAGCCCCCGTTTCGGCGAGTACTAATCTTGGCAATGCCTTTGATGCCTTGCTGCTTGCTCAATACGTGCCAGCGAGTGTGATTATTAATTATGACTTAGAAATCCTGCAATTTAAGGGGCAAACGGCTCCGTATCTGCAAAACTCATCGGGCAAGGCCAGTTTTAATATCTTGAAAATGGCTCATCTCGAAATAACCTTTGAGCTACGCAATGCCATTCATCAGGCCATAAAAACCAAGCAAATTGTACGAAAAACGGGTATCGAGATGAATCGTGATGTGACAAAAAGTTTGGCACAAATTATAAATATTGAGGTTGCCCCGCTCAAAGTTGAGGGCGAAGAACCGCTCCTAATTGTGGTCTTTACGGGCCATCAAGTAGAATTGCCTGATAACCAAGTGGGCGGAATAAAAAATAATTCGTTGGCGAAAGACCGTAGAATCAAAAAGTTAGAAGAAGAAATAGCCGCCGCCCGTGCCGATATGAGTTCGATTACGCACGACCAAGAGGCCGCCAACGAGGAGTTGCAAAGTGCCAATGAAGAAATAATTTCGAGCAACGAAGAGCTACAAAGCCTCAACGAAGAACTCGAAACCTCAAAAGAAGAAATCGAATCAACCAACGAAGAGCTGACCACGAGCAACCAAGAACTCCACGCCCGAATACAACAAATCGAAGAACTTTATACGTACTACGAAGGCATCATTGCCACGGTGCATGAACCCGTGCTGGTATTGGATAAAAACATCAGGGTAAAATCGGCCAATAAGTCGTTTTGCAAAATGTTTCGGGTGGTTGAACATGAGATTATGGGCGTATCACTCTATAAATTGGGTAATAATCAATGGAATATCCCCCGTTTACGTGAGCTTTTGGAGGATATTGTGCCAAAAAATGTCCGTTTTCACGATTTTGAAGTCGAACTCGTTTTTCCAGTTATCGGGCAAAAAACGATGCTCCTCAATGCCCACCGAATTGCTCAACAAAGCCAAAATGAGGAATTAATCATACTGACGATTGTCGATATTACGGAGGTAAAAAGGTTGGCGATTGAATTACAGATTAAAGAAAACAAAGTGTTGGAGGTGCAACTCGAAGCCGAGAAAAAAGCCATGAAAGTAGTGGAGGATAGCAACAAACGCTACAATATGCTCTTGATGCAGTCGCCGTTTGCTTTTGCAATCATGAAAGGAAAAGAGATGGTGGTCACGCTGGCCAATGATAGCATAAAGGAAATGTGGGGAAAGGGAAATGATGTAGAAGGAAAATCTTTTTTGGAAGTATTGCCCGAATTGACCGATAGCCAGTTTCCCGACTTGCTACAAAAAGTTTATACGACTGGTGTTCCTTTTCAAGATTACGAAACGCTCGTTCGGCTGCATCGTAACAAAAAATTTGAAGATGTTTATTTCAACTTCGTTTATCAACCTTACTACGAATCCGATGCGACAATTTCGGGCGTTGTAATTATTGCCAGCGATGTAACTACGCAAGTAATCATCAAAAAAGAACTTATCGAAGCCAAAAACGATGCCGAACTAAAAACCCAAATTGCTGAAAATGCCGTAAAAGCCAAGCAACAGTTTTTATCGAACATGAGCCACGAAATCCGTACGCCCATGAACGCCATCGTGGGCTTTACGAATGTTATCCTGAAAACTGACTTAGACCAAAACCAGCAAGCCTACATCAATGCGATTAAGGTCTCGGGCGATGCCTTGGTGATTTTGATAAACGATATTCTTGACCTCGCCAAGGTCGATTCGGGCAAAATGACCTTTGAGCAAACACCGTTTAGTTTGTCGGCTTCGATTGATAGTATGATTCAGTTGTTTGAAATCAAAATCAAGGAAAAGAATTTGGAATTTAGCAAAGAATACGATGAGGCCATTCCCAGAATACTCGTTGGTGACTCGATGCGTTTACGCCAAATAATTTTGAATTTGGTGAGTAATGCCGTAAAATTTACGGTCGAAGGAAAAATAACAATGAGCGTCAAATTATTAAATGAAAACACAGAAAAAACAAGTATTGAGTTTACGATAACTGATACGGGTATTGGTATTCCTGAAAATAAACTTAAAGTTATTTTTAATGATTTTGAGCAAGCCTCCAATGAAACCAGTGGCTCCTATGGCGGAACGGGCTTGGGTCTTGCCATTGTAAAACAGTTGGTGGAACTGCAAGGGGGCGAGGTTTCGGTCAAGAGTGAACTCGGTAAAGGAACAATATTTAGTTTTATTTTACGTTTTGAAAAACCAACCCATCAACAGGGAGAGGGAGAGGGAAAGGGAGAGGGAGAGGGAGAGGGAGTAAGAAATTTAAAAATTTTGGTTGCCGAAGATATGGTACTTAACCAACTTTTAATCAAAATAATATTAGCCGACTTTGATTTTGAAGTAGATATTGCCGAAAACGGAAAAATTGCGATTGAAAAACTTGCGGTTGCCGAGCGAAGCCGAGGCACGGTAGGTGAGCGTAGCCGAACCTATGATGTTATCTTGATGGATTTACAAATGCCCGAAATGGACGGATTTGAAACCACGGCTTACATCAGAAACGAATTAAAATCTGATATTCCGATCATTGCACTCACGGCCGACGTTACTACCGTTGATATTGAGAAATGTTTGGCAGCGGGTATGAATGATTATATTTCAAAGCCGATTGATGAAAAGTTGCTTTACAGTAAGATTATAAAGGCATTGAAGGTCGTTGGATAAATTGTTCATTTGGTTTGATTTTAGGTCATTTCACCTCATTCATAAGCGGCAATCCCTGCTCGAAATCAGTAAAGTTCTTTATGGTCGTGATGGCAATTTGGTCTAAGGCTTCTTTCGTAAAAAAACCTTGGTGGGGCGTGATTAGCACATTATGAAACGACATCAACCGCTCAATCAAATCATCGCCAATCATACTTTCGGATAAATCCTTGAAAAATATATTTTCTTCCTGTTCGTAAACATCAATGCCGAGATAGCCCAATTTCTTGTTTTTCAGAGCCATAATCACATCAGCAGTTTTTATCAATCCCCCTCGGCTGGTATTGATGAGCATTGCTCCCGTTTTTATTTTTGAAAAAGCAACGGTATCAAAAAGATGGTGGGTATCGGGCGTGAGTGGGCAGTGCAGCGAAACAATATCAGAGTTACGCAAAACCTCCTCAAAGTGCTTGTATTCAACGCCTCTCCGCTTCATATCTTCCGATTCTTTGATGTCATACGCAATGACTTTGCAGCCAAAACCCAACATTATTTGGGCAAAAGCTCGGCCTATTTTTCCCGTGCCGATTACGCCCACGGTTTTACCGTGCAGATTAAAGCCGAGGAGTTTTTCAATCGCAAAATTGCCTTCCTTCACTCGATTGTAGGCTTTGTGGGTTTTTCGGTTAAGTGTCAAGATGAGTGCCACGGCGTGTTCGGCCACGGCTTGCGGCGAGTAGGCAGGCACTCGCAGCACTTTGATATTATTTTCGGAAGCGGCCGCAATGTCCACGTGATTAAAGCCCGCACTCCGCAAATCAATGAGTTTTATGCCCGCCAATGCCAATTTTTCAATCGTATTTCGGTCGATTCTATCACTAACAAAAACACAAACGGCATTGAAGCCTGCCGCCAAATTGGTTGTTTCGCTATTTAGCGGAGCATCGAAAAAAGTCAATTTGTGTTTTGCTTCGGTGTTAAATTTTTCGAGATATTCTCGGTCGTAGGCCTTTGAGCTAAAAACTGCTACTTTCATAATTACGGAGAAGGGTGTCATTTTGATAAAACTGAAAAGAAGAAAAATTACTGATTTTCAATATAATTCATTGATAATTAATGAATTACAAAATAATCTCTGACATAAGCCACCTGCTGGTTTTCGGTCATTTTATCCGATTTTTTTACATCAATTTTGATATTATCAAACTGATGATTTGCCCTCAGAACATTGAAAAGCTCAACCTTGGCATCGGTCGGCCCGAAGATAACCACCTCTTCATAATGCCCGATGGCATCGCCCAACTCTTTGTAATAATCGGCCTGAAAATGCTGTTCTTTGTTGTGCATTCGGTTTTCGCCTTTTGCCATACTCAACTCTTTTTCTTGGTGTGTAAATTTCGATTCGATGGTTGTTCGCTCAGTTGAATTTCCCGAAAAACCCATTAAGTAGGCAGTCGAATGATCCATCCAAATGCCGAGATATTTTACCTTTGTCATAATTTCCTGAATTTATAGTTTGTTGTATTGAAGAAGAAAACACGTAAACCTTCATCTCTTACGTTCCACAAAGTTGCGTTATTATTGATAGAAAAGTGTTACGGAATATTGGTGATGTTTTATATAATTCACATGTTTTGAGCAAAACAAAAAGCACATTCACCACTGGGTAAATGTGCCTTTTGAATTATTCAAGATTATCTAAGTGTCAGTTAAGTAGAAGGACAAGATTAATTGTATATTAAAAATCTCGTAATTTACTGATAGTCAGCATTCTACATTCTTAATTTTACATCGCACGGGCGACCCCGTCTTAATTGTGACTTAGTACTTAATCTTGCTCCAACATCGCTATCAAACCCTTGATGGTTTCGTGGTCGGTTTTTAATAGTCTTTGTTGGGCCGTCAGCATGGCTTTTTGTGCGGCGTTTAGTTCCTCAACATTATTTCTGAGGGCATCGTCGTAGGTTTCTTGGGCAACGTTCTCGCCGTATTCGCAAGAGTTTAAAATCGCTTTGCGGTCGTTACCCATGAGTGCGGCCTTCACGTCCATCCAAACCCTAAAAAACTTACCCGTTATTTTTGTGCCTTCTTCGTGCATTCCGCCTAATTTCAAAACTTCCTCAATTAGTTCGCCCTTGCATTGTCGGCTTGTTTGTTGCAAATCAGCAAAAAGATTTTTCAAATCCGTTTCTTCGGTTTCGGTTGATGCCGTTTCGTAGCCTTCGATTCGGTCATTATTAATTACGATTAGGGTATTTAATACCTCTATTTGTGCTTCATTATTCATTTTTGTGTTTTTTAGATTTACATTACAAAGGTGCTGGTTATGTCCATGATAAGCGTTACATAATTTTGGTAAGTACTTACAACATTCACACATTTGTTGGCTTAGTAAACTAATAATCACTGATAATCAGTATTTTACGATACTATGAACTCATCGACCATCGACCACGGACTACTCATTTTTCAAAAACAGGTGGTGTTCTAATAAATTCGTTTCCGTACAGAGGCGTTGGCACGAGCGTTGGTTTGTTCGCAATGAAACTTTCGATGAGGGCATTAAATTGCTTGCTTTGCTCCAAATTTGATAAATGTCCTGCATTTTCGATAAAATTTAGCTTCGAGTTTTTGATGTTTTCGTGTAAATATTTTGCGTGAATCGGGGGTGTTACGGCATCTTCTTGCCCGCAAATAATCAAGGTAGGCACGTTAATATTACCCAACGAAACGCACGCCTCGGCACGTTCGGCTAATGCTAACAATGAACTAATCAAGGTATTTTGTGGCGTAGAAAGCATTAGTTTTGTAATGTTTTCTACCAATTTGGGGGAGTTATCCAAGGTATTTTGACAAAAGACTTTTTTAGCAAATCCGTCTATAAAAGCCTGCAAACCGCCATTTTTTATTGCTTCGATGCTCTCCAAACGCATGGTTTTTGCCTCGTCGGAGTCGGCCTCACACTTGGTATCGCTCAATATAATGGCATCAAATCGGTCGGGGTGATTATGCACGGCATTGAGCAACACGTAGCCACCCATCGACAAGCCGCATACGATTGCTTTTTCGATGTGCAAAGCGTCCATGAGCTTTATGAGGTCTTCGGCGTAGATGTTTATACTATCTTTATCGATGGTAGTATTCGATTTACCAAAGCCCCGAATATCAAAGGCAATGACCCGATGTGTCTTTTGAAAAAACTGCATTTGGGGCCTCCACGAAGATTTATCGAAGGGGAAACCATGGATAAATATTAGCGGAATTAGGCTCGTTCCAGCGTCATCGTAATAGATTTTTAAGCCGTCTATTTCAACGAATAAATCTTTGGTTTTTTTCATAAATAATTAGGAAAATATAATCGACAAATTCAAAAAATGCTAATAACTTCGGAAAAACTATCATAAAATACTGATAATCAGCGATTTGCGTTTCTGCTGACTATCGTCTATTAGCTATCGAAAGCTTTATAATTTTGCGTTGTCGGCTTTGATACACCACAGCAATTCTTTGGTGAAAGCGGCGGCCAATTTATCCGATTCGGCTTTTTTGCTTGGTTTTCCTGCTTCATCATACGAATCTTGCACGTTTGGCACCGAAAATAGTTCGGTAATTGTCCAAGCCTTCATTTTCCAGAGTGTAAATTGCAACGAAACCAGGGATTGCGAGCCACCAAAAGGCCCAGCCGAAACCGTAACAATGCCCACGGGTTTGTGTCGCCATTCGTCATAAAGGAGGTCAATGGCATTTTTTAAACTCGCAGGAAAACCACCATTGTACTCGGGCGTAACGATGATGATTCCTTGCGAAGTTTTTATTTTTTCGGCAAATTCGAGTACATTCTCGGCTGGTTTTTTTTGAAACTTTAAGGGTTCTTCAAAAAGCGGAAAATCGAACTGTTTTAAATCCAAGATTTCGGTTGTGGCCAATTTATTTTCGGTCAAATAGTTTTGAAAATACAAAGCCACACGGTCGCTTTTTCGACCCGTTCGGATACTTGATGAGATGATTGAAATATGATTCATTGTGTTGAATATTTAAGATTTTATAGACTTACCGTGCCTTGTTTGCTGTCGATTAGATTATTTCCAGTAATGGCCGAGGCCAATAGCTTGACGAAATTGACCATTCGATTACCTTCCGAGTCCCAGTAGTGGGCTACACTCGTGTTTACTTTTATGAGCGAAACATTGGGGTCGGTTTTGCCTTCCTTGAACCATATTTCTACAAACGACGACCATAGTTCATCGACCTTAACTCGGTTATGCACGATTTGAGCCTCGCCGTTTACAACCAAAAAGCTACCTTTTTCGGCATTAGAAAAATAGAGTTGTACGTGTTTGTTTTGTTCTATCTCGTGGTTGATGTCGCTGTTTTTTTCGCTAAAAAACCAAATATTTCCCTCAAAATCGACCTCTTGGGCGGTCATTGGTCGGCAAGTTGAGCCTTCGTCGGTTTTAAGATTTGTACCAAATAAACAGACTTTTAATTCCTCAGCCATTTCTTTTAATTTTTCAACGCCATCTCTTCCACTTAAATCAGTTGTGTTTTCCATTGTATTTTTTATTTTGTTTTGAATAATTTTTTGAAAAAAAATCGCTTTTACATAAAACTGGTAAAAGCGATCTGGACAAATTCACTATTATACTTATCAAAAAAACTAAACCTGTTCCTTAAAATCTATATCCGACCGAAACTTGCCCAACAGCGTTTTTTCCATTACCCAAAAACGGCTGAACATTATCCTTCGAGATATTTACGAAGCCTTGGTTGTATCTGATACCAAACATCAATTTTTCTCGGTTGTAAACCAATCCCGCTATTAGTCCCGCATCAAGTTTCTTGAAGGCATCGGCAATGATTTTGTTTTCGTTATAAACTGTATAGTCGGGCGATGAAACCAAATACGAAGCAAAAGGCCCCACCTGAATATCAAATGAACTTATCTTGAAAACAATCGGCAAAAGCAGACTAACGTAGTTCATGTTCATCGTTATTCTGTCGTTTGAGGGCTTAAAAGCTACGCCTTGCACCGAATAATTAATTTCGGGTTGGAGCGATATGAACTCTGGCATCAGCATAACGTTTGTAAACACGCCCGCATGGAAACCAAAACGTTCTCTGCGATTGGGCAAGTTGCCGAACGAAACATTGCTGGCGTTCAGACCCGCCCGAACGCCAAACTTCATTTGAGCTTCCGATAATAAACTTGTGAACATCAATAGCATCAGAAATGCCGCACCTTTATACTTATTTTGCATCTTATTTTATTTTTTAAGCGTTCTTTAACTGGCCTATTCTATTTCTTGCTTGGCTTCGGTTTTCATTTTTTTATTGGCATAAATCGCAATTTCCACTCGGCGGTTTTGCGAGCGGCT
>JANNEN010000166.1:0-10298 GCA_031378715.1 Emticicia sp.
TATCGTTGGCATCACAGGTAAGCATCAAGTCTGGATAAGGATAATAAAAGTGTTTAATTGCTTCTAATTTGACACTTTCGAGTAAAACCTCGCAGCCTTTTTTGCGAAACATTGGTCGCAATATGCCCGCTAAATTTTGCACTATTCGGTTATGGTTTAGAGTAGTTCCTGCCATTGCAAAAACTTCACCATCGTAATACTCATGGCGAATTTCGCTTTGCTTTTCCATCTCGAAGTATTCTTCAACGGAAATATAGTTTTTTTCTATTTTCTGTGCTGCACTCATTTTTGGTATTTTTTATTCAAAAGTACGTTTTTTTTCAGTAAAATCAAGTAGAGGTTTTAAGGAAGACTTCGCCAGGCAACATTCAGTTTGAGCGGAGGACTACTTTTAAGTATCATTATATGTTTATACTATTCACGAACGCAAGTAGTAATAAAGTAACCAAAGTCATACAAACGATTACAATTAGATATAATATCCCAACGGTATTGCCCCATCCCGCATATTTCCGAAAAGGGCTAAGTTTGTCTAATTTTTTCAAGGCCGGCTTCCCATAGAATAAAGCCAATAGCCCAAAAAACATACTTGATAGCACACAAACTAAGAAGAAGATAGGACTATTCACTATAATTGCAATTATTGAGAGAATTCCGAGAAAAACTGAGCCAAGAGCAAGTTTGCCTGCTGTCTTGGCTCTTCGCTCAGTTGGTGTTGCGGGTTTAAGTTCAAATAATTTTGTTTTTTTTGTTGAATCTTTCGGTAAAACACTACCAAAATGCTTCGCCTTTATTTTTTCTTCAAAAATAATATTTCCAGTTTTTACGAATTGTACTGAATCTCGGAAAGAAACTATTTCTTTTTCAGCAGATAATTCTTGAAAAATGACTCTTTCATTTATTTTTACCGCCTTATCTCCAAATTCCATTCGATTTTGGTTGATAATTTCGCTTTTACTACTTTGAAAATGAGCGTAGGGCTTCATTTGACAGGAGTACGCAACTACTAAAAATACGGAAAATATAAGATAAAATATAAATTTCATATCGCACTTGCTTTAATATTTTAGGCTATAATCACGCTTTCGGGTGGGCTTGCTGAAAGATTTTTTTTAGTTTTTCGATTGAATTATGGGTATAAACTTGCGTAGCGGCAAGGCTCGAATGCCCCAATAAATCTTTGATGGCGTTCAAATCAGCCCCACGATTGAGCAAATGCGTGGCAAATGTATGCCGCAATACGTGCGGGCTGCGTTGGTCGAGAGAGGTAACTAAGGAAAGGTGTTTTTTTGTTAATCGCTGCACAAACATTGGGTAAGCCTGCGTGCCGTTATCGGTCAAAATCAAGAAATTATTTGAGGTATCATCAACAATATCGGTGCGGAGCGTCAAATATTTTTTTATGGCTTCGACCAAAGTCTGATTGACGGGAATGATGCGTTGCTTGTTACGCTTTCCCAGCACTATCAGCGTATTGTTATAAAGATTGAGGTCAGCTATTTTCAGCCCGATGAGTTCGGCTAATCGCATACCCGTTCCGTAGAGGAGTTCAAGCACTAATTTATCTCGCTGCCCCGCAAAATCTTCCGAAAACTCAATATCATCGAGCAGGTTTTCCATCGGTTTTTCTTCGATATACTTGGGCAGGGTTTTATCGGTTTTCAATGCTTTTATTTTGAGCATTGGGTCGGTGGAGATGTTTTTGTGGCGGAGTAGAAAGTTGAAAAACGTACGGAGTGTAGCAATTTTTCGGTTGATGCTTCGGTTTTCGATTTTCTCCTCAACCAAAGCCACAATCCAAGAACGAATCATCTGAAAATCGGCTTTTTCAGGTTCTTTGAGTTCGTACTGAAAAAGTAGAAATGCCGAAAACTGTTTCATATCGCTCTCGTATGCCGTTACGGTATGGTGGCTGAGGCGTTTTTCGTACTTGATGTGCTGTATAAAATAAGAAACCATATTGGCAATTATCAATTATCAATGAGCAATTATCAGGTAATGTACCATCAAAATTGAATATTAATGAAATCTGACTGCTAATATGGTTTAAAATATTGTCGATTGCAATAACTACGATGAAAGATTATTAATTGACAAAAAATGTTAATTGTTAGCGGTACGCCGCCCGATTAATAATTGTTCACTGATATTACATTTCATCATTGCTTCTCAAATGTCCTACATAGGTAGCATGAATAACTTCGTTACGACGGGCTACTGATGGCTTTTCAAAGGCTTGACGCTTGCGTAACTGACGCAATACACCCGTTTTTTCAAATTTCTTCTTGAAACGTTTCAAGGCTTTATCAATAGATTCGTTTTCTTTGACGTTGATTATTAACATAAAAATACACCTCCTTTTGTTTGGGACTGCAAAATTAGTGTTTTAAATCTTAAAAACCTATAAGGTTTCAAAAAATCTTATAGGTTTAAGGTTACATTTGTGAAAATATTTACGAATTAAAAGACTCATGCGAACAGCAATCATAGATTTAGGAACGAATACATTTCATTTATTAATCGTTGAAGAAAAAGAAATACTTCACAAAGAATCAGTTCCTGCCAAAATCGGTATGGGCGGCATTAGTGCGGGTATTATTTCGGAAGAAGGCATTGGGCGAGCATTGACTGTGCTAAAAAAATTTCGTGAAGTAATTGATAATCAAGGAGTTAGTTTAGAAAACGTATTCGCCACTGGTACGAGTGCGATTCGTAATGCGGGCAATAAAGATGAATTTGTGGCAAGAGTTTTGGGTGAAACGGGCATTAAAATCAACGTAATTTCGGGCAATGAAGAAGCCGAATTAATTACTTTGGGCGTGAGGCAAGCGATGTCGATTCCCGAAACTTCGCTCATAATGGATATCGGCGGTGGAAGCGTGGAGTTTATTGTTTGCAACGATAACAAGATTTTTTGGAAACAAAGTTTCGAGATTGGCGGTCAGCGACTAATGGATAGATTCATGAAATCTGACCCAATTTCGATGCGTTCGGTGCAAACGATGGACGATTTTTTTCGTGAAAAACTCTTACCATTAGCCAATGCTTGCCACCAATATGCTCCCAAAGTTTTGATTGGCTCATCGGGCAGTTTTGATACTTTGGTTGATATGAATTTTATGCGAGAAAAAGGTAAACTTCCCGAAAGTGATGAGGCTTGTTTTGACTACCAAATTGAAGAATTTTATCGGGCTTATGACGAACTTATTTTCAAAAACCACGCCGAACGAATGGCCATTGCGGGCATGATTGAGCTACGGGTTGATATGATTGTGGTAGCGGTTTGCTTGATTCGATTCATAGTACAAACACTTGATATTCAACGCATTAGGGTTTCGAGTTATGCTTTGAAAGAGGGAGTTTTGGCGAATGTTTTGGGTTGAGCTTTGGCTTTTTATAAGCAACTGCATAAACAAAAAGAGTTGTTTCACGGCAACTCTTTTTGTTTGGGTGTAAGCATGGGCGAAATCATTTTCCTCCATTTTCGTTGGCTTTCTGCATCTGCTGTCGCTCATAAAAATTGATGAAGTCTTCGAGCTTTTCGACAGGTATTCGGCGGGCGATAATTTTCTTGTCTTTATCCAAAATATAGTTTGTTGGTGTTGAATAAACGTCAAAGTTTTTTCGGAAATAATACCGCCCCTTCGAGTCCCAAAGGTTGAGTAGCTGCCCCGTTTTGTAGCTATGCACAAAATTATTCATCTTTTTAGTGTCGTAGGCCACGCTCACATTATAGACCGTTGCTTTTTCTTTGTTTTTATTATGAAACTCTATCAACTTCGGAGCTGATTCTTTGCAATGTCCGCAATCGGGGTCATAAAAATAAACAATCGTATATTTGGTTTTGCTTTGCATCGGGTTGTATTCACGCCCCAGAGAGTCGGCCACAATGAGGGTCGGAAACACCAAACCCGTCTGCAAAGGTTTCAATACATCGACTCTTTCCTTAAATTTTGCCCGTTGGGTCGAATCCAACCAGTCGGCATCTTTCAAGTAATATTTTTCGGCCAAATGAATAAAAACCCCGTCAAGGCCTACGATTTCGTTGTTTTCGTACTTATTCGTGACCCACCAAAGAGCAAACCGATATACTTCGTTGTTTTTCTTGGATAATTTCAGCACACGGTCGGCATCATTATTGACGGAGTCGGCGGTCTGATAAACTAAATCTTTAAAATACCGCTCCATGCGGCTGTGCAGAAAGGGCGAACGTAACAAACGCTCGTCGGCAAAATCAATGTTATCAAAAAAATGTCCTTTATAATAATTAAACAAGTAAGTAGAATCGGGGCGACCATTGGCTTTTTTTGGCAGTTCGGTTGGCATTTCGGGTTCGATATTTGCCTTAATTACCTTCGCTGCAAACGAGCCTTCGTTGTTTTTTACCATATTTTTCATGTAAGTATCTACCTCCTTCTGAATCCCCTCCACTTTTTTGCGGTTCATTTCCTGTGAAATAGGGTCGTTTTTCAACTTCGCCATCATGTTTATTGCCTCTGCTTCTTTGCTTTTATCCTGCAAAAACTTGCGGTAGCCAAACAGCAACTCGTTTTCCTTTGAACCCTTAAACTTGACAGTACCCACAAAATCGGTTGTATCGCCTTCAATTTCCATGAATTGCTCTTGCCCGTTTATGGCAAAGTCATAATATTTCGATGGCGAAAGCACAATCAAATAAATACCCCCTTTGAGCGGATCTTTGCCCTGAAAGGCAAGCTCACCGTTTTCGACCTTCGCCGAATCGACTTTGATATATTGGTTATAACCAAAAAAATGAGCCAAATGGCAGGTTTTTCCTTCACTCACACCCTTCATTTTTACCTTAATCGAATGTCCGACCTCTTGGGCAAATACATTGGTAGCAATGCCAAGGAGGCCAACAAATAACAGATTTTTGCAGTAGCGAAGCATCGCTCGACTATTTTTCATGTTTGTACAGGTTTTATTCATTTGATATTATTTCACAAAGATAATTGCTTAATTGAGTGTATGTTGTTAAAAACTTGTTAATTTGACCGAGTTTCTTGGAAAATGGTGTTTATATCGGTCGGAGAAATCTAAAAACAACCTCCTATCCTCTGTGGCATTTTCTCTGTTTGCTCGGTGGTAAAAAAACCTCAATTTTAACGAAATCTCATGTTTTATATTGTTTCCAAGTTTTTGTCATTTGTGGTCATGCCCCTCGGGATTTTGTGTGGCTTGCTACTTTATGCTATCACTACGAAAAATCGTACCAAGTCCAGAAAATCGCTCATCACTGCCTTTTTTTTGCTTTATGGCTTTACTAATCCGTTCATTATCAATGAGTTATTACTTTGGTGGGAAGTGCCCCCAACATCAATTTCGGCAGTTAAACCCCACGATGTCGGAATTATTTTGACGGGCGGCACCACCAATGATGATAAACTACCGAATGAAAATATATTTTTGGGAAAATCAGGCGACCGCATCGCCCAAGCCGTGGAGTTATACAAAAAGGGGAAAATCAAACAAGTCTTAATCAGTGGCGGTGATATTATAGTTCTGGGAAAAACTGCCAAACGAGAAGTAGAAGAAATTGCTAAGTACTTGATTATCAGTGGCGTACCTACCAAGAATATTTTTTTAGAAACCCACGCCCAAAATACCCACGAAAACGCCATAAACTGTTCGGCAATTTTGAAGAAACACTTTCACAACCAAAGCTATCTCTTGATTACTTCGGGCTATCATTTGAAGCGAGCCAAAAGTGCATTTATCAAAGCAGGTACTGATGTGGATACTTTTGGCTCAAATTACCTTTCGCACGAACGCAATTTTCAAGTATTCAATGTCCTCCCCCGAGAGGAGTATTTGGGGCATACGCACCTACTTTTCAGAGAAATAATCGGGTATGTTACTTATAGACTATTAGGCTGGGCGTAGGTGGGAATGAATGAGTGAATGAGTGAATGAGTGAATAAATGAATGAATAGCTTTTCATATTCTATCATTCACTCATTCTATCATTCAAAATTAGACTCCTCACATACTCAAAATATGCACCATTCGCAATAAATCGTCATGGATTGGCTTGGGTTTTTTGATGGTGTCAATAAACGGTGTATAAACCATTTCGTTGTTTACCACGCCCGCCATGACGTTTTTGTAGCCTTTTATGAGTCCTTCGACTGCTCCCAGACCGAGGCGGCTCGCCAAAATACGGTCGTAGGCAGTCGGTGAACCACCTCTCTGGATATGGCCCAGGGTAGTTACCCGAATATCTAATTTGCCATCTACTTGACTCTTTATTTTCTCGGCGATGTCCACGGCATGGCCTTCTTCGTCGCCCTCGGCTACTACTACTATTGAGGAAGATTTTGAGCGAGACCAGCCATCTTTCAAGGTGCTTATTACTTTTTTGAGCGGCGTGTGGGTTTCGGGTACCATCACGATTTCGGCACCGCCACCAATCCCCGACTGAATGGCAATATAGCCCGAGTCACGACCCATTACTTCGATAAAAAACACCCGATCGTGGGAGTCGGCGGTATCTCTGATTTTATCAATCGCTTCGAGCGAAGTATTCACCGCCGTATCGAACCCTATTGTATAGTCGGTTCCGTAGAGGTCGTTGTCGATTGTGCCTGGGCAACCCACAGTTGGTATTTCGTATTCATTATAAAAAACCTCTGCTCCTGTAAATGTACCATTTCCGCCAATGGCAACGAGGCCTTCAATGCCCGCATTCATGAGGTTTTCGTAGGCTTTCTTTCGGCCTTCGGGGGTCATAAACTCCTTGCTTCTCGCCGATTTGAGTATTGTACCACCCCGCTGCACTATATTACTGACCGATTGTGAGTTCATCGGAAACATATCTCCCGAAATCATTCCGTTGTATCCTCTTCTTATACCATAAACCTCCAACCCGTGATAAATTGCTCCTCTAACCGTGGCTCTTATGCAGGCGTTCATGCCAGGGGCATCACCACCAGAAGTAAAAACTGCTATTCGTTTCATTATTATTTGCTTAGATTTGGCTTAGTATTCCGTCACGATGCGGGTACGCTTACCCCATACCGCATCGACCACAAAAGTAGTCAGTTTTCTTTATTTCTCCCAAAGATTCATTACTAATCATTGGTAATATTGTTTTGGCAAATGTAATTTTGACAAAATTAAATTCTACAATATGACTATTTTTAGAATTTATTATACATAATTGCGACTTTACACCAATTTTTGTTGCTATTAAATCAAGTATAAAAATCAAACAAATAATCTGGTTTAGCAGTCATACATCGACTTTTTTTTAATATTTTCCCGTGAAGTTCCGAAAAAAATACCAAAACTCCGTATTAAAAAAAGCCCCGTAAAATCATATTCTGTAACTATTTTAGGAGTTTATCGTACTAAAATAAATTATTAAACGGTTACATTCTACTTCATTGCTCGTTCAAATACTTCATTTTAATATTTATCCCGAAACTTCACTTTGATTAAGACATTGACTATCAGAGGTTTAAAGAGATTTTAAAATCACATTCGATTTTGGCATATTATTTGAACGAATTTCGGCAATTAAGGTAACTTATTGTTGCCCAATCCAAAAGAGTAAGTCGCTAACTTACGATTAATTATTTCAAGAAATGTCAGGAAAATTTTTACCTTTCAAAAATGCCCGCCTCAGAGTCGGAGCATTTATGTTAATGCTTTTGAGTGGCTTAAATGCAATCGCACAAAGTGAAAATGTTGGAATCGGCACAACAAAGCCCGATAATTCAGCATTATTAGATTTAACCTCCACCTCGAAAGGACTGTTAATTCCTCGAATGACCTTGGCTCAACGAGCAGGAATAAAGAATCCCGCCAATGGTTTGATGGTTTATCAGATTGATTTTTTTACAGGATTTTACTTCTTTGATGGTTCCACCTGGAAAGGTCTTTATGCCCGAAATCCCGATGGTGTAGCCTTGGCTCCTGATGTAGTCACTTCTCGCTCGACCGATGGTTCGGGTTGGGGACTCACTGGAAATACGGGACTTGGCTCAGAAACTAATTTTTTGGGTACAACCGATACCACATCTCTGGTTTTTAAGGTAAACAACTATCGCTCAGGCTTGATTGATTACCGTTTTAGCAATACCTATTTTGGCTATCGGGCAGGTCAGCGTAGTCATGGTTTCAATTCGATTGCTATTGGAGCTTATGCCTTATTTGACACTAACCTGGGACTTAATAATATTGCTATCGGCTTTCAGTCGCAGCTCAGTAGCCAAACTGGTAGTGATAACATCGCTTTGGGTTCTAATGCCCTTAATGCCAATGTGACGGGTTCGCAGAATATTGCCTTCGGTACACAAGCAGGGCAACGCTCACTTGGTGACGGTAACGTTTTCATCGGTTATAAGGCAGGCATTAACGAAACTGGTGATAACAAACTTTATATTGATAATAATTTTCAGGATAAACCGCTTATCTATGGAGACTTTGAAACGGCACGAGTGGGTATCAATATGCAGAACCCCGAAAGTGCATTATCGATTGATAGTAAGGTAGCCAATACGAGCGGTTTACAACTTAAAAATCTAACTATCAATTCGCCCGCTGGCAGATCATCGGCTAAGGTTTTGTCGGTCAATGACCGTGGACAAGTGATTTTGGTAAGAGATTCGGTTGGAACTTCGGTAGCACCGCCTGTTTCAGTCCCTTCTTATTGGGCGTTAAAAGGTAGCTCAATCGAAAATAGTAATGCAGGTGATGTTATACTGAGTAACCTCCGTTTCAAGAGTTTACGCACAATTTCGCCCAGTATCCGATCAAATGCTAAAGTTTTGACGGTTGATGATAATGGCTTGGTTGTACTCGCACGAGATTCTGTTGGCTCGTCGGCTCCTAATTTTTGGAATCTGAATGCCAATAATCTATCAAATAACAACGCAGGAAAATTAATACTAAATGGGGCAATCCAGTTTAATGATATTAAAGCAACGAATCGAACATTTCGCCCGTATGGCAAAGTATTATCGGTTGATGATGCAGGAAATCTGATTTTAGTGCGTGACTCGGTTGGCGTAGGGAGTATCACACCATCAACAACGCCATCACCGTGGAATACCAGCGGCAATAACATCGCCAATAGCAATACAGGTGCTGTCTATATCAACGATGGTCTGATTTTGTCGAAATTTAATATTGATAATCCGACCACCCTCACGGCTCAGAAATTCCTTACCGTTGATAATTCAGGTAATGTAGTGATAGCCAACAACCTTACGCCAGTCATTACGTCGTCAAGCTCAAACTGGAATATTGATGGCATAAATATCAACAATAAAAACACTGGTGGCGTTTATATCAATAATGGTATTTGGGCTAAAAATGGCATAAGATTGCAGTCAGGTACGCTCGAAGTAAATAGTGCTGTTGAAAACAAAAGTGGGTTGCAGTTTGTGCAGTTAAAAGCCGCAAATCCAGCAGGAAGAGCCTACGGAAAAGTACTTTCGGTTGATGACAACGGTAATGTAATTTTGGTAAAAGACTCGGTAGGAGTAAGTACTATCATTACACCACCAACCACTGGATCCTCGCCCTGGACAGTTAGTGCCAGCGACATCGTTAACTCAAATCTGGGTAGGGTTTATATCAACAACGGTTTATCGGTCAAAAGTGGTATCAACGTCGAATCGGGCAACTTAACAACCAATGGTTCAGTGACCAACCGCAGTGGTTTGGTACTTAACCAGTTGAAACTCGCATTTCCTGCCTCACGCCCTTCGGGTAAAGTACTTTCGGTTGATGACAACGGAAATGTAATTTTGGTCAGAGATTCAGTCGGAACGACGGGGACTGTTATCAATCCTGAACCATCAAAGTGGAGTGTAAATGGGCAAAATATCGCCAATAATAATACTGGTACTGTATTTATCAATAATGGCTTGACACTATCAAGACTAAGCAGTAGTAATACGCCAACCGTTACGACCCAAAAAGTACTATCGGTTGATGCCAACGGGAACGTAATATTAGTCAATACACCGAGTAGTACAGGTACACCAACTACGCCAACCCCTACCGTTGAACTTTGGAAAGCCAACACCACGGGTGGCATCTATAATAACAGTACGCACGGTATTTCGATTATCAGCAATGAAGATGGTAAAAGTGGGCTACAATTAACGAAACTCAAAGCATCATCAGGAGCGGGCAATAGCTACGGCAAAGTACTAACCGTTGATGATGCAGGTAACGTGATTTTGGTGAATGATGCCGTAGGCACGGGTGGCGGGACAGGTACGGGCGGAACGGCCGCAGGTTGGGCAATTACCGATGGACGAGTA
>JANNEN010000173.1:0-17865 GCA_031378715.1 Emticicia sp.
AATCGAAGGTCATCGGTACTGATAAAAATGAAGTCTTTTTTGAATTCTTTTTTAATTTCATTCACTAAAAATGATTTCCCCGAGCCTGGCTGCCCACCTAAGATTATACCTATTGGATTGGTAGAAGGTTCTTTTTCAAAAAGGTATTTTCTTTTAATTTTATCAAAAATTCTTTCGCTAAATACGCTTGACAATTCGATATTATATTTCATTATGCCCGTAGATTTTCTATTTTTTTAGCTTCTTTCATTAACCAAATCAATAGTTTTTGTCTTTCTTTTAGTGAATAATTGAAATATTTGTTTCTTTCCCGAATTACTGTCAAACTAATTTTCTCCCATACTCCCAATTTTGCTATGTCTGCTTTTTCTTTGTTTTCCTCTTCTAATTCCAACAAAGAACAACCTGCAATCACTTCTGCAAAGTAATTTTGCAGATTTTCTGCTATCAAAAATTCATCTTCCCAAGATAATGGCAAAAACGGCACGCCAATTTCAGTTAATTCGGTTTCAATTTCATGCCAATCAAGCGAATTACTTTTGGCTAACTCTATTTCGGTTAATGCTACCATAAGTTCGTATTTTTATCAAATGTAGTTAATTTTGGAAACTATGCCAATCGCTTAATTATTTCTTCAATTCCCAACTTTTCCTGCTCGCCCGAAGTCATATTTTTAAGCGTTAGTTCGCCCGACAGCATTTCATCTGAACCAACAACGATTACGAACGGGATATTCTTGCGATTGGCATAATCAAATTGTTTTTTTAGCTTGCCCGACTCGGGATAAATCTCGGCATTGATGCCCGCATCACGGAGTTTTCGGAGCATCGGCAAGGAATATTTCTCGGCCTCTGCATCAAAGTTTGTGAGTAATGTTTTTGTCGTAAACGACTGATTATCAACAAATAAGCCCAATTCTTCCATCACATCGAATATCCTATCGACACCCAGCGAAATTCCCACGCCCGAAAGCCCAGGCATACCAAAAGTTCCCGTCAGATTATCATAGCGACCGCCGCCCGAAATACTGCCAATCTGTACATTATTAGCTTTAACTTCAAAAATCGCCCCCGTGTAATAGCTCAATCCCCGAGCGAGCGTGATGTCAAGCTGCATCTTGGAATTATCTAAACCGAAGGCTTCAACCAACGACCAAACCTTCTCTAATTCTTCGATGCCTTTCAAGCCAATTTCCGAATCTTTCAACCATTCTTTAAGTTGTATAAATATTTGATTATCAAGCCCTTGAAGCGTAAAAACGGGCTGTAATTTTTCAATAGATTCCTCCGAAAAACCTCTTTCACGGAGTTCATCTTCAACTTTTTCTTTTCCGATTTTATCTAATTTATCAATCGCTACCGTCAGTGGAATTTCACTGCCTTTCAAGCCAATAACTTCGGCAATGCCCGATAAAATTTTTCGGTTATTGATTTTTATTGTAAAATCATTGATGCCCAAATTCTGTAAAATTTCTTGCAACATCAGTACGATTTCTGCCTCACAAATCAGCGAATCGGTGCCAACAACATCGGCATCGCACTGATAAAATTCTCGGTAACGCCCCTTCTGGGGT
The DNA here is from genome assembly GCA_031378715.1 of Emticicia sp. Taxonomy (GTDB): domain Bacteria; phylum Bacteroidota; class Bacteroidia; order Cytophagales; family Spirosomataceae; genus Emticicia. The sequence continues at coordinate 1,574 of JANNEN010000173.1, forward strand.
CGGTCGGCACGCCAAACGGGCTGAATCTGATACCGCTTAAAGGGCATCACCAAATCGTTGCGGTTCATCACCACAAAACGGGCAAAAGGCACCGTGAGGTCATAGCGAAGCCCTTTTTCGGAGATTTTTTGCGTGAGTTTTTTTGCCCCTTCGTCCAAATCCTGTTGGGTCAAATCCTTAGAAAAATCTCCCGAATTTAAGATTTTAAAAAGTAGTTGGTCGCCTTCATCGCCGTACTTTCCCATCAACACCGAAAGGTTTTCGATGGTGGGTGTTTCGATGGGCTGAAAACCGAATTTCTCGAAAGTACGCTTGATGGTACTAAAAATATAATTACGTTTGACCATCACCGACGGGCCAAAATCTCGTGTTCCTCGTGCTAAACTGGGCTTGCTCATTTCTTTTGAATTATTTCCTAAACAACTGATAATCAAATCTTTACAACGAAAAGAAAGATATAAATTGTTGATTGATAATTGTTAATTAATAATTGATAATTGATAAAGCACAAAATTAGCAGAAAAAAATCATTGTTAATTATTAAATATAAATTGATTTTCGTAGTTTTGCACTCCGAAATTTGAAAGAATAATTAAAAACATACTACAATGGCAGTAACACAGTTGAAGCGTAAGGCAAAAAGAAACCAAGCAATTGCTAAAAATAGAATTGCAACAATCAAGCGTTTATCATTAAAATTAGATGTAAGGCGTGTTGATATTGAAGCATTGAAGGCAGAATTTACAAAGTAATATTTGTAAATTAATGACCAAAAAAAGAGATATTCGTAGTGAATATCTCTTTTTTTACGTGAGTTTCAATCAAAAAATGAGATTTTACTCAGTTTTTGGTACTTCCATTTTTGTAATGGTTAGTTTTTGGGTTGAGCGTTTATCTCGTTCTTTAAGGGCTTTTTTGATTTGCTTTTTGCTTTCTATTTTTATCTTAAAAATAATTGCTTGACCAAATACACACAACCCACCGTTGATCATAATAAGACCGTAGCTGCCCAACAAAAACCACCGCAAAAACGGAGCGTTGGTGTGTTTCAGGTTGGCGGCTTCGCTAAAAACACTTAGCCCAAAACCTATCAATAATAAACCCACAACAGCCGATAACAGCCATTTGGTATAAAGACTCATGCGTTTCAACATTTTTTTGCCTGGTGGTTTTTGATTTTTTACTTCCATATTATTGAATCTTTATTTGTCATTGGTGTTAATTGTAACCGCAAAATTAACTAAATTTGATACAATTATCAATTAGCAATTAACAATTATACTTCCGCATTTTTCTGTAAAGTACTTGTAATAAACAAGTTAGCGTATTTTAGGCGAAAGTTTTAGCAACGCAGAAAATTCAGAACTCAGCACTCATAACTCAGAACTCAAAAAGCATGGGCAAAATTATTAGTTTTTTACTCCGATTTATTCCCCGAAAATACCTACAATTATTTAGCCACATTCCGCTAAAAATATATACTTTCGTCTTGAAAGGAAACAACGTCGAATGTCCCGTTTGCAATGCCAAACTCACTAAGTTTATGCCTTATGGCCGTTTGGTTTCTCGTTCCAATGCCCTTTGCCCTAACTGTTTGGCACTCGAACGCCACCGCTTGATGGCACTATACATGAAGCAGCGAACCGATTTTTTTACCGCCAAACACCTGAAAGTACTCCACGTAGCTCCCGAATACTGCTTCATTGACCGTTTTGAGGCAATGAAAAACTTGGAGTATATCACGGCCGATATTGAGTCGCCGTTGGCGAAGGTAAAGATGGATATTCACGACATTCCGTTTGAGGCAAATACCTTCGATGTGGCCATCTGTAACCACGTCATGGAACACGTCGATGACTACCACCGAGCCATGTCGGAGCTGTACCGAGTACTAAAACCCAACGGTTGGGCCATCATACAATCGCCCCAAGATTGGAGCAAAGCCCATACGTTTGAAGATGCCAGCATCACTGACCCCCGTGAGCGTGAACGAGTTTTTTGGCAAAATGACCACCTCCGACTCTTCGGGCGGGACTACGGTCGAGAACTCGAAAAAGCGGGTTTTAAAGTAACCGAAGATGATTTTGTGATGAAAATGCCAAAAAACTTGATTAAACGTTTTTCGTTGCCGAGCGAAGAAATCGTTTATTTTTGTGAGAAAAAGTAGCTAATAGATAAATGTGTAAATGTTGCTAATGTGCTGATTATCAACTCTTTATTCGAAAGAAAATCATATACTCCGAACAAATCATTTAGCAAGAAATTATGAGAAAATTTGATAATACCTTCCGAGCGTTAATAACCCAAGTAACGTAAATACATTTTCCTAAATAAATTCAAAGGCTAAGTAAACAACTGATTAGGGTTAAGTTAGAAATCAATTTAAGTCGGTTTAATCAAAAAGTAATAAGTCCTTTGTTCCCTTAGTCCCTGAACGGTCTGCCGTCGCAGTTTATTCAGGGAAATGTATTTTTTTGTGCAACATATCTCGATAAAGTTTGTAAAAAATAAAAAAATACTTACCTTTGTGGCGGCAAATTACCAGCTCCTGCTGAATCCCCCAGGTCTTGACCGAAGCAAGGGTACTGTGGTCGAGCGGTGAATTTGCCTTTTTTTTTGACATTTTCTCCGTAAAAAAATAGAATAAAACGTTTTGTGTTTTATTCACTCATTGTATCATTCACTCATTCTCTCATTGTTTCCCATGAAATTTTTTATTGATACCGCCTCCCTCAAAGACATTCAAGAAGCCCAAGACCTCGGCATACTCGACGGCGTAACGACCAACCCCTCGCTGATGGCAAAGGAAGGCATTGCGGGCAAAAACAACATTATGCGTCATTATAAGGCAATCTGCGATATAGTTGATGGTGATGTAAGTGCGGAAGTAATCGCCACGACATTCGACGAAATGATTATCGAAGGTGAAGAATTGGCCGAAATTGATGAGCAAATCGTTGTGAAAATACCGATGATAAAAGACGGTATCAAAGCCATTAAGTACTTTTCGGAGCGAGGAATAAAAACCAACTGTACACTCGTATTTTCGGCAGGACAAGCCCTTTTGGCCGCCAAAGCGGGTGCTACTTACGTGTCGCCTTTTGTGGGTCGGTTAGATGATATTTCGTCCGATGGTATGATTTTGGTGGAAGATATTCGTACAATTTATGATAATTATGGCTACGAAACTCAGATTTTGGCCGCCTCAGTTCGCCACCCGCTACACATCATTCAGTGTGCCAAAATCGGTGCTGACGTAATGACAGGTCCACTTTCGGCTATTCTTGCCTTGCTCAATCACCCATTGACCGATAGCGGTTTAGCTAAATTTTTAGCCGATTTTGCAAAAGTAAACAACAAGTAATTTTTAATTAAGAATGTAGAATTAAGAATTAAGAATTAGAAAGATTTGTCACTAAGGATAAACATTCTTAATTCTTAATCCTTAATCCTTAATTAGCTATGGAAAGCTCCGTCATTTCACTTCAAAATGCTTTTATTTACCAACGAGAACTACTTATCTTGTCGGACGTGAATTTTAGTATCCAAAAAGGCGAGTTTGTGTATCTCATTGGCCGAACGGGTAGTGGAAAATCTTCGTTACTACAAACACTCTATGCCGATCTTTGGCTCGAAAAAGGCGAAGGAAGTGTCGGTGGCTTCGAGCTACATTCGCTGAAACGCTCACAGGTTCCTTATTTGCGGAGAAATATCGGTATCGTCTTTCAAGATTTTCAACTTTTGAGTGATAGAAATATCGACAAAAACCTTCGCTTTTACTTGAAAGCAATGGGTTTGAGCGAAAAAAATGACATGGACGAACGTATCGCCGAAGTATTGACGTTGGTGAACCTCCCGCACATTCTCGAAAAAATGCCGCACCAACTCTCAGGTGGCGAGCAGCAACGAGTGGGCATTGCCCGAGCCTTGCTCAATAAACCCGATATTATCTTGGCCGACGAGCCAACGGGCAACCTCGACCCCGAAATGTCAGTCGAAATTCTGAAACTTTTTCTCGATATTAACGAAAAATCAAATACAGCCGTACTCATGGCTACGCACGATTTTGAACTCATCGAACGCTTCCCGCACCGTACACTTTACTGCGACAAAGGACAAGTAAGAGATTTGTCGGAGAGTATCTAAAAATCCCACTGAAAATTTACGCATGAGCAAATATATTTACGGAATTGACTTTGGTACGACCAATTCGGCATTAGCAATTCTTGATACTACGACCAACGAGTTAGTTAAACTTTTTACGATTCCTTCGCTCCTATTTTTTCCTGAACCAAAACCCAAAGAACAAGTCGTTCCAACGGTTGGGCATGAGGCTATTGCATTGTATGTGCAGAACCGTATGCGTGGGCGATTCATGAAATCAATCAAGAAAGTACTGCCTAATAAAAGTTTTATTGATACCCGCATCGGCTCAAAAAGCTACCGAGCCGAAGATTTGGTAGCCTTGATTTTGGTTCATTTGAAAGAGATAGCCGATGATTTTACGGGAGAAAACATCACAACGGCCGTCATTGGTCGCCCCGTAGTATTTGACGAAAACCCCGAAAAGGACGCTTTGGCACAAGAAAGGCTCGCAAAAGCAGCAAAAATTGCAGGTTTTGAGGAGTTTTATTTTCAAATGGAACCCATCGGAGCGGCCTTTACTTACGAGCGACAAATTGAAAAAAAACAGTTAGTATTAGTTGCCGATTTTGGTGGTGGCACGTCCGATTTTTCGTTGATGCGGCTCAATCCAGAAGCCATTAATCAGGCCGACCGCACGGCCGATATGCTGGCACAGGGCGGTATTTACATCGGTGGCGATAGCTTCGATTCGGACATTATGTGGCACAAAGGCACGCCCCATTTTGGTCGGGGTGTGAAGGAAGAATTTACGCCTGGCAAGCCCATTGACCTGCCGTTATCGTACTTTCATAGTATCTGTTCGTGGGAAAAAATGAATTTTCTTGACTCGCTCCGCATGAAGTTGAGTCTTGCCAAATCGTACAATTTTTCGGGTAAGGATTTTCGGGTAAAAAACCTGCAAACGCTCATCGAACAGAATCTGGGCTACGTACTTTTCAAACAAATCGAAAAAGTAAAAATCGAGCTTACACAAGCCCAAGAAGCGATTTTGGAATTTAATGAACACGAAATTTCGGTAAACGAACCGATAACGATTCAAGATTTTGAGGAAGAAATCATTGAGAAAAATTTGGAGAAAATTGAGAATTATTTAGACGAATTTTTAATTAAGAATAACATCGAAAACCAAGCAATTGACGTAGTTTTTATGACGGGCGGCACGTCACTGATTCGAGCCTTGAATGATATTTTTGTAAAGCGTTTTGGCAAAGAAAAAATCAAATCGGGCGATAATTTTAATAGCGTTGCGATGGGTTTGGCGTATAGTTATAAGGTGTTGGCGACGAAAACCTCTCTCTAAATCTCTCTCCACAGGAGAGAGACTTTTGAAAAATAATCAAAATTAAATCCAGTTCTACAAAAACCCACTCAACCCAATTTTAATCACAATTTGATTTGTGGCGGTGAGTACTTGCTTGTAGGAAACTGCGTAATTATTACTGATTTGAACGGTATTGGGCCTGATAATCTTGGTGGCATCGGCTTGCTGGTAGTACAAACCGATGTCGAGATAGTTATTTTTTAGCTGCCCCGATAGTTTTATTCCAACCCCGATGCCCAGCCCGTAGTTTGGTACAACCTTTGAAAACTCTTCCAAAAATTGGGTTTCGTCTTCGCCGAATTGCTCAACAACGTTGGTCTTGATGAGCTTTGCCCCAAAGAACGCATCGGCATAAGGATTCAGTTTTGAACTCCATAATATTGGTCGGTAACGAGCCAAACCATTCAACCAAAACGAATTATTGGACACATAAAAATCACCCAAAGCATTGGTCGTGACGTTCTCTTGCCCGTTCGATTGAAAGCCAAATTCGGCTCCGTAAAAAACCGTCGAAGCACGTTTCCGCTTGTAGGGATTCATCAGTCCGCCCGCCACAAAGCCTACTTTGGTTGATGCTTTATCGGCTTCTTTCAAGATAGTTTGGTACTTACCGATGGCACTACCGACACCGAGCGAAGTGTACCACGCAAAGCGGTCTTCGAGATATTTGGGCGTATCACGTTGAGCTAAAACGCTTATAACCAGATAATTACTTAAAAAGAGTGTTACTAAAATTCTTTTCATAAAATTTAAAACCTTTTACCTAATTCCTAATCTCTACCTCGCAGTAAGATACACAAACGGCACAATCATTTCTTCGATTGAGATACCGCCGTGCTGAAAAGTATCCCGATAATGGCTCACGTAATGGTTATAATTATTGGGGTAAGCAAAGAAATAATCTTCCATGGTAAAGAAGTAAGCGGTCGAAATATTGGGCTTGGGCAACATAAAAGTTTCGGGCTTGCGAGCGACCAAGATATGGTCGTTTTTATCATCAAGATTTAAGTTTTTGCCTTGTTTATACCGCAAATTTGTATTGACGTTTCTATCACCCACGATGCGTTTGGGGTGCTTCACTTTTATCATGCCGTGGTCGGTCGTGATGACGAGCCGCCCTTTTTTCTCAGCAACTTTTTTCAAAAAATCCAATAAAGGCGAATGTTCGAGCCACGATTTTGTGATTGAACGATAAGCCGACTCATCGGGGGCGAGTTCTTTAATCATTCCCATTTCGGTACGGGCGTGCGACAGCATATCCACAAAATTATAGACCACAACGTTGAGTTGATTTTTGGCTAAATTATTAAAATTATCAACTAAACTTTTTCCCTGATTCGTGTTGAGTATCTTGTGGTAAGAAAAACTGATATTCAGACGACTTTTCTCAATTTGGCGTTTCAGAAATTCGGCCTCGTGATTGTTCAGTGAATCCTCGTTTTCACCCTCATCATTTACCCACAAATCAGGGTGGTATTTTGCCATATCCGAGGGCATCATTCCCGAAAAAATAGCATTGCGGGCGTAGGAAGTAGCCGTTGGCAAGATGGCGTAATAATCGCTTTCTTCTTCGACATTAAAATATTCGGCAATGACTTCTTCGATGACTTTCCACTGGTCGAAACGGAGATTATCAATCAACAGAAAATAGAGTGGAGAATCGTTTTTGACCAACGGAAAAACTTTGTTTTTCATCACTTGGTGAGATAGTATCGGCTTATCGGCTTTGGGGTCGGCGAACCAATCTTCGTAATTTTCTTCGATAAACTTACAAAAATTGGCATTGGCTTCGGCTTTCTGCATTCCGAAGACTTCTTCCATACTTTTATCGTCAGCTTTGTCGAGTTGAAGTTCCCAAAAAATTAGTTTTTTATAAATTTCTGACCATTCGGCATGACCAATTCGGTCGTTGTATTGCATGGCCAAATTGCGAAAATCTTGTTGATAGCCCAAGTTTGTTTTCTCCGAAATAAGGCGTTTATTATCCAAAATCTTCTTGACTGATAGAAGAATCTGATGCGGATTGATGGGTTTTATCAAGTAATCGGCAATTTGTGAGCCAATGGCATCTTCCATTATTCGCTCCTCTTCCGACTTTGTAATCATCACCACGGGCAGGTTTGGCTTCAAAACTTTTATTTTGGCGAGGGTTTCGAGACCCGTCATTCCTGGCATCATTTCGTCCAGAAACACAATATCAAATCGTTCCGTTTCGACCTTATCGAGGGCATCGGCACCGCTTGGCACGGGCGTAACGTCGTAGCCTTTGGCTTGTAGAAAGATTATGTATGGTTTCAGTAAATCAATTTCGTCGTCGGCCCAGAGGATTGTGTATCGCATTTTGAATTAAGAATTAAGAATGTAGCGTTAAGAATATTAAATTGTGGATTTTTTGAAATACCTAAAAGTAACGGAATAAAAGTCTATTTGTTGTTTTTTTGAAATGTAATATTTTCACGAGTAAGAAGCTACCCCACTGGGGGTTGGGGGGCTATTATTTTTGCTAAATCTTCGGGCGTATCAATGCCAAAACTTTCGTATTCAGTTATGGTAGCATAAATTTTATAGCCGTAGCCCAACCAACGGAGCTGTTCGAGTTTTTCGGTATTTTCGAGGGGCGATGGTGGCAAGTGCGAAATCTGCTCCAAAACATCACTTCGATAGGCATAAAGCCCGATGTGCTTGTAAAAATCAGCATGGTCGAGCCAAGTTTCGGGTTCAAATCCCCGTACGAAAGGCACGGTTTGGCGACTAAAATAGAGGCATTGCTTACGCATCGTTAGTACGGCTTTTACCACGTTTGGGTCGAAAAGCGTATCATAATCATTGATTTTCTTGACGGCCGTGGCTATTTCGGTCTTGAAATCAAGCAGTTTCGACATTTGGTCGATGATTTCGGGGTCGATGAATGGCTCATCGCCTTGAATATTCATGGCGTAGTCAAACTTGCTTCCGCCCCCCGCTTTCTGGAATGCCTCAAAACAACGGTCGGTACCGCTGGGGTGCTCGGAGGTGGTCATGTAGGCCTCCCCCCCAAACGCAATTACGTGCGTCAGGATTCGGGCATCATCAGTAGCTACCACAACTTTGCACAAACTTTTGGCTTTGAGGGCTTGCTCATATACTCGCTGAATCATGGTTTTTCCGCCAATATCGACCAATGGCTTGCCAGGAAAGCGACTTGATGCAAATCTTGCGGGAATAATTCCGATAATTTTCATAGGTTTTAGCTGCTTGAATGGGCGAATTTACACGAAAAAAAAAATATATACGTTAATCTGTTGCATAATCATTAAATTTGTGGGGATTTGTACAATTTACGAATAATGAGTAGCGAATTACGGACACGATAACTGCCTTATGATCAGCATTTTACGCATAATAATTTCAGCTATTTATTTGTTCAAAATAATATAATTAATTTTACAGATATAATCCTACTGCCTCAAACAACAATTCGGCTGATATGTTAAAATATTTTGGTTCAACGATAATTTTGGTGCTTTTTCTAACGAATGCTTTCAGCACGCCACTCGACTCGCTCGGAGTAGAAAAAAGAAATGGAAAAATATTGGTTCAGCACAAAGTTGAAAAAGGCGAAACGCTGTTTTCGATTTTGCAACGCTACGAGTGTTCCGAAAAAGACTTTTTTACAGCCAATAACACCCTCAAAATAGGAGCAACAATTATGCCCGAACAGGTGATTGAAGTGCCTTATAAAGTTAAGCGAAATAAAAATAAGCCCCCGATTGTGGCAATCATCACCGAGCCGTCGAACAAGAAAAACGTTGATGAAAACGGTATTGAAGTAATTGACATTCCCGAAGCTACGCCCAAAGATGCCCCAAAGGTGGATCAAGCCAGCAACTCGGACTCATCGAAAGGTAGCTCATCGAAAGTTGAGATTACTAAAAAAACACCGCCCGCAAAAGTATTAACCAAAGCAAAAACCCACGTCGTGGTGGCAGGGCAGAACCTATTTACGGTTGCAAAATTATATAACTTGAAGGTTTGGCAACTACGAGATTGGAACAAACTCGCCAATGATGCCTTGCGAGTAAATCAGGTTTTAGTTATCGAAAAACCTGCCAATTTTGTAGCAAAAGTAATAAAAAAGGACACTTTGAAGGCAAAACCCGCCCAAATACAAGCTCCTGCGGGCGATGTAACGAAGGGAAAAGCAAAAGATGAAGTAGCTCTAAACAAGCCAGTAACCAACAAACCAGCAACCAATATTCCGAATGCACCAGGCGGTAAGAAGTTTGCCGAACAAGGCATTGCCGAAATCATTGGTGCGGGGGCGGGTACAAACAAGTTTTTGGCCTTGCACCGCACCGCCCCCGTCGGGACACTCATCAAGGTTGCCAACCAAGCCAACGGACAAAGCGTGTGGGTGAAAGTAATCGGTAAACTTAGCGGTTCGGGCGATGTGGTGATAAAGATTTCACCCAAAGCATTTGAGAAATTATCACCAAAAGATAAACGAATCCGTGCCGAATTGAGTTATAGTTTGAGTAATTATTTAGTCGATTGACGGTAGGACAACGGTCGATAGTTTTTCTAAAACAATCAAATTAAGTAGTCCACGGTCAATAGTCTATAAGTCCACAGTAAGATAATATGCTAATAATCAGTTATTTAGTCGTTTTTAAAATTGTTGATTATCTTTGTCCCATTACTTACTTTTCAAAACTATGCAAACAAAATCAAAAATTTGGACGGTTGTCTTTGCTATCTTGTATCCATTTATTACCGTATTTGGGTTTTTGTTTACGGCCATTTTGGCGGTTTTTTCGTGGTTATCGAATGCTTTGGTTTGGGTTTTGAATAAAATAAAAAAGGCCTGACCGAGTTCTTCGTGCATGAATACACCAATACCTACCTATATTCTCAATAATTTATTTGGTGAAAACGACGAAAGTCCTGACGTTTTTTTTGTTGAACACAATATCGCCCACGGCAATACTACGCTCAATATTCCTTATAGAAGCAATTATTTTGGCATCGGACTTTGTTTTTCGGGACGAGCCACGCTGAAAGCAAACTTAGAAACTTACGAGATTGAACCGAACGCCACTGTTTCGATGTCGCCCCAAATCGTGAAGCAATGGCTGGCCATGTCGGACGACTACCGAACGTTTTCGGTGTTTTTTACCAAAGAGTTCTTTGTTTCAAATCCCCAAGTCGTTCATCAGTTGGATAGCTTTTCGTTTTTCGAGATGAACGCCCAGCACGTTTCGACTTTTTCGGACACCCAGACCGACACATTAAGAAAACTTCTGCTCGAAATCAAAGCAAAATTAAACACCAATCACCCCCACAAAAAAGAGATTATTCAGCATTTGATTCATATTCTTTTGTACGAAATGTCGGCTTTTTATAGTGAGCAAAATTTCTCGACGCTTTACCGACAAACCCGCAGCCAAAAGCTAACGGTTGATTTTAAGAACATCGTTTTTGAAAATTTCAAGGTCAATCGAGGCGTGAAGTTTTATGCTGACTTGCTTTTCATGACCACCAAACATTTGTCCGAAATTATAAAAACCGAAACTGGAAAAACCGCTGGCGAGTGGATTGATGATGCCGTGATGCTCGAAGCTAAGATTCTGCTGCAAGATAACCAACTGACTATCAGCCAAGTAGCCGATAATCTTTCGTTTGGTGACCAATCAGTGTTCGGCAAATTCTTCAAAAACCTTTCGGGGGTTTCGCCCTTGGTCTATCGCCAAAGTTTATAAAAAACGACGTTTCCGACTTTTCGACCAAAGATTCTGCCTTTTTGCCCTTTTCTGCCTTTTGCTTTTGCGGCACCTTTGCATTATCAAATTAATGTAAACCAAAATCAAACAGAAATCATGTCAGCAAAAACAAAAAACATCATCAGTTGGGTATTAGCAGGATTAGTGGCGTTCATATTTTTAGGTAGTGCCTTTGGCAAGCTCACCGCCGACCCAGCCGCCCTAAAAATGGCCGAAGGCTTCGGACTCAATGCCAGCAATTATAAGATTCTTGGCGTAATCGAAATCGTGGCGGTCATTCTATTTTTAATTCCCCGCACTGGTATCATCGGCTCGCTACTCTTGGTGGCATACATGGGCGGAGCCATTGCTACGCACCTCGAACACGGCCAGCCGCTAATAGCTCCAATCATGATTTCGGCGTTTGTCTGGATTGTATCGGCCGTACGTTTTCCTAATTTATCGCTTACTCTCTTGGGCAAATAATCAAATTTTACGTTTTCCCGTGCTGCGTATCAGCGTGGCATGGGATTTATTTAAAATTCATAAAAGACTTATAATCAGCATTTTATGAATTAATAATTTCAATTTTTAATGAGAAAATATTTTCTAAAAATCAATACTTTGCTGCTTATCACGTATTTTTCGATGCTGATGAGCTACGGACAATCCCCCAAAAATCCTATTAATATCTTGCGTTATAATGATGCCTTTGGGAGTTTGAAAAACGATTCAAGCAAGACTGGATTTGAAAAATTGAAGTATATTTCGTTTGGTAACAATGCTAATGTTTCGTTCGGTGGCGAAGTTCGGGAGCAGTTTCAGTATTTCAATAATAATAATTTTGGTGATGTTCCGCCCACATTCAAACAGGTATCGGCGGGGCAACTTTGGCACCGAATAATGGCACATAGCAACATCGAAATCGGCAAAAATGTGCGTTTCTTTATACAACTCAACAATACATTACGCCTATTTAACCCAAATCCGCTGACTCCCGAAATTGACGAAAATCAACTGAGTTTGCACCAAGCATTTGTCGATGTTCGGATAAATAAAAACTGGTCGGTCAGGGCGGGGCGGCAAGAAATGAGCTACGGCAATAACCGAATCTTGACGTTTCGGGAAGGGCCAAATACCCGCCTCACTTTTGATGCCGTGGTGGTGAAATACGCCAATAGTAAGCAAAAAATTGATGTTTTGGTGGTTTCGCCCGTGGTTTCAAAACAAAAGTCGTTTGATGATGTTTCACTCAAAGAATACGTATTTGGCGTTTATGCCACCGAAAATATTATTCCAAAAAAACTATTACTTGATTATTATACGCTCAATTTTTTATCAAAAACTCGACAGTATAATTTTATTGGTGGAAACGAAAATCGGCAGAGTTTTGGGTTCAGAATATTTTCGCAAAATCCCAAACTCAATTATGAACTCGAAAGCACCTACCAAAGCGGTACTTTCAATGAACTGAAAATCAGTGCGTACGCCTTTTCGGGTGATGTGAATTATAAACTGGTGCAGAAAAATAACTTTACGGTTGGTGTGGCAGGAAACTATATTTCGGGTGATAAAAATAAGGTGGATAAGCAACTGAACACATATAATTTGATTTTTTCAAAACCGTCGTACGGCTTGGCGGCACCGATTGGCTCATCGAATATTGTTAATCTAAACCCGTATTTGAGAATGAATCCTGTACCAAAATTGGCAGTTTATGCGGGCGTTTTTTTCATGCAACGTCAAAGCAATCAAGACGGCACTTACTCGCCAGGTATGGCACAACTCCGACCAAACCCCAAGGCCTTATTTTTGACGACAACCAAAGGAATCGGCACACAATATGCCCTCGAAATGAGCTTACAGGCGAATAATCACCTTTCTTTTGCTCTTGATTTTGCTTTATTTCAAGCAGGAAACTACGTAAAAGCAACAGGAAAAGGGCAAGACATTGGCTATTTTTCAATAAAATCTGGTTATAAATTTTAACTTAAATTAAGTCATGGAAAAGCAAATAAAAAACATTCAAAAGAAGCAATTCAAGCAAAATGCGGTGGGCTTCGAGTCGGTCGATATGTTTCATTCGGAGTTCGATTTTGAGCCGTTTCTGGTCTTTACCGAGTTTCACATGAACCGCCAAGTTTTTGGTCCACACCCCCACGCTGGCGTATCCGTAATGACCTACATGCTGCCCGACAGCAAAGGCTCGTTTTTGAATCGGGATAGCCGAGGCGACAGCAGTATTATTGAGCCTGGGAGTATTCACGTAACCCAAGCGGGGAGTGGCGTGCATCACGACGAGGTGCCAACGATTGATGGCGTGGACTGCCACGGTTTTCAGATTTGGATAAATCATGCCGACAAAAATCGCTTGGTTGCCCCTGCGGCTTTTCATGCTTCGGCGAGTGAAGTTGCGGAATATTCGGACGAAAAAACTCGTCTGAGAGTTATTCAAGGTAGTTTTTCGGGGATTAATGCCCCGTTTGAGTTGGTCACAGAAACCTCGTTATTTGACGTAACTTTGCAGCCAAACAGCAGCCTCACGCTTGATGCCAAAGAAATGGCGTTTGTCTATTTGATGTCGGGCGAAATTATGGTTCAAGGCAACAAAATTTCGGAAATCAGTATGGTAACATTTCAAACCGAAGGCAAAAACGTAACAATCGAAACGGGCGAAAAATCAGCAAATTTTATGTTTGCATCGGGAACACCGCACCACGAACCAATCGTTTATGGCGGGCCATTCGTAATGACGACGCAGGAACAAATGCACGAAACCCGCAAACGACTCGGTAGGGGCGAAATGGGAGAATTGAAACATTTGTGAGGGAAAATAGTGTTTTTGAGTAGATTAATTGAACCTGTTTAAATTGATTCTCCGATGCGATATTATTTTACACGCAAAGTAAGCAAAGAAAACACCGCAAAGAACGCAAAGAAAAAATGAAAGATTCTCTGCGTTCTTTGCGAAAAACTTTGCGTGCTTTGCGTGTAAATTTAACCTATTTTTAGAAAAAAAAAATTAAATAGGCTCATTGTGTTTTCACTCCCGCAGATTTCGCAGAAAACCGCAGAAATAATGCGTACATTTCTGCGAGATTCTAATGTGGCTTTTTACAAAAATTAAACCCAACCCAATGACCCAACAAATAATTGACCTCCTCAACGAAAAATATGAATTGTTCAATCAGCCCGATTTTATTCCGCACGACCCGATTTGTATTCCGCATCAATTTAGCTCGAAACAGGACATCGAAATTACGGGTTTCATAGCTGCCACGCTCGCTTGGGGACAACGAAAAACGATTATCTCGAAGTGCAACGAGCTTTTCGGCTTGATGGATAACGCCCCGTTTGATTTCCTCAAAAACCACCAAGATACTGACCTCAAACGATTTCTTGCCTTCAAACATCGTACTTTCAACGCCACCGATACACTCTATTTTATTGCGTTTTTTAAGGATTTTTATTCCAAAAATGATTCTCTCGAAAACGCTTTTTTGGTGGGGCAAACACCTGATAATCAAGATATTAGGATCGGTTTAGAAAACTTCCAGCACGTATTTTTTAGTTTGGAAGATTACCCCGTTCGTACGCACAAGCACGTAGCCACACCCGCCCGTGGCTCATCGTGCAAGCGTATCAATATGTTTTTGCGTTGGATGGTCAGAAAAGATAACAAAGGCGTGGACTTTGGACTTTGGAATAAAATACAAAAATCGCAGCTTATTTGCCCCTGCGATGTACACGTGGAGCGAGTTGCCCGTAAACTTGGCCTAATCACTCGCCCGAAACCCGACTGGCAAACCGCCGTAGAACTTACCCAAAACCTAAAAACGCTCGACCCAAACGACCCCGTAAAATACGATTTTGCCCTATTTGGTCTTGGAGTTGAAGGATACCTTTAGCCCCCCGACCCCCGATGGGGGAGTTCACACTTCAATTATAAATTTACTTTCAGTGTTGATAATTGTTCACTGATAATTGACTACAAACCATACTTATCAATCAAATAAACCAAGGCTGCCATTGAGGCCGCTCCGAGGTTTAGCTCTCGTTGGTTTATGGCTTCGAGGGTGTCGGTTTTTGCATGATGGAAATCAAAATATCGCTGCGAATCGGGTAGAAAACCTATCAAAAGTGTGCCTTGCTCGCCCAACGGCCCAATATCCGCTCCGCCTTCTCCCCGAGCAATATCTCGCAAATCGTAAGGTGCGAGCAGGTTTTTAAAGGCCGTAATCTTGGCAATTTGGGCATCAGTTCCGACCATTCCGAAACCCCGTGGCGTAAAACCACCATTATCCGACTCAATGGCGGCAATGTGTTGTTCGTTGTTTTGCTTCGCCAAATCAGCGTATTTTGTGCCGCCCCGCAGTCCGTTTTCTTCGTTCATAAACATCACCACTCTAATCGTTCGCTTCGGCTTGATGCCCAAAGCCTGCAAAGCCCGCAGCACTTCGATTGACTGCACACAACCCGCTCCGTCGTCTTGGGCTCCTTCAGCCAAATCCCACGAGTCGAGATGCCCGCCGACAACAATAATTTCATCAGGTTTTTCGCTGCCTTTTATTTCGCCAATCACATTGTGCGAAGGTGCATCGGGTAGGGTTTCGGAGTTTTGTTTGAAATAAAACTGCAATTTTGGGTTTTTTTTGAGCATTTTACTCAATAAATTTGCTCCATTCGTACTAATGGCCGCCGTCGGAATCATCGGTACGCCCGTGGCATAACGCATTCCGCCCGTGTGCGGATTATCATCTTGGAGAGTCGTCATGGAGCGAACGATTGCCCCAACCGCACCGTATTTTGCCGCCTGCGAAGCCCCGCCCCCACGCTGATTTACGGCTCCCGAATAAGCATCAAAAGTATTGATTTGCGTAGCGTCCATCGGGCGATTGAACAACACAATTTTACCTTTTATCCGCTCAGTTCCAAGATTTTTTAATTCTTCAAAACTTTTTACTTCAATTATTTCTGCTTTTATTCCTACCGTGGGTGTAGCCACCGAACCACCAAGAGCGGCAATCGGTACCAAAATTTTCTGCTTTCCGTTTTCGATATAGGCCACTTCTTTTGCTCCACGTACC
>JANNEN010000191.1:0-5135 GCA_031378715.1 Emticicia sp.
TGTTTTTTAGGGCTTCTACTACCCTTCTACCCCTCCGTCCGACTTCGTCAGGACACCTCCCCTTGAAAAAAAGGGGCGACCGTCGCACGGAGGAAATTAACCCTGCTTAACATGAGTTATTAATAGTTTAAGAACTCAGATTTCAGAACTCAGCATTATTTACCCCCCATTCAAAATTAAAAATCTGCTCAATGTCGGGGTGTAAACTCAGCGAAACGGGACAGGTATGAGCCGCCCTTACGTATTTAACTTTTACGTCTTCCGACAGTTCTTCTGAGGTTTTCATCTTGAAATTTACTTCAATTTTGGCAATTCTGCGTGGCATTTCAGCAGACATGATTTTTGTAATTTCTATTTCTGAGCCTGCCAAATCAAGTCCTTCACGCTTGGCAACGATTCCCATGATTGTCATAGCACAACTTCCCAAGGCACTCGCTGCCAAATCGGTTGGCGAAAACGCCTCTCCTTTTCCATTATTATCTATTGGAGCATCGGTAATTATCGTTTCATTTGATTGCAAATGTGTGGCTTGCGTGCGTAAATCCCCCAAATAAACTATCTTTGATGTTGGCATTTTGTGGTTATTAAAGTAAAAACTTAACAAAAACTTTCACAAAAAAAACAAAAAAAGTGCATTTCACAAAAATAAAAAACATACCCTCAATTTATTTGTTAAACAAATAAGATGTTTTTCCAAAAAAATACGTTTATATTTATATTCATAAATCCCAAACAAAGCAATGACTTCCAAAATTGTTAGATTTCTTGGTATAATCGTAGTATTAGTTACTACAAATGCTTTCGGTCAGCGAAAAACTTCACCAAAAAAAACGAGTGAGGATTATAAGATGTTGGCTTATGGAGCCACCACCAACACCAATTCGGGTTTGCTGGGCGGAGTCGTGGTGCGTCATTCGAGTGCCGTTGGTAGCATGAATGGCTATTTATTGCATCGCTACGTAGCCATTGAAGCAGTTAATATCAAGCACCCCAAAGAAAAGTCGGAGGCTACGAGCATTGCCAACCGTTATATTTTTGGTAAAACTAATTATATGTTTTCGGTGAGGCCGCAGTACGGACGTGAAATAGTTTATTTCAAGAAAAACGGAGAAGATGGCATCGGGATTAGTTTAATTGTGGCGGGTGGGCCTTCGATTGGTTTACAGAAACCTTATTACATAAAATATGATCGCACGGGTCGTGGACAAATCGACGTGGTGCAGTACGACCCAAATATCCACAAAGAAACGAGTCGCATACAAGGTTCGGCTGGCATTTGGCAAGATTTTTTTAAGGGAATGAAAGTTAATCCAGGAGTTCACTTGAAAATTGCCGCCAATATTGACATGAACACCTTCGGAAATAGCTTGACGGGTTTTGAAATTGGTTTGACTACCGAAATTTTTAGCAAAACCCCCGAAATTATGTCTAATCAACTGACCAAAAACGCCCAGTTATACACTTCTGGCTTTCTAACGGTTTACTTTGGCAATAGAAAACAAAAAAAGTAACGCTTCACAAAACCTTATTTAATACCTTTGTGATTGGTCGATAAATATTAGTATTTATTACCAAAACAATCTGCTTAAAATTAAATCGTAGTAAAAAATGATAGAATTACCCGTTGTAAATACCGAACAACGCACCCGCCGCCCCGATTGGTTGAGAGTAAAATTGCCGATTGGCGAAAACTTCAAAAAAGTACGTAGCTTAGTTGATGAATATAAACTTCATACCATTTGCCAGTCGGGCAACTGCCCAAACATGGGCGAATGTTGGGGCGAAGGCACAGCAACGTTTATGATTTTGGGCAATGTCTGCACCCGAAGCTGCACTTTTTGTGCCGTAGCCACTGGTCGCCCGAATGAATATGATACCGAAGAACCTCGCCGTGTAGCCGAGGCGATTTTGCTCATGCAAGTAAAACACGCCGTACTGACATCAGTAAACCGTGATGAACTGAAAGATAAAGGGGCTGAAATCTGGTACGAAACCGTGCGGGCGGTGAAAGAATCTTCACCAAAGACAACCATCGAAACGCTGATTCCTGACACGAAAGGCAACTGGGAAGCACTTTATCGCATGATTTCGGCAGGACAAGAAGTTGTTTCGCACAACATGGAAACCGTTGAAAGGCTTTACCGAACGGTGCGTCCGCAGGCGAAATATACGAGAAGTTTAGAACAGATTCGCCGAACGAAGGAATTTGGCAAGCGTTCAAAATCGGGCATTATGCTCGGTTTGGGCGAAACCCAAGACGAAGTCTTAAAGGCAATTGACGATTTGGCTGAAAATGGACTGGACATTTTGACACTCGGACAATACCTTCAACCAACCAAGATGCACCACGAAGTGATAGATTTTATCCACCCCGATACCTTTGCGATGTACCGAGAGGAAGGTTTACGCCGTGGCTTGAAATATGTAGAATCTGGCCCGTTGGTGCGGTCGAGCTATCATGCTGAGAGGCACGTATTGGTGTAAGCCCCCCAGCCGACCCATCGGACTGCCGACCCATCGGACTGTCCCCAGTGGGGGAGTATAAAAAGTAACTCATTGATAATAAACATATTATGAAACTTACAGCAACAATTCAAAAATCAGAAGATGGGTGGTTTGTTGGTCAAATCAAGGAACTCCCTGCCGTAATAGAGCAAGGTAAAAGTATGGAGGAACTGAAAAAAAATCTTTCAGAAGCATTAGATTTTTATTTAGAAACTCAAAGATTACTTTTTGATAATACTCATCAGAATCATGTTTTTTTGAAAGAAGAAGAATTTGCATTTGCATAAATGAAGAGAAATCAAATATTAAAACATCTGAAAAAATATGGGTGTGAATTACTTCGTGAAGGTGCGAGCCATACTATTTATTATAATCCAGTAAATGGACATCAATCAACAATTGGCAGACATCAAGAATTATCAAATCTGATATGTAAAGAAATCTGCAAACAATTAAAAATTCCATTGATTTAACCTATCTCAATATGAAGCACGAAAATAACTCCCCATCAGGAGTTGAGGGTTACGATTTCATCATCTGCGGCGGAGGAATGTCGGGGCTTTCGTTGGCTTATTACTTGAAAATCAGCACATTAGCCAGCAAATCAATTTTAATAATTGAGCCACAAGAAAAAAACAAGAACGACCGCACCTGGGCTTTTTGGGAAAGTACCGATAATGCTTTTGAGCATCTTCTCTACAAAAAATGGAATTCCGTTCGCTTCCGAAACCTTAATAATCAACCCCAAATTTTAGATATTGGAAACTATCATTACAAGTTATTGCGAGGAATAGATTTCTATAATTTTACCACCAACGAACTGAAAAAACTTGGAAAAGTTGAGTGGCTGAAAGAGTTAGTAACAAGTATTGAAGAAAGCGAAAACGGAGCATTTGTAAGAACTTCCACAGGCAAAAAACTGCACGCAAAGTACGTTTTTGATAGTACCTACAAGCTGAAACTTGATGATAAAAACAATCATAATTTTCTGCAACATTTCAAGGGTTTAATTATACGAAGCAACAAGCCGATTTTTAATCCTACCCTACCCGATATGATGGATTTTGGGGTGGAGCAGTACAACGAATGTCGCTTTATGTACGTACTGCCGTTTGATGAACACACGGCTATGATTGAATATACACTCTTTACTGAGCAACTTTTACGAGAGGAAGAATATGATATTGAATTAAAAAAATATATTTCTGAAAAACTGCAACTGGTTGATTATCAAGTAATTGAATCAGAATTTGGCATAATTCCGATGAGTGATGTAGCGGCAAATGAGTTTCCGAGCCAGCACGTTGTCCGTATCGGTACGGCGGGTGGCTACACTAATCCTGCTACGGGCTACACTTTTCAGGATACCCAAAAGCGATTGAAGCGAATTGTCGAGAGTTTAGAAAAAACGGGTTCGCCCGTGGTGAAAATGCCATGGTTTAAGAAGCGTTTTTTGTTTTATTCAAGTGTACTTTTGAATGTTTTGGAGCAGAAACGCTTGCCAGCGGGTGAAGTTTTCGGGCGACTTTACGAAAGAAATCCCCCAGCACAGATTTTTAAATTTTTGGACGGTGAAACCACCTTTTGGGAAGAAATAAAAATCATGTGGTCAACCGAAAAGCCCAAATTTATTGCGGCGGTTTTGGACGTGTCGAAACGTAAATTTTTCAAGCAAAAATGACCGACTATTACAAGATTTCATTAGAAATGCTTATTAAGCTTCTCAAAGGTGAAGGCTACGAAAACTGGGAAAAATGGCTTTCGGAAGATGTTAGCTTGTGGGAAACTGACAAATCTACTGAGCATCATTTGAACGCTTATGGCGGCATGGGTTCGTTTAATGATATTGTATTGGGGTCAAATGATTTGAGAAGTGTTTGGAAAAATAAATTGTTTGGAATAGTTCAAACCCTTGCTTATGGTTTTGCCAAAGGAAATATTTCGACCATTCCTATCAATGAAACTTTTTACGGTTATGGCTCGAAAGAGATAAGCGGTTGGCGATGTAGAGATTGTGGAGAAGCCAAAATCAAAAAAAGAGATATTGAGATTTATATTTCTAACACGCTTTTGCCAAAAATCTTTGTTGCGTACATCAATCAAGATAAATTGACAGAAATATTAGATTTAGAAAAGGTTATCAATCTCGGAATAGTACTAAAAAAACGAACAGAAATTGAAAATATAATTCAAAAATCTGCCATCGAAGTTTCAGATTCAGCAGAATGGTTGTGGACTTGTCCAAAATGTCAAAGCAAAGAAACTTGTGTTTACAGATGGGTTTTGTGTGATGATGGGACAAAACTGTTTGAAGCAAATGACAATTTGAAGATTAATAATCAATAGTTTAGCAATCTAAGTCTAACGCTGGTAGGGTTCAAACTACCTATCCACTTCGCCCATCACGACATCGAGCGAACCAATGACGGCAACCAAATCAGCAATCATTCCACCACGAGATATTTCGGGTAAAACCGATAAATTATTGAACGAACAAGCCCTTACTTTCACTCGAACAGGTACATCTGAGCGACCATCGGTGCGAAAAAAGAAACCTAATTCGCCTTTTGGATTTTCGGCACGGCAATAAAAATCCATTTTTGGTGGACGAATTTTCTTAGGTACGAGTG
>JANNEN010000221.1:0-11470 GCA_031378715.1 Emticicia sp.
AGGGCATTTATCTACAATTCTACATTAATCCTTGTGGAGACGCAGGGACTCGAACCCTGGTCCGAACTTGGCAATCGACGAGCCTTCTACATGTTTATTCGGTCTTGTTTATTCGAGAATAGGTCGGTGTCCGACATACCAAATCTACTCCTTAGAAACCTAAATACTAATTCTTAACAAGTTTCCCGTCAATAATCGCCTTTGCAGGTTCGGCACTCCGAACTCCCCAGCAGCAAAGGTTAGCCGAGGCGGAATGTGGCGTAAGGTTAATTTACTACGAAATTAAGCTGCCATGGCATACGATGTATTGCCAGTTGTTTTTCGGAAGAATTTTTAACGGGAGAATCCTACCAACTCCCGACATGCTTTTACTCGCAACCACTCACGCCGTCAAAACCGGTCGCCCCCATTGTTTACTAATTTATCAACCTTTTTTCAAACTTTTTAGTTCGTCCATTATTAAACTAAATCCTTCTTTCATTTCAGATTTCAATTCGCTCACATCAGATTTCAATTCTCTCACATCAGATATTAAAATATCAACGACATTTGATAAATTATTTACTTTTGAATTTAATCCGATTAATTCGATTGAATTTCCTGCAACTTGCACGGTTAAATCATCAACTTTCCCTTCAACTCTTCGAATATCGCTTTCGTGTTTTCGGGTTGTTATTCTGATTTCACTTATTTCCTGTGTTCTTGTAAGCATTGCATCAATCAGGCGTTCAAACCCATCATAGGTAAGTGCTTGACCTTTGAAATCATGAAAATCATTACTCAACGAATTAAAATCTTTCCTTAACGCAGTAATTTCAATCCCCATTTTGTCGAGTTTATCAAATTTTGCTTTAAACCGAGAGTTATCAGCAAGAATATCTGACATACTTTTCTCTAAGTCAAGTATATATTTTTCAATATTATTTAGTTTTTCACTATCTGTCATAATTTTATTACTTTCACCAAAAGTAATAAATATCCCCAAGATATACAAATCAAATTTTTAATCTTAAAACTTCATCGAAAGTCCAATTCGTTTGCGTGCAACATCAATTTCCATCACTTTTACTTGTACGTGCTGGTGTACTTTTACTACCTCATTTGGATCTTTAATAAACCGATTTGCCATTTGAGAAACATGAATCAAGCCGTCTTGATGTACGCCCACATCAACAAAACAACCAAATGCTGTAATGTTTGTTACGATTCCTGGCAAGACCATTCCCTCTCGTAAATCTTCAATTTTATGTACATCGGCCGCAAATTCAAAGGCTTCTAATGCTGCTCGTGGGTCACGGTTTGGTTTTTGTAATTCACTCAAAATATCATTTAGTGTAGGCAGACCAACTTTATCAGTAATATAGTTTTTCAAGACAATTCTTGATTTAACTTGCTCATTACCAATGAGTTCCGAAACGTTTACGCCTAAATCTTTCGCCATTTTCTGCACAATCGGGTAGGTTTCGGGGTGAACCGCCGAGTTATCCAAAGGATTTTCTGCTCCGTGGATTCTCAAGAATCCTGCACATTGTTCAAAAGCCTTTGCCCCCAATCTTGGAATCGTTTTTAGTTCATTGCGAGAAGTGAACGCCCCATTTTTTGCCCGATAATCAACAATATTTTGTGCCAAAGTTGGCCCCAAACCCGACACATAACTCAGCAAGTGTTTGCTGGCGGTATTAAGTTCGACCCCAACCAAGTTTACGCAACTTTCTACGACCGAATCAAGACTTTCTTTCAATGTTTTTTGTTCAACATCGTGCTGATATTGCCCCACACCAATAGATTTCGCATCAATTTTTACTAACTCGGCTAAGGGATCCATCAATCGTCGTCCAATCGAAATTGCTCCACGCACGGTTACGTCTTTGTTTGGAAATTCTTCTCGTGCGATAGGGGAGGCTGAATAAATTGAAGCTCCTTGCTCGGAAACAACGAAAACCCCAACAGCCCCCCTGCCCCCAGAGGGGGTTATTTTTAACACATTTTTTACTAAACTTTCGGTTTCTCGGCTGGCGGTGCCGTTGCCGATGGCGATGGCTTCGATTTGGTATTCTTGCAAGAGTTTTTTTATGATGGCTTCGGCTTCTTGTTGCTTTGTGAGGGGGTAAACTACGGTATCATAAAGCAAATCTCCACGCTCATTTAAACATACGATTTTACAGCCCGTTCGGAAACCTGGGTCAATGCCCATCACTCGTTTTTGCCCGAGTGGCGAAGCTAAAAGTAGCTGACGAAGGTTACTTGTAAATATTTTAATTGCCTCATTATCAGCCTTTTGCTTAGAGATATTGGCAAATTCGGTTTCTATACTTGGTTTCAAAAGTCGGGCGTAAGCATCACTGATTGCCATCGAAACTTGCTCTTTTGCATCGGGTAAACCACGCAAATAAATGCGGTCGAGGGCATCGGTTCCCCGTTCGGTTTCTATGGATACATCAATGCTCAAAAAGCCCTCTTCTTCGCCTCTCCGTAATGCCAAAAGTCGGTGCGACGGAATCCGTGAAAGTGGCTCAGAAAACGCATAATAATCTTGAAATTTAATACCTGCCTCTTGTTTTCCTTTTTTTACTTTTGAGGTAATAATCGCTTCCCGCTCAAATAGTTTTCGAACTGCATTGCGTGCCTGAACATCTTCGTTCACCCATTCGGCCATAATATCTCTTGCACCTTGCAGAGCTTCGTCAATATTTGGCACTTTATCATTGAGGTATTTTCCTGCAAAAGCTGTTATGTTTCGTTCGTTTTGAGCAAAAATTATCTTTGCTAAAGGTTCAAGTCCTTTCTCAATCGCAATACTTGCACGGGTTTTGCGTTTTTGTTTATAAGGTAAATACAAATCCTCTAACTCATTGATGTACAGTGCATTGTGAAGTTTTTTCAGCAATTCGGGAGTCATTTTATCTTGCTCTTCAATAGATTTTATGATTGCTTCACGGCGTTTGTCGGCTTCAATAAACTTGTTGTATAAATCCTTGGTGTCGGCAACCTGTACTTCGTCCATGCTGCCCGTCATTTCTTTTCGGTAGCGAGAAATGAAAGGTACGGTTGCCCCTTCTTCGAGCAAAGCAATGGTGTTTTGAATAGATTTTTCTGGCACGCTCACCGTTTGGGCAATAATTTGTATTTGTTTTTGGGTCATTGTTCCAACCTTTTTGTTTTATTTTGAATCTTCATTGAAATCAAACTATAATTTCACAAAAATCCGATTAAAATATGAAAAAGCAACTGATTTTCTCAATGATTCTTTCCACAATATTATGCACGAGTTGTGAAAAAGAAATTGACCTTAATGTTGATGTTGTCAATTACGGAACGAGCTTCGGAATGTGCGTAGGCCCTTGCCGAAAAGAATTGAATTTTGTTAATAACGAAGTTTCGTTCACAGTTTTTACAACCGAGGGGAGGGGGGCAATGGGTGGTGTTCCGAAAACGTTCAAAGAAAGTTTAGGCAAAGATTTTCAAAAATCGCTAACTAAAAACCTTGATTATAAGGCATTTAAGCAACTTAATGAAACGATTGGCTGCCCTGATTGTGCCGATGGCGGAGCCGAATGGGTAGAAATTATTAGCGGTGATACCAAACACCGAGTAACGTTTGAATATGGAAAATCACCGAAAGAAATTGATGCTCTGGTGACAATTTTACGAGAAAAAAAGGCTTACTTTGAACAAAAATACTTGAAATAGGGCAGCTAATTAATAATTTATCTTAACAAGTTGGTAGTCATTAGCAGATTTTACTGTGGACTATTGACTACTGACCGTGGACTTTTTAAATGTACGATTTGATTGTAATTGGTGGCGGGGCGGCGGGTTTTTTTGCCGCAATTAATGCGGCTGAAAAAAATAGTGGGCTAAAAGTTGCCATTTTGGAGCGTGGAAAAGACGTTTTGCAGAAAGTAAAAGTTTCGGGCGGCGGGCGTTGCAATGTTACGCATGCTTGCTTTGAGCCTGCCGAATTGGTGAAATTTTATCCCCGTGGAGAAAATGATTTGTTACAATCTTTCAATAGATTCAATCCCAGGCATACCATCGAATGGTTTGAAAGTCGGGGTGTAAAAATCAAGAGAGAAGTTGATGGGCGAATGTTTCCCGTAACTGATTCGTCCCAAACGATTATTGATTGCTTGATGGACGAGGCAAGAAAAAATGGCGTCGAAATTATACGCAATGCTCGGGTAGAAGATTTTGAATATGTTGATAGTCAGTCTTTTAACTGGCGAATACAGGTTTTGGGCGAGAGAACTTTTCAAACAAAAAAACTCATGCTCGGCACAGGAAGCGATACGGCAATTTGGCGTTTGCTCGAAAAATTAGACCTCAAAATCATTCCTGCCGTACCATCACTTTTTACATTTAATATCAAAGATGAGCGAATCGCTGATTTGATGGGTTTGTCTGTTCCGAAGGCCGACCTCACCCCCCAGCCCCCTCTCCAAAAAGAGAGGGGGAGTTCTGGCCCACTTCTAATTACACATTGGGGACTTTCTGGGCCTGCAATTTTGAAACTTTCGGCATGGGCAGCCCGTGAATTAAATGAAGCCAACTATAAATTCAAAATTAATGTTAATTGGTTGTCTGTCAGTAGTTTAGAAGAGGTGAAACTGCATTTGCACAAACAAATTTCGGAACAAGCCAAGAAAACTGTGATGCTTAATGCTGAACTCGGAATACCGATTCGGTTATGGAAAAATTTGTGTAAAGCGGCCGAAATCGGGGAGTTTCAGAAATGGGCAGAAACGGGCAAAAAGCATATTCAGCGATTAGCCGAACAACTAACTAAATGTCAGTTTGAGGTGAACGGTAAAAGCACGTTCAAGGAAGAATTCGTAACGGCGGGCGGCGTTGATTTGTCCGAAATTGACATGAATACGTTTAGTTTAAAAAAATACCCAACGCTATTCATGGCGGGCGAAGTGCTAAATATTGATGCCGTAACGGGAGGATTTAATTTCCAAGCCGCTTGGACTGGCGGTTGGATTATTGGGCAAAGTGTGTAGGATTTATTTCCCAATAAATCTTGTGATAGCCAGTACACTGCCAATAATTGCTAAAAGTTGAATCAAATTGAGCCAGTAAATCTGTTTGGTAATCTTTGACTCAAATTCTAACATTTTAGACTCTAATTTACTCAAATCGTTTCTGATTGAAACTTCAACCTTAGCTAAGTCATTTCTGATAGCAACTTCTGTATTTTTTATTTGTATTTCTAATCTTGTGTATTTCATGTGAACTTAGTTTTGAATGCAACTTTTGCAAATTCACCTTTTTTGGGTATTTACGAGGAAATCAACGCTGGCAGGGTTTTGAACCCTGCCAGCGTTAGTTCAAACTTATAAATTGTAAAATTAACCTTTTTTTTAAATCTAATGCACAATATTATACTTTCTTTCTTCCCGAGTTTAGCACTTCGGCAAAGATTGATTTTTCGTGAATTTCGTCTAAAATTATGGCTTCTTGCAGCGTTTCGATGAAAATTATTCGTTTTTGTTTAAAATCTGCTACATCTTTGAAGGTAATCCCTGCAATATACTTTCGGTTTTTGGGGTCTAAAATACCCGTTTCGTTGGCTAATTGAAAACCCCGATGAAAGCCAATTTCGATGCCCGTTTTTTTCCTGATAATACCAAAATAACAAATCTCTTTCTTGACTGCATACATCGGCATTCCGTACAAAATCTTTTCTTTCATTCGGGGGTGAGCGTTCAGAATTGTCCCTCTAATTGTCCACAATAGTTCTCCGAGTTCGGAGTCTTGGTTTTGGGCAAAGTCTTCAAATGATAAATATTTTTTCATTTTTTTGAGATAAAAGTTCCAGTAATCATTCCCGCAATACTTGCCAATAATCCCCAAATCATTGATGGGATTTCGGTTTCGTAAAATTCAAAGAAAACCCAAGTACCCGTGCCAAAAATAATGGATAAAATTGCTCCTAAAGCCGTTGCTTTTTTCCAGTAAAGCCCCGCAACCAAAGGCACGAAAAGAGCAACCAAACTCAACGCCGACGACTCGCTTACTAATTCATAAATAGCTGATTTATAAAGAGCAAAGCCAACGGAAATAACCGTAATTCCGATGGTTGAGTATCGCATTATTTTCAAAAGTTTTTCGTCCGAAATGGCTTTTCCGTAAAGTGGTTTTATTAAATTTTCGCCCAAAACCGTAGCTGGGGCTAATATTGCACCGCTGCACGTACTCAAAATTGCCGATAGTAACGCCCCAAAAAAAATGATTTGCATTCCGATTGAAGTGTGTTTTAACACTAAAATCGGGATAGCCATTTGTGCATCACCTTTGCTAATTTCAGGGTATAAAATCGAGCCGCAAAGGGCAATAATTAAAGGCATTGAGGCCACGGTTAAGTACATAAATGCCGACCAATAAGCACTCCGAACGGCCACTTTTTCGGACTTTGCTGAAAGTACTCGCTGAAACACATCTTGCTGTGGAATCGAGCCAAATCCGATTGTAATCCATGCGGCAAAGTACGTTACCCAATGCGTGACTGTATTTTCTTTGGGCGTAAATCTGAAAAAATCTGGAGGTGTTTTACTTGTAATTTCGTTAAAACCGCCAACTTCATCAACTAATTTTAACATCAAGAATAACATTCCAAGTACAATTATTGCTGTTTGAATGGTGTCAGTAATAGCCACCGACCACATACCTCCCAAATAAGTATAAAATAACACGACTGAGGCACAAATAATGACACCCCAAACAAACGGTACGCCCGCAATGGCTTGTAAAATAATGGCGAGAGCTACCAACTGGGCGGCAATCCAGCTAAAATAGGAGGGTATCAAGAATATTGCCGAAATCCATTCTACTTCTCTACCGAATCGAATTTTGAAGTAATCACTAAAAGTCAAAATTTTGAGTTTGTAGAGCGGACGGGCAAAAAATAGGCCAATTAAAAGTAAACACAGAGCCGCTCCGAATGGGTCTTCGATAACGCCCAAAAGCCCGTGTTCGATAAATTCAGACGAGGCTCCCATGATAGTTTCAGAGCCAAACCAAGTAGCAAAAAGCCCCGAGGCTACCACATAAGTGGGCATTCGTTGGCCCGCAATGGCGAAGTCTTGGGCGGTACGGACGAAACGAGCGGCATACCAACCTACGAAAATTGTGAGTAAAATATAGAGTGCAATAAAAGCAATTAGCATTAAAAATGACGATTTTGGGTATTAGAGGGTTATTTTTTGCAAAAGTTATAAATAAAAATTAAATACTGGTGACTTTGCTATTATTTTTGCGTCATTATAAATGTTTTAAGCAAACCATACCCTAACCTAATCCCTGCTGACTGTGACTCACCTGATTGAAAGATTTACTGAAATATTAAGAAAAGGAAAATATAACACGCAAACGATTGCCGCTTATCGGAATGCGATATTTGTGTTTTATAATCATTTCAGAGATTTGCCGCAGAGTAAAATCACTGAGGAGTTAATTTCTGCTTATTTGGTTGAGTTGGCCGAAAAAAAAGGTAGCACCCCCGAGGCCTCGTTACAGGCGGGAAAAGCTATAAAATTGTTTTACGAAGTTATCTTCAACCGCAAGTTAGGTATCAAAGCCAATGGTGACTCAAAGAGCGATAGTTTACCCGAAATTTTGACTGAAAAAGAAGTAGCTAAAATCATTGGTGTTTTGGATAATCTCAAACACAAGGCTTTGATGTCGATTATTTATGCGGCGGGTTTGAAACTCAGCGATGTATTGAATTTGAAAACTAAGGAGGTTGATTTTGAAAAAAAAGAAATAGTTGTTTCTCCTTCAAAATCAGAAAAGGGTCGAACTTTAATGCTACCCAAAAAGCTAATCCCAATTTTGAAAGCCTACCTCGAAAAATACCAACCCGAAGAACTACTTTTTGGGGGAGAAAACGGCAAAACGTACAGTCCAAGAAGCGTTCAGTTGGTGTTTCAACAGGCTATCGTGAAAGCCAAGATTACGAAAGATGCCTCTGTTCATACCCTAAGGCACAGTTACGCCGTGCATTGCTTGGAGCGGGGTATGGATATCCACTTGCTGCAAATAATCTTGGGACACAAATACCTTCAAACAACCGCTATTTATAACCAAATCGCCCAAGTTGAGTTGGTAAATATCAGAAGCCCATTCGAAGACCTTGATGTTTAAAAAGTTTTGAATTATGAGTTTAGAGTTCTGAATTTAGAGTGAGCTGACGTATTTTTTTTCGTAGTATTAGAAGCGGCTGATATTTTTAACTCAGAATTCAGAACTCTAAATTCAGAACTAAAATTAGTCTTCCATACTTGCTTGTTTCAGTACGATGCCTTTCTTCTTCATTGAACCTGCTTCCAAATCGGCTAAATCTTGGCGATTTTTGGCAATATCAATCGCCATATAAATTGCGTTAATCATTGAGGTTTCGTCGGCAATGTTTTTACCTGCAATATCAAAAGCAGTTCCGTGGTCGGGCGATGTGCGTACTTTTGGCAAACCCGCCGTGAAGTTTACACCGTTTTCAAAGGCAATCATTTTGAAGGGCATTAAGCCTTGGTCGTGGTACATGGCCAGCACGGCATCGTAGCTTTTCCAAGCGGCGGTGCCAAAAAAACCATCGGCGGCAAACGGCCCAAAAACTAAATTTCCTTTCTTTTTATACTCCACAAGTGCGGGCTGAATGATGTCTTTTTCCTCTGTCCCTAATAGACCATTTTCGCCTGCGTGGGGGTTGAGTCCGAGTACGGCAATCTTGGGTTTTTGAATACCAAAATCTCGAATCAAAGACGATTTTATTTGTTCTAATTTGCTGATAATTAGTTCTTTATTGATTTTTTTCTTGACTTGCTCCAACGGAATATGTGCCGTAGCGACACCGATTTTTAGCTCATCACTGACCATAAACATCAACTCTTTCTGCACCCCAAAGGCATCGGCCAAGAACTCCGTATGTCCAGGAAAATTAAACTCCTCACTTTGGATATTATGCTTGTTGATGGGAGCCGTGACTAAGGCATCAATTTTGCCCGCTTTCAAATCTTCAACGGCACGTTTGAGAGATTCAAAAGCTAATTTTCCTGCCTCGGGCGATGTCACGCCAGGCTGAACTTCCAAGGCTTGGTCGTTCATGCAGTTGATTACGTTTACTTGCTTATGGTTTATTTGTTCGATTTTTTGAATCGTAAAAAACTGCCAATCTTTCACGTCCATAAGCTGGCGGTAACGGTTGATGACCTTTCCCGAACCGTATATGACGGGTGTACATATTTTTTGTAGTCGGTTGCCACCAACGGCTTTGATAATGACCTCTGGCCCGATGCCGTTGAAGTCGCCGATGCTGATGCCAATGATTGGTTTTTGAATTTCGCTCACTTTACTAACAGGATTTTGATGATTTTGAAATTTACTGGATTGGTGTTTTTTTCATTTTGCAAAAAAAATACTAAAATGATTTTAATCTAAAACCAGTACCGTAATTTTGTTGCAAGTTACTGACAATCATACTATAAAAAAAATTAGATGAATACTATCCATGCTAAGAGCCGAGGTTTGGTGCTAATTGCCGACGAAATGCACCTGAGTTTGATGCCCATGCTACACGCTATTGGTTACGAAACCGATTATCAACCGTTGATTTTGAGAACTGAAATTATTGAAATTCTGGGAGATTACGTGGGTTTAATAATCCGAAGCAAAACGTTTGTAGATGAGGAATTGCTGAAAAATGCCAATAACCTAAAATTTATCGGTAGGGCAGGAGCGGGGCTTGATTTGATTGATAGTGAGGCAGTTACGAAAAAAAATATTCAACTTTTTGCGGCTAATGAGGGGAATCGGGTGGCAGTAGCCGAGCATATTATCGGAATGTTGCTTTGCTTGATGAATAATATTGCGGTGGCCGACCGAGAAGTGCGGCAGGGGATTTGGCAGCGTGAAAAAAACCGAGGATACGAACTGATGGGTAAAACCGTGGGCATCATCGGCTACGGAAATAACGGCTCCGAAACCGCCAAACGTCTGTGGGCTTTTGGCTGTAAAGTGTTGGCTTTTGATAAATTCAAATCAGGTTTTAGTGATGATTTTGTTTCGGAGTCTTCGATGGAAGCAATTTTTGAGCAAGCTGACATCATAAGTTTGCATATTCCTTTGACCGACGAAACAGCGAAAATGGTCAATGCAGATTTTTTTGCTAAGTTCAAGAAGCCGATTTTCTTGATGAACGCCTCCCGTGGCGAAATCGTGGTGTTACGAGATTTGGCTGACGCAATTAATCAGAAAATCGTCTTGGGGGCGTGTCTTGATGTATTAGAAAACGAAAAGCTAAACAAACTTTCGCCCGAACAAACGGTTGTTTTTGAGCAACTAAAATCGTCTGACCGTGTGGTATTTTCGCCCCATATTGCGGGTTGGACTTTCGAGTCATATACCAAGATAAATGAGGTTTTGGTGCAGAAAATTGCTGAGTTGGATTGAGTTATTGTTCACTAAAAACAAATATCGGTCGTTGTTTGTTTTAATTCAAATAGACAGTATTTTTGGCTAACACAAACCATAAAATATATCCATGAAAAACCAAATACCCTGTTCTTTTTGAGCTTTTTAGCTCTACTGGCACACTTACCGATGCCGATATTGAACATATTTTATCACAATTTGAACCTGCCAGCTACCAAAAAGGAACTATTATCTTGGGCATTGGGTAAACCGACGACAAACTCATTTATCTCCAAAAAGGAATCTTGCGTGAGTATTCTTATAAAGACCAAACCATTACACACTGGATAATGGCAGAGAACGAGTTTCAGTACGTAGCTGATAGTTTTTTAGACCAAATACCCTCGACCGTTGCGATTGATGTACTCGAAAATGCCAAGGTTTGGACGATTACCAAACAAAAATTAGATAAACTTTATGAAGAGTATCCTCAACTTAATATTATCAGTAAAAAGTTATTGGAACGGAATATTATAAAATACGAGGCATTTATTGTGGCTTTGCGACAAAAAAGGGACAAACGAATAGAATGGTATAATAAATATCACCGTGGCTTGGCGAATCGTGTACGGTACAAACACATTGCTACCTATCTTAATATACCTCCCGAGGAGTTCAGCCGCATTCGTACCAAAATTGCGGAGCAGGAGCAAAAAAAGTGATTCGTGTAGAATAATAAAATTGTGATTTCACAAGATTTTTCTTGTGAAATCACAATTTTTTTTATAAAAAACTTTACTGACCTTTGACATAAATAAGCCCCCCAGAAATCTTGGCGGACGACGGGAGGCTTATAAGTTCAATCAATTCATTAATTAAACAGTGTAAATTTATGAAAACCAATTCATTACCCAAAATTTTGGTGGCATTATTTGCTACCTGCTTGTTAAGTTATGTCTTTGTTGCTTGCAAAGATGTAAAAACTACACCACTACAAGAGCAAGCAACGCAACAAACGAAGGAAATTACCGTTGAAAATGGTAGGTTGAAATTTGTGGATATG
>JANNEN010000234.1:0-1908 GCA_031378715.1 Emticicia sp.
ATTTTGCGGGAAGCCCTCAAACGGCTCAAGAAAAACTACCCCACCAAAATGCACCAACTCAATGCCTTTTACCGCGAAAAAGCACAAAGCCGAGACGATTACGGCTACACCCGTTTGATAGAGGGCATGGTGGACATTCAAGACTGGGGTATTGATGCGAACCCTGATCGCATGCGCATCCGCGTCAATGAATACCGAAAGAGCAACGACCTCGCCAAGCAAAGCTTGGGACTACGAGCTTTTGGCCTTCTTATCGGTAAGAGAAATAACCTCTATCTCATTCTGACACAGGATCCGGTGAGGATTCATGGCCATAATGTACGGACAGTTGATAATGTTCGCGGCATAGACCTTGTCGGCAATTCAAGGCGCTATTGGCTGGGAGAAATACTCAAAGGCCCCACGTCGTCCGTTCGTTTGGTGGATATGACTTCCTATGATGGGGAATTGGTTTACCACATCAAATTCCGTATTTTAGGGTTTTATGGTGCGCTTTATATCAACAGCAAGGATTATGGTATTCATCATATCGATTTCTATGAAGCGGTTGATCATGATGAAATTTTATCTTATTTGAAAATTGATACAAATAGGCTTTCTGAGCAAAGAAGAATGTCTTTTCGGGAGGGAAGAAAGACAACAGAAACTTTTTATCATGACGGAAAATTTAGCAGTAAATTGAATGTAACTTATCAAAAAATAGCAGGCAAATACTACTTGTCACATATCGAATGGATGACTTTTGGCAACCTTCGACAAAGTAAAGTCCATGAAGGAAAAATTACCCACAGTTACAATTTTTGCAGTTTGATGGTCAATGAAGTCCTAACCAATAAAAAGGAAATGGAAAAAGTAAAACCCCGTCAAACCCTCAGTCGACAAGATGGAACGAATGACATTCGAAAACAATACAACGAGCGTTTTTGGCGAAACTACAATGTTCTCCTGGCCACTCCCTTGGAAAACAAGGTGATTCGAGATCTGGCTTTTGAAGAATCATTGGAGCAACAATTCAAAAAAAATCAGTGAGATGAAAGGTCTATTCGCCATAAAAAACCGGTATTGGTTATTTCTGATCCTGCCCTTGTGGCTTTTT
Source organism: Emticicia sp. (assembly GCA_031378715.1). GTDB lineage: Bacteria > Bacteroidota > Bacteroidia > Cytophagales > Spirosomataceae > Emticicia. The sequence goes on from JANNEN010000234.1 coordinate 1,097, forward strand.
TTGACGCGCTACTTTGGTCATTTTCAAATTAGGGTAAAATCGCTGGAACGAGAAGGTATTGACACTCAGGGTGATTTTCCAATGTTTTTTATCTACAACTACCTCTTGGCTCTGGTTATCCTATTTTTATTCCTGTTGGTTTTTTTCTTTTTGTTCAAAGGGCTTACCTACTTGTGGCAAGAAATTGACAGCAAAAAAATCTTAAAAATGCTGGCCATCAGTTATTGTGTGTTTTTTATTCCAGATACAGTTAAATCCATCTACTTCAATTTTTTTAATCCTGATTTTCAAAAGGGTGAATTAAAAGTCTTTAGAGAAGCTTTCTACCTGGGGGAACAACCTGACCCATTTGGTGAGAGAGGTACGGCACTCGAAACCATCCTAGGCTCAGTGCACTTGATGGATTTTGCTTTTTTTATTGTCCTTTTTGTCTGCTTTTACCAGGTTTTTGAAGATTTAGCCGTCAGCACCATTACCGCAATGGTGGTCATTCTGGCTGTTTTTTATTTTGGGTTTAAGTTGGCGATTCCTTTGATGATGATGTGAAAAATCCCACGTTTTGGGGGAGTATTTTATTGGGTCGCTGCATTAATTTTGGTTGATTCCGAATGCCTTAAATCCATAAGAATGAAGTGTGTTTCTCTATTCCTGTTTTCTCTCCTTGCTGCTTCAATGTTGTATGCCCAGCAGGATGCTTACGCTTATTATACCGTCAAAATTGATAAAGCCAAGCTGAATAATCCCGACGCTCTAACCAACCCGGAAGGTGATTATGTTACCTACACTTTGGCCATTGATCGATCCAAAATGAC
>JANNEN010000243.1:0-22455 GCA_031378715.1 Emticicia sp.
AGGGGAGGCGACCGACGCTCGGTGGCAAAATTCTGACGAAGTCGAATTTTGACGGAGGGGTCAAAGGTCGCTGAAATCCTTTTCAAATAAGTTCTACGCTAAAACCCCTCCGTCGGAATGCCGCACCACCGACTTCGTCAGGACACCTCCCCTTGAAAAAAGGGGGGGGGGGGATTAAGACTGCGTAACATGAGTTATTCAAGTAGTTGAAAACATTTAACCGACGACTTTATGACTCATAAAGTATTGATAATCAATAGTTTACAGTACTATAATCTATCGTCTATTGGCTATCGACTACTTGTTCTACCCGCCAATCGTTGCAAAAAACGATTTCTTGCGGCGGCGTGAAGGACTCATTTCTTCGCCCGAATAGAGCGTGATAGTACCTGGGCTTGACCGCTGCACGTAGTCAAGGTTGATAATCAACGATTTATTGATACGCACCAGCTTGGGGTACACCACGCATCGGCTTTCCATTTGCTTCAAAGTAGTGGCAATCACTATTTTCTTATCATTTCGGAATACGATGTGCGTATAATTTCCGTCGGCTTGTAGTTGCACGATTTCGGTAGGGTTTACTTGTCTTCCGCCAGCAATCGGAATGGTCAAGAGGGTTTCCATGGTAAATATTGATTTATTATAAAAAAAGGGGCGTTGATAAAAACTATTGTCGATAGCTTCTATCTTGCAAAATTGAGATTAAAATCATTGCTAAATAAGGTGCAAATGACGGAAAATGAGTCAGTTTTTCACCCAAAAGGTTTGCGTGAAAACACGGTTTTTAGTCGTAAAATCACGCTTTTTTTTCTTTGATTATTCGCTAAAAGGTATTATTTGATAGTTTTTTGGTAGATTATATTTTTTTGACTAATAGCAAAGCCTTGTATTTCACAAATAGATTGATAGTTTTGTTTGTTTTTTAGAACTTCTTAAACCTTTAAAAATATTAGCAATGAAAAAATTACTTATTGTGACTAACTTAGTTTGGTTTTCGGTCTTTGTGTTTTTTGCCTGCAAGCCAACTACCGACAAAGCCCTCGCCGATTACGAAAAATCATTTGAAGAATACCGTAAACTACCTTTCAGGGGTGCAGATGCCAAAGTCGTAAAGTTATTGATGGATAATTACAAACGCCGATGGGACAAAATCAAAATTGACGACAAAGCACAAGAAGATGCCCGATGGGCGTGGTTTTCGTTGAATCAACTAAAAAATATGATTCACGAAATGGAAACCAATGTACTGAATCGCTCAAAATTGGGTAGCCCCGAACTCGGGATTCGTTTTTATTTTATCGAATATCCCGATAGTGCGGCTTTTAAAAATAACAGCTATTTTGCCAAAGTACCAACTACTTACCAAAAACGCCACAGTCTGCTTTTAGTGCCAACCTACAAGAATGGCGAGAAGAACGAAGATTTTGATTTCCGTGGGGGCTTTGATGCCAATGGTCAGCCAAAAACATTTATGGCATCAATGCGAGAAAAACTGGGCGGAAAAGACGGTATCAAGAAATCACAGGGGCCGACTGTGGGCGTTTCGGTGGACGCTGGCGAAACTTCGGCCGACAACCGAGCGGGCATGGGACCACCGTGGAACGGGGGTGATAATCTCAGAGAATACATTGATAATTAATACGTTTTGCTTCGGTCAAGTTGCATGAAAAAAAATAATTTGACCGAAGTTTATGGATTTCAGATGGCTACTCAAATGCACTTAAAATGAAAGAGTATATTCCAATTATTAGAATTGTCGTGATAGTTTTTGAAACTTGTGCCGCCATCGTAGCATTTTGTTATTGGCATAAATTAAAAGATTCTTACTGGAAATACTTTCCTTTTTATTTGACTTGGATTGCCGCCGCCGAATGGCTGGGACTAATATCTATCAAGAATAGCTGGGGTGCTGACTTCAATCGGGTACTTTATAATTTCTTAGTATCGCCCTCGGAATACTTATTTTTTCTGTGGCTCATCGGAAATTTCATCAAAAACCAAACCAAGCATCGCCACATTCCGCTGGTTTTTTCGCTAATCTATTTGATAGTATTTTTACTCGAAAACACCATTTTCTCGACCGAAACCCATTCTTTTCTGTCTTTATCAAGTGGCGTTGCTACCGTATTTTTACTAATTTTACAGTTATTTTATTTGTATAATTTCATTTTTTCGGACGAAATTCTGCATTATCGCACCAGTATTGAGTTTTGGGTGATTATCGGTATAACTTTCTATTACCTCATTTCTTTTCCATTTTATGGAACGTGGAATGTGCTGAGGAATAAACATTACAGCATTTTTGTTGAATATTTCCCATTAGTGTTGATGCTTTCTACCTTGATGTACGCTTGTTTTATTGTTGGAATAATATGGGGAAAACCGAAACCGAAGTCATAATTTTTATTATCATTTTCAATCTAATTCTGCTGATTTTTATTAGTGGAATTATCGTCTTTATTGGGCAGTACCGCAAGCGAAAAATCTTGTATGCCAAAGAAAAAGAACTCCTCAATCAGATTCATCAGCAAGAATTGTTGAGTAATCAGGTCGAGATTCAGCTACAAACCATGCAGGATATTGGCCGAGAAATCCATGATAACGTGGGGCAAAAACTCACCTTGGCGTCCATTTATTCGCAGCAAATCGCTCATGCCGACCTGTATCCAGAGTTAAGCGAAAAGGTTGGAATCATCAGTAAATTACTCAACGAGTCGCTTAAAGATTTGCGGCAATTATCAAAATCGTTGGTCCAACCGCCAACCGTACAGGGCGATTTGATAGCCTTGCTGCAAGATGAAGCCTTGCAAATAAATCAAACGGGATTTTTTAAGTTACAAATCAAGTCCGATGAGTCAAAAATAGACCTGAGCCTAAGCACCCGTAATGCCATTTTTAGGTTGCTTCAAGAGTTTATTCAAAACAGTTTGAAACACTCGCAATGTAAAAATATAGTCATTGACATACAAAATACGGCCCAAAAACTGTATATTTCGATTGAAGATGATGGCGTTGGCTTTGACCTTAAAATCCAGAAAGAGGGCATTGGCCTGTCGAATATGAAACGTCGAGCTGCTGAAATTGGTTGTAACTTTAATTTTGAATCAACCCAAGGGCGAGGCACGAAACTTTCAATCATATTGGAGCAATGAAATACAAAATAGTAGTCGTAGATGATCATTTTCTCATCGCAAAAGCCATCAGTTCGATAATTGAGGGCTTTTCGGGTTTCGAAGTATTGTATGAAGTCGAAAACGGCAAGGTATTGATTGAGAAGTTTTGGCATCCCAATAATATCCCTGACATTGTGCTGATGGATATTTCGATGCCCGTGATGAATGGCTTTGAAACCACCCAGTGGCTCACCGACAATCACCCAGAAATTGCAATCATGGCTTTATCGGTGCAGGACGACGATGATTCGCTCATCAAAATGATAAAGGCAGGAGCGAAGGGTTATTTGCACAAAAACGTGCATCCCGTGGAGTTGGAGCAAGCCCTCAAAACCTTAGTCGAGAAGGGAATGTACTTTCCGTCGTGGGCTACGAGCAAGATTTTCTTGAATATTTCTAAAAAAGATGATAAGTATAACAGCAACCAAATACGGCTCAGTGAGCGAGAAATAGAGTTTTTGGGCTACGTTTGTACCGAACTAACCTACAAAGAAATTGCCGAGCAGATGAGTTGTAGTCACCGTACGATTGACGGCTACCGAGATATTCTTTTCGATAAATTAGAAATAAAAACCCGAGTGGGCTTGGCCATGTATGCCGTAAAGCATCATTTGTTTGAGATAAAATAATAAAAATTGTGGCACGACGTTTCGTACGAATCTGTGTACCACGATTTTTATTATTCTAAGATATTACGAATGTATCGAACGATTGGCGGTTGCTGCCAAAGCGGCCTCTTTTAGTGCTTCCATGTAGGTTGGGTGAGCGTGCGAAATGCGGGCAATATCCTCGGCACTTGCCCTAAATTCCATTGCCGTTACGGCTTCGGCTATCATATCGGCTGCTCTTGCCCCGATGATGTGTACGCCCAAAATCTCGTCAGTTGTGGCATCTGCAAGCATTTTTACCAAACCGTCAGTGTCGCCACTGGCAGTTGCCCGACCCAATGCCTTGAAGGGAAAACTGCCCGATTTATAAGCTACACCTTTGGCTTTTAGTTCTTCTTCGGTTGCACCCACCGAAGCAACTTCGGGCCAAGTATAAACCACCCCTGGAATAAGATTGTAGTTGATATGTGGTTTTTGTCCAGCCATTATTTCGGCCACAAAAACGCCCTCTTCTTCGGCTTTGTGAGCGAGCATTGCCCCACGAACTACATCACCGATGGCATAAATTCCTTTGATGTTGGTTTCCAAAGTGTGTTCATCAACTACTACTTTGCCACGCTCGGTTACTACGCCAACGGCTTCCAAATTCAAGCCATCAATGTAGGCACGGCGACCCACACAAACCAAGCAATAATCACCTTTGAGTTCTACTGGCTTGCCATCGGCGGCTTCGGCGGTTACGGTTACTTCCTCACCCGAATTTTCGATTTTCGTTACTTTGGTGTTAAAAAGAAACTCCGCACCGAGTTTTTTGATAGATTTTTGGAGTTCTTTACCCATCGTTTTATCCATCGTGGCAATCATCGAATCGGCAAATTCTACGAAAGTTACTTTTGCACCCAAACGGGCATAAACCGAACCCAATTCGGCTCCAATCACACCCGCACCGATAACGATTAAATGTTTCGGAATTTCGGACAAACTTAGGGCTTCGGTACTCGTAATGATTCGCTTGCGGTCGTAGTTCATAAACGGCAAAATCGTTGGCTTTGAACCCGTAGCAATAATCACTTTTTCGGTAGTGATGCTTTCTTCTGTGCCACCAGTTTTGGTAATTTTGATAGTATTTTTATCAATAAACGAACCAAAACCATTAATAACCGTGATTTTGTTCTTTTTCATCAAGAAATTTATACCTGCGTTCATTTTCTCGACAACACCATTTTTACGGCCAATCATTTTGGTAATATTGGCAATCGGTGCAGGAATTTCGATACCATGTTCGGCAAAATGATGGGCGGCATTATAGAAATGCTCCGAAGAGTCAAGCAATGCTTTTGAAGGAATACAGCCCACATTGAGGCAAGTGCCGCCGAGTGCATTGTATTTTTCGATGAGGGCAACTTTATTGCCGAGTTGTGCCGAGCGAATGGCGGCCACATATCCGCCTGGGCCCGAGCCTATTACTACTACGTTGTATTGCATGATTAAGAATTCAATAATTTTTTCAGATGCAGAATTGCTTTATTTTCTTGTCTTTCAAGGTGGTGTACTAATTTGCTGAATTGAATCAAACGAGAAGTAACTATTCGATGAATTTGATTTGCTTTTGTCGGAAACCCAAATTTTTTTAAGTCTTCCTCCGAACATATATTTACAATCCAGCCTTCTAATTCGGGACAGACCATTAAAATTGTATGTCCTCTTTTTTTGTCTTTTAATATCCTAACTCCGTGTCGTTCTTCAATGAAAATAAGGTCTTTTAAAAATCTGTGATTAGCTTGTGGTTTGCCAGGTTCTTGGTCTATAAAACCTATTTTATCTTCTAATTTCTCCAATGCGGCACAAACCCGACCATTTCCTGCGTGATGTTTGATGTTTTTCTTGCTTACTCCCAATGCCATTGCTAAGGTTTCATCTGGCAAACACTCCAAATGTACTTTCATGCTTCAATGAATCGGTCTAAATTACAGAAAATATCAAAATCGAATAATTCAGGATATTCATCTTCTCGTAATTGACGAAGTTTGGTTTCGTGGTTTTCCATGTAAGTAATAAACACCGCCAAATCTTCGATTTTTGTTTTTTGAGCAATCGACCCCAAAAAGTAAGGGTTATGCGTTGCGATAAAATACTGATTTCCCGATTCTTCATCTAAGCCGATAGTTTCGGCCAAATATTGATTATAAAAAGGAAATATATGAGATTCGGGTTCTTCAAAAATCAAAGCGGAGTTTTTGTTAGAAAGCATTGCTGCTAAGTAAAATATCACTCTTTGGAGGGTGTCGGAAAGATTGTAAAGTGGAATTGAAACTGAAATATTGTTTTTTCGCTCTTTTACAAACTCAATTTCTTTATTTCTTGTCGAAAGGTTTAATTCGAAGCCTTTCTGAGCAACAATTTCACCTATAATTATCCTTAATTCTTCATTTTTTAGTATAATATCAAATAAATTTGAACCGTTTGGTGTGCTTAAATATTCATACCCTACTTCTTCATATACATTTATGCGTTCAGCATCAAATTTATAATATCCAACTGCTACATTATTCTCACCATCTTCATTTACAGCATTTATTTGATGATTAAGGCAAGTACCTTTTTCATTTATTATTATTTTTTCATCAAATGTTCGTTCCAAATTATTCTTGAATCCATTTAACTTATTGTTTGCTTCAAAAAAACGAACGTACTCATTATTAAATTCAATAAGTATTTCATCAGATTTACTGTCAAAGAAAATATCATTAAGATTTTTAAAACGAACAAAGTAATGCAAGTTAGACGAAGAAATATCTCCAAAGCCAAACAATCCCAAAGCCTCCAAAATATTTGATTTTCCAGTATTGGGTTCTCCAATGAAAATATTAACCCTGCGAGCCTCAAAATTGAGGTTCTTGATGGACTTAAAATTTTCAATGGAGATATTTTTTATCATTTGCCTAATCTGTTTATTTTCAAATTTTCAGAAATAATATATTGTAAAACGCCTAAAATTTGCTCTAATTCATTGAAAAAGTACATTTTTTCGTCTATAAACAAAGATTTTTGAGTCAATTTTAAGTAAAATATACGATTTTAAGCGTACATCAAGCGACCTTTTGGTGTCGGGATTTCCCAATTTTCTTCTTTGGCAATTGTTAGCCATTCATTTGCTACAAATTTAATATTTTTTAAGGCCTCTTCATCAGTTTGGCCATGAGCAACGCAGCCTTTTAATTCAGGAATTTCGGCAATAAATGCTTCATTTTCAATGCTCCAATAGATAATTACTTCGTATTTCATTACTATATTAATTTATTATTTATCAAAAATTCTCGCACTTATTTTACTTGATATGGTTTGGCTTCTTGGTTTTTATCTTTTTGAAGATTGATAATGCCAACACAGCCTTTCTTTTTAAAAATATGATGACTACTTGCTATTCTTTCTTCAAAACCTAAAATGAAAAGCATATTTCTAAGTTCTTCAAATTTGAAATTGGAATCTGACGAACCTGCAAGAAGTTTATAAATACTTTTTTCAAATTTACCCATCTTACTCTTTTTGTCGTTTAAAAATCAAAAGCATATCGCAAAAACCACTACTATAATTATCAGTAAGTGATTGCGTGATTAATTCCCAACCATCATTGCCATAGTTTCTTAGTGTATCATCTAAGGCATCATTAATCTTAGGAGCAGCAAATAATCCATCTGATTTGAAGGCTGGAAATGTTACGGTTTTGTATTCCCATTTAGTCATGATAATTCTATGAAATTGTAATTTCTGAGTTAATAAAATCAATACAAATCTTGTTATTTTTAAAAAAGTCTAAACCTAAAACCCCATCAAATTCGCTTATGATTTCAGTAGCGAAAAAATCATACGATGTTATTTCAAAGTTTCGCTTTTGAATATTAAAAGCATTAATTGACTTAATTTTAAAAACGCTTGCCTCAACAACTCCATTGGCAGTTTCGATTTCAACCTGTCGTAGGGCATTTCCGAAATTATACCCAGCAATCAACAGTGTGTTGAAGTCTATAATCGTGTTTGACGCACCCGTATCAAGCAAAAACCTGTACGTTGATTTTCCAAATTCAACATCAGTAAGTATGACGTTATAACTCTCGTCCAACTTAAATGGAAATTTTGTCATAACCAAATTCTTCGATTTTTTGGAAATTCACCAGTAAAAACAGTAGTAGCTTTGTCATAGAAATTCCACCATTCAGGTCTTTGTTCTGCTAATTCTTTTTTGCTGGTATTATGAGAAATAACTATCCCCGACAATACTTTGGTATTATCTATGACGGGGTTTCCCAGAAGTACCCATTCATTTGGATACTTCTTTTTTATTTCTTCTATGGTCAATATATCGTCCATGTTTTATATAAAAACTTATAATCAATGTTTTACACCCCCAATAACATTCTCGTAGGGTCTTCCAAAAGTTGTTTTACCCGCACCAAGAAACTAACTGAATCTTTTCCGTCGATGGTTCGGTGGTCATAGCTAAGTGCCACGTACATAATCGGGCGAACTACGATTTCGCCATTGACTACCACGGCACGCTCAACGATATTGTGCATACCTAAAATAGCCGATTGCGGAGCATTGATGATTGGCGTTGAAAGCATCGAACCGAAAATTCCGCCATTGGTGATGGTGAAAGTTCCGCCCGTCATTTCGTCAATCGTCAGCTTATTTTCTTTGGCTTTTCCTGCCAAACGCACTACTTCCGCTTCGATTTGGGCAAAATTCAATTTTTCGGCATTACGAATTACTGGCACAACCAAGCCACGAGGAGCTGAAACGGCAATGGCAACATCGGCATAATCATTGAAAACGATTTCATCGCCATCAATGTATGAGTTTACGACTGGAAACTCCTTCAATGCAATAGCACAGGCTTTCGTAAAGAATGACATAAAGCCTAAACCTACACCGTGAACCTCCTTAAATTTATCTTTGTATTTGCCACGCAACTCCATGATTGGCTTCATATCCACCTCATTGAAAGTCGTGAGCATGGCTGTTTCTTGCTTCACGGCAACCAAACGTTTGGCAATGGTTTTGCGTAAAGAAGACATTTTTTCACGGCGAGAAACACGTGAGCCGTTGTTCGATATTTGAGGTTCGATGCTTGGTTTTGTTGCTTGTACAGTTGGTGCTACCGCATGTGTTGCTGCTGGTTTTTCGGCTTTCATGGCATCATCTTTTGTGATGCGTCCGCCAATGCCCGTACCTTGAACGCTTGCCGCATCAATGCCTTTTTCGGCTAAAACTTTGGCTGCTACTGGTGATGGGTGACCTGCTGCATAAAGCCCCCCTGCCCCCAGAGGGGGAGTAACTGCACTTGTTTCAGTAACAGTTTCTGAAATCCCCCCTCTGGGGGTTAGGGCGGCCGCCGCTGCGGGGCTTGCTGTTATCCTTGCTACAACTCCACCGATTGGCACAACTTGTCCTGCTTGGGCAACGATTGTGAGTACACCGTTTTCGGGTGACGGCAATTCAAAGGTTGCTTTGTCTGATTCGAGTTCGCAGATAACTTCGTCCATTTTTATAGTATCGCCATCTTTTTTGCTCCAAGCGGCAATCGTTACTTCCGAAATTGACTCGCCAACGGCTGGAACGATTACGTCAAAAGCCCCCCCCGCCCCCGATGGGGGAGCTGCCACGGGTTGAACTTCAACAATTGCTGTTTCCGTTTTTGGAGAATCTTCTTTTGTTCCCCCATCGGGGGTTAGGGGGCTTTCAATTTTACATATCAAAGCACCAATCGGTAGCGTAGTGCCTTCTGTGGCTACGATTCTTAGAATTCCGTCGGCTTCGGCGGGTAGCTCGAATGTGGCTTTATCGGACTCTAATTCGCAGATAACTTCGTCCATTTTGACTAAATCGCCGTCTTTTTTTGTCCATGAAGCGATGGTTACTTCGCTTACTGATTCGCCCACCGAAGGGACTTTCATTTCTATTGCCATGATGATAGGAACTATATTTTATTATATTTTTCTGCTTCTAATTTTTTGTGTTGTTACGGTTGTGAATTGTCCGAAAAGCTCATTGTGGGCATGAGAGAAAAGATTTACAAGAATTTCTATCATTTTATTTGTTTCTGAAAAACTGTATCTTATGAAAACTACACTGATATTTCTGATGCCATTTTGAAAGACCATTTCTCCGAAATCCTTGTCTTCTGTAAGAATAATTCTTGGAGGATTCCTTGAAAAACTAACGATTTTAATATCTGTTTTTCCTCTTTCGGTTTCATAAATGGAGTAAATCTCTATACTCAATTTACGAAGGTTCAGAATAATTTGATGGTCGATATTTTCGTCAGCAATTATCAAGCCTCCAATGGTATAACTTCTTCATGTGCAATTACTTCCGATGCGTACATCAGGCAAGCCAAAACGCCATCAGCGGTGAGATGTGGATACATTAGTAGAATATCTTCAATTTTTGCACCTTCTGCCATTTTTCTTAGCACCAACTCCACCGTAATTCTGGTACCTTTTATAACAGGCTTCCCGAGCATTACTTGGCGGTTTGAGGTGATGTGATCTTGGTAATTTATCATGATTTTTCTTTTCTTAATTTGAAAACAATTTCTTCGTCGGCTTGCCTGAACTCAATATCAAAAGTATCAAAAACTACTTCTCTGCCAAGTATAATATCCTCACAGTCAGGCGTTTGCACCCATGCAACAGGTGCTTTGAAGGTGTGAGAATCAATTGTAAATTCAATATCACGAACTACATATTCTACTGAGCCACCAATGCCAGTTGCGACTGAAATTCTTTCGTGGAAAGCTACTTCTAATCCTAAATCAATACCCATTTTATAAGGTATAAGTGAAACATCTGCACCGGAATCTACGAGCATTTGCTGTTTTATAATATTACTCCCTGACATTAATGTAACTTCATAGACAGGTGCCCATTCATGCACAACGAAGGTTCGGAAACGAATTGGTAAAATCCTCAAAATCTTTCCCCAATACTTAGGAACGTGCCAAAATACATAATCTATGCCTGATTTTACTGCTTTTTCTTTCACCACAAAATAATCGGTATCATGTGCAATTAAGCCTGACTCATAGTTAAAGGCAACCCATTGACCTTTATAGTTTTCTAAAAGGCGACGGTTTGTATTTACCCAATTATTATTATTTTGCATAAAATTATTTGAATTTAGATTTTTCTGCTTCTAATTTTTTGAAATATCAGGTACAAACTCTGACTTACGTATACGCCCGCTCCACAATATCGGCTTGCTCTTTGGCGTGTACTTTTGTAAAGCCCGTGGCTGGTGAAGCACTTGCTTTTCGGGCAACGAAATTATCTACGCCAATTGCCGAAAATTCTCTCAAAACAAATGACCAACAGCCCATATTTTCTGGTTCTTCTTGTACCCAAAGCACACTTTCTTTTTTCTTATATTTGGCTAATTCGGCCTCCACTTGTTTTTTTGGGAATGGGTGAAGTTGCTCAACCCTAATTATTGCTACGTCCGTTCTGCCTTCTTTTTGTTGTTTATCGAGCAAATCATAATAAACCTTTCCTGTGCAGAGTAGCACTCGTTTTACCTTTTTGGCATCGGCAAAATTATCTCCAATAACTTCCTGAAAGCGTGTTCCTTCTACAAAATCGCTCATCGGTGAAACTGCCAATGGGTGACGCAGCATTGATTTTGGTGATAAATGAATACACGGCTTGCGGAAAGGCAATGCCAACTGACGACGCATCATGTGGAAGATGTTGGCAGGCGTAGTGCAGGTACAAACGTACATATTATACTCGGCCGCCAACTGCAAGAACCGCTCAGGACGAGCATTTGAATGTTCGGGGCCTTGACCTTCGTAGCCGTGGGGCAAAAGTAGGACTAAGCCATTCATTGCCCCCCATTTTGACTCGGAAGCGGCAATGAATTGGTCAATCATGGTTTGAGCTCCGTTCACAAAATCACCGAATTGGGCTTCCCAAATTACTAACGCATCGGGGTTTGCCATGGCGTAGCCGTACTCAAAACCCATCACACCGTATTCGGCCAAAAGTGAGTTGTAAATCTCAAATTTGCCCTGTTTTTCGCCTAAATGAGCTAAATTATTATAGTTTTTGTTGGTTTCTGAATCATGAAGTACTGCGTGGCGGTGGGTGAAAGTGCCACGCTGAACATCTTGACCTGTGAAACGAACGAATTTGCCTTCGTTCAGAATCGACCCGTAAGCCATCAATTCTCCGACTGACCAGTTGAATGGCTTATCTTGGGCAAAGATTGCTTTTCTTTCCTCCAAAATCTTTTCGATTTGCTTCAAAGGCTTGAATCCTTCTGGTACATTCGATAGGGCTTTGCCAATTTTTGCAATTACCTCTGACGAAATACCCGTTGCTGGCGATTGCTCAAAATCTTCGGGAACCGAACGGCGGAGTTTTGCCCACGCTTCTTCCAATTTTGGTTTTTGGTAGGGGAGTTGTTTCTGTTTTACTTTCGCCAAAAGGTCTTGTAACTCACCCTCGAAACTTTTCTTCATTTCTTCGGCAAACTTCGTATCGGCTTCGCCACGGGTCATGAGTTCTTGCAAATATATCTCACGGGTATTGGCATGGCCATCAATGGTTTTGTACATTGTGGGCTGCGTCATGCGTGGTTCGTCTGATTCGTTGTGGCCGTATTTTCGGTAGCAAACCATGTCCACAAATACATCACGGTTAAATTCTTGGCGAAACTCTACTGCCAATTTCATGGCATAAACCACGGCTTCGGGGTCATCGCCGTTGACGTGGAAAATGGGTGCGTCAATAATCTTGGCAATATCGGAGCAGTAAATCGACGAACGAGCGTCATCAAAATCAGTTGTGAAACCTACCTGATTGTTAATCACAAAGTGAAGCGTTCCGCCCGTATAATAGGCAGGAAGGTTCGACATTTGGGTAACTTCATACACAATCCCCTGACCCGCTACGGCGGCATCACCGTGAATCAAAATCGGCAAAACTTTGTCATAAATATCATCACGGTCGTTAGGCTTGACGGTGGCATTTTCGTAGTGGGCATCGGCTCTGGCACGGACGTAGCCAACCACAACAGGATTTACGGCTTCCAAGTGCGAGGGGTTTGGCATGAGTTTCAAACTTACTCGATGCCCCTCGGGAGTTTCTACTTGGCTCGAATACCCCATGTGGTATTTTACATCGCCATCGCTGTATGATTCGAGTTCTACGTTTTCTTCAAATTCGTTAAATACCTGCTCATAAGGCTTTTGCAAGATATTTGTCAGTACATTTAAGCGTCCACGGTGAGCCATTCCGACGACTACTTCTTGTACGCCCAATTCTGCTCCACGATTGATAGCAATGTCGAGGGCTGGAATTGTCGATTCGCCACCTTCGAGTGAGAAACGTTTTTTTCCTAAAAACTTGGTATGAATAAAGTTTTCAAAATTTACGGCTTCGTTCAATTTCTCGAAAATACGCAGTTTTTGGTCACGGCTTGGGTCGAAATAAAGGTACTCATTTTCGATTTTCTTGCGTAACCAGTTCTTTGCTTTTCTATCTCTTATATATAGGTACTCAAAACCGATTTTGCCGAGATATACTTTTTTAAGGGCATCAACGATTTTGCGAAGTGTGGCTGCTTCACCAAAAAGCTCAATTCCTGCCTCAAAGGTAGTTTCCAAGTCAGCATCAGATAATTTGAAATCTGCCAAGTCGAGCATCGGCTGGCGGTCTTTTCTGCCCCCCAATGGATTTGTTTTTGAAAGCAAATGCCCACGTGAGCGATAGGCACGAATGAGGTGGACAACTTCCATCTCTTTGCGGGTATGCTCGGCACTTACGGGTTTTGCTTGGGCTACCGTGCCGTTGGTATGTCCGTTGCTATTAAATGTCTGATTAAATTCAAAACCCTTAAAGAAATGCTGCCAACTTTCATCAACTGATGCTGGATTTTCTTTGTATTGTTGGTAGAGTGCGTCTAATGCTGCTACGTCGGCATTGGCTATGTATGAAAATTGGTCCATTGAACGATGGTATATTGTCGGAAATGTTAATCTTTATAATCTGTACAAAGTTACGGTACGTATTTTATAATGTAACATTTTTTTTGTAAAAATCAGTCCTTAAAAAATATAAGTTTAGGATTTTCAAGGACTACATTTATTATCAATAGTATTTCAAACGATTGGTACTACGTTCTTCTCCACGTCCTTCGTAGCGAAAATATACTTGTAGAATACCGTTTTGCTGAAAACTACTCTGAGACCCCTGCGTGCGGAAAGTCGGAGGCTTGGGATCGTAAGATGCTCCCAGACGGATAGCGTCCGACAACTGAAACTCGGCCATTGGTACAAATTTGTTTACTCGCTCGCCGTTTACTTCTTGTAAACGGTACGAAACGCCAAGGCCAAGTTTTCTATTGAACCATGCCTTGCCGTTTAGCGAAAAGGCACTTTTTGCCGCTTTATTGGTTTCTATCAAAGTACTGATATTAAACATCATACCATCATATTCGCCCAACGAAGCCCCCAACATGGTGTAGAAAGGCTTTTTACTCCCAAAAAGCCCTTCGTCATTGATAAGCAATACGGGTTTTGATAGGCTCAAATAAAATCGGTCGGCTTGGAGCAATCCGCCCAGACCCATGTACGGGAAAAGTTGCCTCGCACCTAAACCCGCCAAAATTGTAGGTTGATACACAAAGCCCGCATCGGCACCGAGTGCTACCGAAAATAACTCACCGAATTGCTGGCGATAAGCATAAGAGGCCTTCACGCCCGAATTATTGAAACCCGAAATATTACTGTTGAATGCTTGCAAACCTAAGCCTCCTTTGCCCTGCTGAATAACGCCATCGGACGAAAAAAGTTGGTAAATTTGCTGCGGGCGAAGCGTGCCATTGAACTGATTGCCGAGCATGGCGTTGAGGCTAAATGATTGTCTGGCTCCCGCAAAGGCAGGATTTAGTGCCAAAAAATTAAACTGAAATTGATCTTCCAGTAGGGTTTGGGCATTTGCCAAAGACGAAAACGCCACGAGAACGGCTATCAAGTATTTTTTCATGTGGTGATGTGTTTAATTTTTATCTAAGCAAAAATACAACCATTTTCCGAAAAAGCGTTATATTGACTACACGGTTTTCCTGTAAAAAATATTTACGTCGTTTACCCGATTAAAATCGGGTGCTTAAATAATAATTTGACTTTTTTTAACAGCTAAGACGACTTAAGTCGTCAAAACTTGTAATAAAAATCCTTTGATTATAATAGAACCCGATTTTAATCGGGTATTCTGAGTGAAAGTTTTTTATAGAAAAAGCGTTATATTGATTGTTCTTAACTATTTTGATTTGGTTGATTAAACGCTTTTCTATGAAAAAAATATTTTGTCTGTTTTTGTTTTCAATACTATTCCTAAATACTTCGGCTCAACTCCGAAGGCTTGTGCTACGCCCCAGTCACGGGCAGATTATTGGGCAATGGCAGGCCGTAAATCAGCCCCTACGGGCGTGGGTTGATGGTGATAAATTGTACGTCATTCAAGGCGAAATGGACAATTTCGTGGTGCGGGGGGCAAATATGCTCACCCGACCCGATGTCATCAGTAAGTATAAAAACCACAGCCAGTATTTTACCGAAATCACGTCCAGCGGCGGGCTGGAAATGCCCAAGAGTTTCGTAGTTCCGCAGTTTTGTGTTTTGCAAAAAATGCCCGATGGTACACCCGTAATTTTGTGCGGGCAAAAAGCGATTGATGCCGCCAATACTCCTAAGCCAACAACGATTCCGCAGGAAAAACCTATAATTTTGCCCCAAACCCAAGCACCTGTGCTTTCCTCAACCCGTAGAGGAAAAAGTATTGACGTGAAGTTTTCGGGCTACCCAAAGGTGACCGATGGTTTTAATTATTTACGGGTCGATGGCTCGGTGAGAGAAGTACTTTCAAAACTCAACTTTGAAAATGGAAAACTAAGTGATGAACTCTGGAATAGGCCTTTTATGAACGACCGAAACTATGAAAAAGGGTTTTATATTGGTTTGGGTGAAAAATCGAATACGACTGCCCTCCAAAATCTTGACATTTCGGAAATGGCAGGCTTTGACCTCAGCGTGATTGAAGTTTATACCGAAAAAGGCAGACACTGGAACGCCCGAAACTGGCTGCAACAATATATCACGGTGCCGGGTAAACGCATGACTACCGACACCGTTGGTAGTGCCGTTTATTATTGGAATCCTGCCCGATACGTGAGCGAGAGTATTCTGCCCGATTTTTATGGTGCTTTTCCTGAGTTTTCGTTGCCCAAGAGCAAAATCGTGCGGTTTTTGTATTTATCGGGGACAGATATTGATGGCGAAAAAGCCATGAAACGGGGCGTAACTTTTTTGCATAATTCCCCCCAACCTGCCCGCAAAGCCCTGATGGATTATGACGGTTGGCTTTATGAATCGGGTTGCCCGAAGGCCTACACAACTACCGAAGAGGTAGTAAATCAATGGCTCGGTAGGGCAGATGCCAGTGTGTTGCGACGAAACTTTGCCAAGGTCGTGGGACCGAATGTGAAAACTGGCTATCTGAGCTTGAATTTCGAGCCACTTGGAGTCTGGAATAGTAGCCCAAATATTGATAAAATCGGTTTTGCTTTGCAGGAACTAAAAGCCCAAAATGCCCAAGGCGAATTTTCGATTTGGAGTTTGAATCCGAGGGGAATGAGTCGAGCGAAATTTGAGGGTGAACGAGATGCCCAAGGGTTTACAAATGTATTAAAATGGCCTGGAAGTGGCATAGAGGCCTATAATCGGGCATTTCCTGCAATGCCAACCCGCAATGTTTGGAATGCCGTGCGGGAGGCCGTCACGGTGTCGCAGGTGGGAGGGTATTGCAATGATATACGAAACGTAGGCACGATTTATCACCTAATGACGGAAGGATTTATCTCAAAAAAAATCGAACCGAACAAAAAAGCCTTGGCCAATATTTGGCACGAAATCGAAATAATGGATTGGCCACTCGGCGAGCAAACCCACCGCACATCAAGCGGCGAAGTGTTCAGAATCAAAACTAAGCCCATCGTGCCGCCCGACTTGATGCAAAGTTTGGGTGTGTGGGGAATGTGGCTCGACGGCATTGACTTATGGAGCGACCCCAATACAAAAGTAGATAACTCCGACTTGTGGGGCAGTAAAGCCATCGAACTTGACTCCGAAAAATTCCGAGAAGACCGCTTCGGCGAACGCTTATCGAGCTACCCGTTTCAGTCACAAAAAAACGTTGATTGGCTCATGGCGGGCGTGTGGGCGATGAGCGTAAATAAAGATATTCTCGAAGCCAATACGCCCATCGAATACCCAGATGTAACCTTACCCGATGGAAGAAAAGTGACAGGCGATAACAAACTTCCGACTGAGGCTTACATTAAGGGGTTTCCGTTGGTG
The DNA here is from genome assembly GCA_031378715.1 of Emticicia sp. Classification (GTDB taxonomy): domain Bacteria; phylum Bacteroidota; class Bacteroidia; order Cytophagales; family Spirosomataceae; genus Emticicia. The sequence continues at coordinate 17,199 of JANNEN010000243.1, forward strand.
ATGAAAAAACGTGATGATAATAGCCGAGATGTACTCTATACGGCTTATTGGGGGCATAATCCTGCAAATAAAGCAGTAAAAATTATGGTCGATGGGCAAGAAATTATCATCAAGGGGCAATATACGAGTGTAGTTCGGGTGAAGTTTTGAGGAAAAGTAATCAACTATTTTCAACGATATTCTCGGCAAACCATGCCTTACATTCGTCTAAACTTGACTGACCAGAGGCGAGTTTGAGAATGAATGCTGTTAATATAGAATCGTTAATTTCTTGCACTAAATCAAATCCATTTAGATTTAAAAAAACAAGTGCTGTTCCTAAACCAGTTCGCTTATTTCCATCAGTAAATATATGATTACAAATAATATTATAGCAATATACTGCCGCTTTATCCGAAATAGTCGGATAAAGCGGTTCACCAAACATTTCAGCTTGGACAGCTTCAAGCAGATAATCTAAGTTTTCTTCGTGCAGAAAATTGTGTGGGGGCATAAAGTTTCCCCCATGAGCTTGAATTGTAGCTCTGTTAATCTTCGTAACTTGCTGTTTACTTAAATATTTCATCAAGCTAATGCTTTAAAGGTTGCGTCAAAACGGTCGAAATTTTTCTGAATTAACCGCTCAAATTCGTTTTCAGAATCAAGTGATTGCTCATTGATTATTTCTTTCAAGTACATTTTGATAGTATTCGGCTCTTCAACAAACAATTCTCGAAGAGCTTTTTTTAGCATTTCTTTGTCAATTACGGCGGTCATAGTTTCTGTTTTTTTACAAAATTAATCATTTTCAATGGAAAAATATTAATTGAATAATGTTTTTTCGGTTTATCAGATTATTGTCCGTGCAAGCATCAAAGATAACAAAAAAAGGGAGCCTTTCGACTCCCTTCTTTATTGAAAATATTTTTCAAAATTACAGGCCAAATGCAGTTTTTACGGCATCGACGTAATCAAGTTTTTCCCACGTAAAAAGTTCTACCTCTTTCGTTACTACTGTTCCATCTGGCCCTTTGAAAGTTTTGGTTACGACCTCATTTTTGCGTCCCATGTGTCCGTAGGCGGCAGTTTCGGAGTAAATCGGATTGCGTAACTTTAAGCGTTGCTCAATGGCATACGGACGCATATCGAAGATTTCGGCTACTTTTTGGGCGATTTCTCCATCGGTCATTGTCACTTTGGACGTGCCGTAGGTAGTCACAAACAAGCCACAAGGTTTGGCAACACCGATGGCGTAAGATACCTGTACCAACACCTCATCGCAAAGCCCAGCCGCAACCAGGTTTTTGGCTACGTGGCGAGTGGCATAGGCCGCACTTCTATCTACTTTTGATGGGTCTTTGCCCGAGAATGCACCGCCACCGTGGGCACCTTTTCCGCCGTAAGTATCGACAATAATCTTGCGACCCGTCAAACCCGTGTCGCCGTGCGGCCCACCGATTACAAACTTTCCCGTTGGATTGATATGGTAATTAATCTGGTCGTTGAATAATACTTGTAGCTCGGCTTTCAACTTGGCCTTCACCCGTGGAATAACAATATTAATAACATCAGCCTTGATTTTGGCCAACATTACTGCGTCCTCCGCAAAATCATCATGCTGGGTAGATACTACAATGGTATCAATTCGCTGCGGTACGTTATCGTCCGAGTATTCGATTGTTACCTGTGATTTTGCATCGGGGCGTAAATACGGAATCAAGGCTGGCTCGTTGTTACGGATATACGACATTTCTTGCAAAATCGTATGAGCCAAGTCCAAAGCCAAAGGCATATAATTGTCGGTTTCACGGGTGGCATAGCCGAACATCATACCTTGGTCGCCTGCACCTTGAGCATTAGCTTTTGATTCAAAATCATCGGCCGTTACTCGATCAACGCCTTGGTTAATATCAGCCGATTGGTCGTGAATGGCCGAAATGATTCCGCAAGAATTTGCCTCAAACATATACTCCGACTTCGTGTAGCCGATTTTGCGGATTACCTCACGGGCAATGGCTTGTACATCAAGGTAGGTTTGGGTTTTTACTTCTCCTGCCAGCACCACTAAGCCCGTTGTTACTAAGGTTTCGCAGGCTACTTTTGACGAAGGGTCAAAAGCCATGAAATTGTCAATGAGGGCATCGGATATTTGGTCGGATACTTTGTCGGGGTGTCCTTCTGATACTGACTCAGAAGTAAATAAATACGGCATGAAATAGTATGTTTTTGGTTAATGACTTGATTGAATGATTGAATGAGTGAATGAGCGAATGAGCGAATATTTCTCATATCTCAACTACTCGTTCAACATCATTACACTATTAATTTTTGGGATTGATACCGAGAGTTTGCGGGAGGTTTTTGGAGAGAAAAATAAAACATTTTTGACCTTAGAACAGCCCGCATCTTTTGACCACCGTAGCGTTTAAACTCGGTTGGTTTTCTGATTTTACCCAGAAATTCTTGATACTGATACAAAGTTCAGAATTTAGTCAGTCAAAAGCAAAGAATAGAATAAATTTTTATCTAAAATTTATTCAACCTTCATAGAAAATATCTGCAAACGTTTTTCAGAATGGACGTTTTATCTATTATTACCACAAAATAAGGATATTTTAACTTAAAGGCATTATCTCAATTCTGACCTCATCACCGACCTTAATTTTGTCAAAACTGTACATTTTCAACATAAAATCATCAATTTGTAATGTTACTTCGTAGTAAACTCCCATAAAAATTACGGACATGACGACCGCTCGAATGTCAGATTGTTCGGAAATACGAATCTGCTGGGGACGTAAAAGAGTTCTGAGTTCTGAACGGTTCGCCGTGCGATTCTGAATGCTTCCTTGTGCGATACTAATTTTTCCCTTTGTTAATTCAGAACTCAGCACTCTAAACTCAGAACTCCAAGAAACCTCCCCCGTGATTTGGGCTACGTACTGACTGGCAGGATTTTGGTAAATTGCCTCGGGCGACCCCGATTGTAGTATTTTGCCTTTTTGCATGATTATCAGTTCGTCGGCCATGGCGTAAGCGTCGCTCACATCGTGCGTCACGAAGATACAACTTACGCCTTCTTCTTTGATGATTTGTAAGATTTCGTGCTTCAATTTTCGTTTGTTCAAAGCATCTAAGTGACTAAACGGCTCATCAAGCAACAGTAGCTTGGGCTGTTCGGCAATGGCTTTTACGATGACGGCACGCTGCTGCTCACCACCCGAAACTTGCTTCGGTAGTTGGTGCTGATTTTTTGTTAATCCACTGATTTTTAGTAGTTTATCTATTCGCTTGTTGCGGTAATTTTCTTCATAAAAGCGTAGTTCGTAGGCGATATTCTCACGGATTGAGATATTCGGAAACAGCCCGTAATCTTGCCGTACGAGCTTGATGTCGCTATGCCCCGCAATGAGTTTTTCGGAGGGCGGTATGATACGTATGCCGTCGAGGGTGAGCGTGCCAGAGTCGGGTTCGTGGAGGGCCCCAATGAGGTGCAGAAGGGTGGTTTTTCCCGAACCGCTTTCGCCCAAAATGGCTAATATTTTGCCTTTTTCGAGGGTAAATGAAACATTATTTACGGCCTTGATTCCGTTGAATGATTTGTGTAAATGACTGATTTTGAGCAATGGCGTAGTATTTTTTTATGCAAAAATACGGGTTTTTGACAGAAAAAAGGCAATTTATTATGTATAACTATCGACTTTATCTATCTTGCTTTTTATTGAAAATACTTACCTAAAAAAGATTAACGATTTTAACTTTCGATGTTAGAACTTTACAAACAACAAATCAGGTGCTTGGTGGCATTGGATTCGATTATATTTGGTTTTGATGGCGAAGAATTAAAACTATTACTGGTCAAACGGGGCGTGCAGACCGACCACGATACTTGGTCGCTGATGGGCGGCTGGCTAAAACCTGCCGAGAGCCTTGATGAAGCCGCCGAGCGAATTTTGTACGAATTGACGGGTGTTTCGGGGATTTTCTTGGAGCAACTCAGTGCCTTCGGCAACCCTAATCGTGACTCGGTGGAGCGAACCGTGGCTGTGGCATACTATGCTTTGGTGAATGTGAAAGACTACGAAACCAAGATTTCGGACAAGCACCACGCCCACTGGTTTTCGATGCACGCCCTGCCCGAATTGCTTTTTGACCACCATGAAATGATAAAAACGGCTATCGAACGACTACGCTACAAGGCGGCTTTTCACCCCGTGGGATTTGAGTTGATGCCCGAGAAATTTACGATTCCGCAGATACTTAATCTCTACGAAGCGATTTATGGTAATAATTTTGACAAACGGAATTTTAGTCGAAAAATCCTCTCAACTGGGCTTTTAATAAAACTAAAAGAAAAACAAAAAGGATTCTCGAAAAAAGGGGCTTTTTTGTACGCCCTTGATGTGGAAAAATACAAGAAAAACGCTGATTCGTTTATGAATTTTATTCCAAATCCCGAAGGAATGGTGTGATTTTTTGATTGGAGATACGCATTACTTTTGGTAAAAAATAATTCTATATTGGGGGTGTTGTTTAGGGTGTAAGATAAGTTCAAGATTTTGTGCTACTTCTCCGAGTTTCGGCTTCGCTCAACTACCGAGTTTCGGCTTCGCTCAATGGCAAGAAATCGTTATGAATTTTTTACCTAATTATCAATACTTTCTCTTTTTCTCTGTTGTATTTCCTCTGCTATCTTGGTGGTAAAAAAACATCGTATACAAGCAAAAACGCCACCGCAATCGTGTGCAGTGGCGTTTAAAATAAACCCTAACCCATAAAAATCAATTTTATAACTCTACTATTGTATTGCATTATTTATATATCTTGTTGCAATCTCTGTGCCACTTATTACTTCCTGAATTAAAACTTTCTAAGCGGATACATTACTATTTTCTTTGTATCTGCTCTAATTCAAAGCAATTATGCAGTATATTAGTAAACTCATGAATCACTGACACAAAAGTAAACTATTGCTTTTTTTGTACTTTTTCAAGATTACTTACTTTTGTTTCTAAGGCTTCGATTTGCTTATTGGCCTTGATTAAATAAAGCGTAAGTTCTTCTACTTTTTCGAGTAATTTGGCTGATGTTTCCATTACGTCCAAGCCATTTTTTGTCATTTCTTCGGCCGATGGTACATTAGGCAAATGTTGGTGGTGAGCAATGAATTTCTCCACCTCACGCAACGGCATCAACTGATATCCTCGCTGAAAAACATAGTCAGCCCAACGGTCAGAATTAGCTACTGCAACCCTTACTCGCTCGGTCATAATGCCCC
>JANNEN010000265.1:0-10215 GCA_031378715.1 Emticicia sp.
AGGTAGTACAGGCTGTTGGGTATGGAACAAGCTTTATTCCACAAGTGGGTTGGATAGTAAGTTTGATTATTGGATTAGTTGACAAGTCTATATCATTGGGAGAGCCATATAGAGATTTAACCAATTACACCGACGTTATACAAACTTACAATCAACCCATTGCAAATTATAAAGCATTTAAAACAATTACCACAAATTATGATTCAAATGGTAATATGCCTATCCAAAATACAACAACTTATGGATATGGTACTACCCACAGCGAACCAACCAGCATAACCTCAGTAATAAAGAATTCAGATACTACTATACCAGCAAGTATTGCAGAGGAAAAAGTAGAAAGTTTAGTTAAGTATTCAAGAGAATATAACACCACTGGTGTAACTTCAAGTGTAAATGAGTCTTATGCTTTGAAATTATTGAATGATAGAAGATATAATGTTCCTGTAGAAATTATTACTAAAAAGAATAATTTAGTAGTCAGCGGCAACTACAGGCAATTTTCTCCAAATCTGACCGAAGTAGGCTTGGATTATATCACCTATGGTTTGGAACTGATTGCACCATTATCTACATTTACACTTTCCTCTATTGTGAGTGGTGCAGTTTCTAAAAGTACAAGTTATGTACCATTGGTTAATTATAATACATATAATGCTAAAGGTTTAGTCACATCTTTCAACAAATATAAAGCTCCTACTACGCAAGTAAATTATGGTTATAACCAACTACTACCTACCTCAATAGTAATGGCATCGAATGCAAGTACGGCAAAAACAATAAATTACGAATACGACTCCCCACTTTTTGGAATCCAAAAAACAATAATTCCAGATGGCACTTATACTACGTCAGAATACGACAATTTAGGGAGATTAAAGGCCGTAAAAGACTTAAATGGCAACTTGATTAGAAGTTATAATTATAACTTTATATCAAAAATATTTGCAAATGTTTCGTCCGATGTCATTTTACAAGAAAAATCAGGAGCCAGTTTTATTGACAAAAAAACATTGCTTGATAATGATACATATCAATCAACAACAGGATCTTTTTTGAATATAAAGGTAAATCCACCTTCTGTCGTAAAAAGTATCGTTGTTAGTTTTGATAACAAATATGTTTATACAACTAATTATACGAACAATGCTAATAGTTTTGTAGTCTTTGGTACAACTGGATTTGAACCTTCTGTTTTAGTCAATGGTTCTCAAAAAATAGGTACTTGTAAAGTGAAGGTACAGCTTTATTCAGATACAGATGGTCGTGGTGATTTGATAGGCACCAAGAATATAAATTTCAGTATCTACTAATATTTCTTAGATTCAAATGTTAAAAAGGGATAAAATATCATTCTTATGGGTTTTATCCCTTTTTTATTTACTCAACAATGAAAACATCTCAGCCTGTGGTAGTTTAGAAAATAAAGAGATACCCATTATTTTACACCAAAATTATCCAAAAGAGGAACTTATCATTTGTCAGATAACCAATATTGAACTAACAACATCATCGGATTTTAATTATGATTACCAATGGCAACTGAATGGTTTTGATATTATAAATGCTACAAATAGTGTTCATTGGACGGATAAGGCTGGTAGTTATACGGTCAAGAAAAAAAGCAAATCAAACAACCAAACTTTTATATCGGAAACTTTCACAATAATATTAAAATTAAATTTAGACCCAATAAAAATAGATTACGCCGTAAAGACCTATTGTGAAAACGATAAAGCTGTATTGAAAATTAAAGCTCCCTACAAATATGGCGTATGGTCTTCGACTACACAAAATTTAGGGTTAAATGAATCAATAGAAGTAAGTAATAGTGGAACATATTTTGTCCAATATGGCGGTGAAAATGGTTGTCCTGTAGTAAAAGATAATATTACACTCAACTTTAACCCCTTACCTGAAAATCCAAGTAGTGGCACTGCACAGTTTTTTACATGTAAAAGTGATGATTTTGAACTTATAATCCCTCAAAAATCTAACTACACGTATGAATGGTATAAGAATAATGTCGAAGTATTAAGCGGTAATAAATCCAGCCTCAAAACGACAGATTTTGGAGTTTATAATGTCAAAATTATTGATAACACAACAGCATGTAACATATTTTCAAATGACTTCATTTTATCAGAAGACCCAAACTGTTACACAAATGAGTTTAATGTTTACATTCCAAATTCATTTTCACCTAATAATGATGGTATTAATGACAAATGGGAAATAAAAAATATCAATATATTTAAAGATTGTGAAGTTAAAATATACAATAGATGGGGGAATATAATATATTTTCAAACAGGAGAGTTTGAAAGTTGGGACGGAAAAGTAAATGATACAAATGTTATTTCTGGAACATATTTTTATGAGATAAAACTAAAAAACTCTGTAAATAGCATTTTAACAGGGCAATTGTATGTACTTTATTAAGTATTGCTTATTCTATTCAGAACTTCAAAACATCAATAATTCGTCGAACCTCTGAAACGTTCCAGGCGGCGATGGAGCTTTCGGCAGCCCCCCTCTTTCTGACTTGGTACTGCCCTACCGTCAGACCTGCTTTCTCAAAAACAAATCCAAAGCGAATACCGTTTTCTTCAATGATTGGTAAAATGTCATTGACGACTAATAGATAATTTTTCACGACTTCTCTTTGGACATCGCTGCCGAGTAAAGAAATAAGATTTAGCACTTCTTCATATTGCAGTACGAACTTTTTAGCAAAGTTTATACAGCCTATGTTAGAAAGTATTTTAAAGAATTTGCAAAAAAAGGATTCATCGCAATACAAAGAATCCTTTGCTCAAGTCAAGAAATATTAGATTTTTTGCAGAGTTTAGTGACTGTAAGGAATTTGTTATCAATTAGTTATGTGTAAGTTAATAATTACAAATTAATTAATAAAAATGCTGTTTATGATTAGAATACAGCCTTTCCCAAAATACCCCCACTACCCCCTAACCAACCTTTTATCGTTTCGGTCATGGCTTCAAATTCAATCAAAAACCCATCGTGACCGTAAATTGATTCGATGAGCGAGTATTGAGCATCGGTAATATACTTGGCAATAAATGCTTGCTCATCGGGCGGAAAAAGTACGTCAGACGTAATGCCAATCACCAACGTTTTAGCCTTAATCGTTCTTAAAACGTCTTCCACTTTGCCCCGCCCACGGCCTACATCGTGCGAGTCGAACATCTTTGAGAGTGTCCAATACGAGAACGCATTGAAGCGTTTGCCGAGTTTTTCGCCTTGATAATTTTGGTAAGTATTGGCCCGAAAAAAATCAACTTGCCCCGCATCACGTGACTGCGTGCGGCCATAAGTAGCATAGTTTCGGTAGGAAAGTAAGGCAATCGAACGGGCTACTTTCATGCCAATCATGCCCGCTTTGGGGCTTCGTTCCGACCAAGTTGGATCAGCTTCAATAGCCATTCGCTGCGACTCATTAAAGGCGATTCCCCACGGCGAATGTACGGCATTGGTCGAAAAAAGTATGAGATTTTCAACCAAATCGGGTTCGATAATCGCCCATTCAATGGCCTGCTGACCACCCAGCGAGCCTCCCAAAAGAGTATGTATCTTGTTGATATTCAGGCTTTTACGTAATATATTGAGTGCTTCCACCACATCACGAATCGACAAAAATGGAAAGTCATGGTAATAGGCATCACCCGAAATCGGATTTTTACTCAAAGCATTAGTAGAGCCATAATGCGACCCCAAAATATTGGCACAAACGATAAAATGTTCGGCGGGATTATACAAGCGTTTTTCGCCAATCAAGCCATTCCACCAGTCCGACGGATTGGCGTTGCCCGTGAATGCATGGCACACCCACACCACATTATCCATTGCTTCGTTGAGCGTGCCAAAAGTTGTATAAGCCAAGTCAAATTCGGGCAGCCATACCCCCGATTCAAGTTTAAATGGTTCGTCGTAATGAAATATTTTATTCTCCATTTATTTTTTAATTTTCTTCAATTCTTCCGCAATGTATTGGTCAATCATTGTATCCAAAATCGACAGCGTGACGGTGCCTTGCGAAAGTACAAGGTCGTGAAAAACCCTGATATCAAACTTATCTTTCAGTTGAGTTTCGGCACGTTTGCGTAATTCTTTGATTTTTATTTCACCCATTTTATAGGCCAAAGCCTGCCCAGGCCAGCAGATATAGCGATTGATTTCGGTATTTACTTCGTGGAGTGATAGGGCCGTATTATCAGCCAAGTAGCTAACGGCTTGCTCTTTCGTCCAGTTTTTTTCGTGAATACCGACATCAATCACTAAGCGGCAGGCACGCCACATTTCGTAGGTTAATCGACCAAAACGGCTGTATGGATCTTTGTAAAGCCCCAATTCTGTACCTAAATATTCGGCATATAGACCCCAGCCCTCACCAAAAGCATTGATGTAGAGATTCTGCCTAAATTTTGGCAAATGGGTCAATTCCTGCGTTAAGGCACTTTGTAAGTGATGCCCAGGCACGGCTTCGTGCAGCGTGAGGGCTTCGAGGGTATAAAGTGTGCGGCTATTGAGGTTATAGGTATTTACCCAGTAGCTTCCCGAGCGAGTACTTGTAATCGAAGCACCCGAATATCGCCCGCTTGTGTATGACGGAGCCAAAAAGTCAGGTACAGGCACAACGCCGTAAGGCTGGCGGGGGAGTTTGCCAAAAAACTGTGGTAATTTTCCATCAATTTTTTTGGCAATGTAGGCGGCTTCTTTTAGCAAACCTTCGGGCGATATTGCGTAGAATTTTGGGTCAGTTCGGAGAGTTTGGATAAAATCTTTGAGCGAACCCGTGAAGTTTACTTCCTTCATCACGTCGAGCATTTCTCGTTTGATTCGCTCTACTTCGGCCTCGCCAATGTCGAATACTGCCGTTGGCGTGAGATTGGTTGTGGTATAAAACTTTACTTTTTCGTTATAAAAAGCATTGCCTTTCGGGAAATTACTTGCTCCGAGGGTCGTTCGGGTTTGGGGATAATATTCGTTATCAAAAAAAGTTTTTATTTTCTGAAAAGTCGGAATCACCGAAAGGGTAATCGCTTTTTTGCCCGCCTCAACGGCACTATTCCAGTCATTATCACTGATACCGTAAGGTTTGGTGACGAAAGGTTTCCAAAAAACAGATTGCTCAATATTGGCCACAATGTGCTGTTCGTAGGTGCTTTCGTAGCCTTTTAGAGCAATTTTTGGCTGCGAAATTTCGACTTTTAAGCCTTTTCGCATCAAGTCCAAATGCTGGTCGGTATAAGTTGGGAAGGCATTAAGTTTGCGGATATACAAATCAAGCGATTGCTTGGTTTTATAATTAGAGCTGGCTATAAATGCAAAATCAATGTGAAAACCATCGTCCGACAAAATCGGGTTGAGGTATTCTTGGTATTCAAAAAACGTTAATTGGTTTTTTACTTCGTGTTTCAAAAGCTCCAAATTTATTAAGTCGTCGAAAGCCAAATTTTTGCTGTCAATTTTCAATAATTGAGTATAGGTTGCCAACTGAAAGTTATACCTCCGTTGAAAGTCGGCTTCCGCAAACGAACCCAAAGGATACGCACTGACGGTATCTCTTGGAAATTCCGTGCGGTTGAATTTTTCCAAATCAGCCGCAATTTTCAGAATCGTTTCCTTAGCCGAAATTGTCTGACCAGTAGCTTTTTGAGTCACGAAAAATATTAATAAAAGGAGTAGTTTTTTCATAGAATTTTTAGAGTAATCAACGTTTTTTTCGTAGCCTTTCAGCAAGTGTAACTACCCGATTGATTCGGGTTTCGATGTGCTTCCCACCGCCAATCCAAATTTTGTAGTACTTTTGGTTGAAAGCCGAAAGTTTACTAAAAAGGTCATTCATTTCTTCATCAAAATCAAGGGCTTCTTGTAGCTCAATGGGCATTTCGGCAACGATTTCTTCAAAATTTTCCTCGAGCGAACCCGTAATCTCATCGTGCAATTTTACGCCTAATTCTTTTTGTAGTTTGAGCGAAATCGTCATGGCGTGCTGCCCGCCACCTTTCGGAAAAAGCGTACTCTGAAAAGGTTTTTGGTTAATAAAACCTTTGATTTAGATAAAGCCTTTTCGACCAAATATTGCATCAATGTCTTCATCAACATCAACGTAATGCCACGCTCCCGATTGTTTTGGGGGCATTTTCTTGATAATTTCCGTAAAATGTATGGTTTTGCTTTCCATTAATTTTGATTAAAATAAAGCTATTATTTCTGTGGGGCGAACATTCTGTTCGTTCATTCATAAAGCAAACGAACAGGATGTTCATTCCACAAAAAATAAATCAAAATTCCTTTACAGCAAGGCTTGCGAAATATCGGCCTTAATGTCTTCGATATGCTCATAACCGCATGAAATCCGTAGCAAATTCGGATCGACGCCCGCCGAAAGTTGCTCACTTTCAGAAAGCTGCGAGTGGGTCGTTGAAGCTGGGTGAATAATCAAGGTTTTGGCATCGCCCACATTGGCTAAATGCGAAATCAGTTTTAAACTATTCACAAATTTTTCGGCACGTTCCCGACCGCCTTTGAGCTTGAATGATAACACGCCACCAAAACCTCGTTGCAGATATTTTTTGGCTAATTCGTGCGTTGGGTGATTGCTCAGTCCTGGGTAACTAACTGACTCCACGTCAGTGTGGTTTTCTAACCATTTTGCCAAATTTAAAGCATTTTCGCAGGTGCGTTCTACCCGCAAAGTGAGTGTTTCGAGGCCTTGGAGCAGCAAAAACGAATTGAACGGTGACTGGCAAGGGCCCCAATCACGAAGGCCTTCCACTCGGCAGCGAATGATGTACTGAATATTACCAAACGGCCCACCAACGCCAAAAACGCTATTCATCACTAAGCCGTGGTAGCTTGAAGATGGCTCGGTAAACTGCGGATATTTTCCGTTGCCCCAGTCGAATGTACCGCCATCAACGATTACGCCGCCCATCGTAGTTCCGTGTCCGCCAATCCATTTTGTAGCTGATTCTACGACCACGCTTGCTCCGTGTTTGAGCGGTTGGCATATCGCACCGCCCGCCCCGAAGGTATTATCTACAAAAAGTGGTAAATCGTGTTTTTTTGCCAATGCTGCCAATGCCTCAAAATCTGGTACATTCAGGCCTGGGTTTCCGATGGTTTCGACGTAGAGGAGTTTGGTTTTTTCGTCAATTAATTTCTCAAAACTCGCCACATCATTGCCATCGGCAAAGCGTGCTTCAACGCCAATACCTTTGAATGAGTTTTTGAATTGATTGAACGAACCGCCGTACAAATACGAAGTCGTGACGAAATTATCGCCCACAGTCGTGACATTATTGATGGCAATAAATTGAGCGGCGTGACCCGATGCAACCGTTAGGGCAGCAACACCACCTTCGAGAGCAGCTACTCGTTTTTCAAAAACATCGTTCGTCGGATTCATCAATCGGGTGTAGATATTCCCGAATTCTTTCAGAGCAAAAAGATTCGCTCCGTGGGCCGAATCCTTGAATTGATAAGCCGTTGTTTGATAAATCGGTACGGCCCGTGATTGCGTAACGGGGTCGATTTCTTGTCCAGCGTGGAGTTGGAGAGTTTCAAAACGTAGTTCTGACATTTGTTTTTTAGTAAAATAATGAAAAAAGTAATCGTTTCTTTAAAATTTGGGGCATACCAAAAACCGAGGTGTTTTGATTACCCAACAAACAAAACCAATTTGAAACGATTGTTTATTATTGGTTTATAAGTCCGAATGGTTTTGACCGTTTCGGTAGGTGTTGGCACCTTATCGCTTGTAGCGGGACAGGTTGCCCGAGGTTCGTAGAGCCTATTCTCTCCCCTCGTCTGTATAAATCAACTTTTCTGAAATGAAGAATTGATAGTGCAAAGATGAAACACGAAATTTTAGAAAGCAAGATTTTAGTAAAAATTTCTTGTATAATTCCAAACTTAGAAATTCTATTCTTTGTGAACCTTAGTTCCTTCGTGGCAATAAAAAAACCTTTCAAGAAGTTTTCAAGAAATACTCATTAATATCTTTATATCCCTTTGCCCAATCTCGTTTTTGAACAAAGATTCCCGCTTCGGTTAATTCTTCCACCAAGTTATCCGCTCCTTTCATGCCCGCCGAATCGCTATCAAAACTCACTAATATTTTATATCTCTTGAAATATTTGAGCCATTCTTTCTTGAAAATCGACGAACTCCCCAAACTTACGGCCATCATACCGTTGCGTACCAAAGTCATGCAGTCGAATGCCCCTTCAGTGAGATAAACTTCGGCATTTGGCGGAAGTTTTTTGATGGCATCAAGATTGAAAATCGTGCGGGGAACACCCGAAAGAAATTGATACTTGCTCGCACCCTCGGGCGGATTTCCGATGCTACGGCCCTGTAAATACACGATTCTCCCTTCGTGAAAATAAGGAATAATTATCGGGTGAACGAAGAACACCAGATTGCCTTTTTCGTTCATGAGTCCGCAGGCTTTCAAATCTTCGATTGTAAATTTTGTCTTTAAAAAATCATTTGCCACGCCGTAGTTTTTTATCACGAATAACTTAAAATGCTGAATCGTCCAGTCGTCAATACCTCGCCCACGGAGGTATTCGGCCGCTTTTCGGGTTGAATCGGTCGCATTTTGATTTAGGCAAAATTCCCGCAAGGATTCAAATATTTCGCTGTAAATGGACTTGAAAACAAATGTTTTTTCGGCAAAAACGGGTTTATTAGCATACACACTTTTGATGTCTAATTTGCGAAAATCATTTTGCTTCACGCCATCATAGGCAGGAATATACCGAGTAGCTAATTCTTCAAGAGCAGCTTTGAAATCAATCTGGCAGGCATCGGCATAGAGGTTGATTACGTCGCCGTGTTTGCCACAACCAAAGCAATGAAACATATTTTGTGGCGGAGGGTAAAATACCAACGAAGGCGAATCTTCGGCATGAAACGGACACACCATGCGGCGGCTCTGCACGATGTCAAACCCTAAATCACGGGCTACTTGCCGAATGTCAATTTCCTTGACTCGCTGGAGAAGATTGTCCATCTTTGAGAGTTCTTAATTATGAGTTACGTTGGCTTGGTGGTTGAGCGTAGCCGAAACCACGGGGAGTGCAAAAATTGGTCATTTCGGCTACGCTCAATGACCAATTTTTAGTTTTTGCGTAATTCTTAGATTATTGCAGTACTTTACCTCCAACATCATTTTCTAAAAATCACCGTTGGGGCGGCTTGGGCTTTGGCGTACAGCACGATGTCGGCAATCGTTACTCGGGCGGGCGTGCTGACTGCGTATAGTATGGCATCGGCCACATCTTCGGGCTGAATCGGCTCGAAGCCTTCATAAACCTTCTTGGCACGATCGGCATCACCTTTGAACCTTACCAACGAAAAATCGGTTTCTACGGCACCAGGAGCAATATTTGTAATCTTGATACCGTGCTGCGTGAGGTCATACCGCATACCTTCGCTGATTGCCTCAACGGCCGATTTTGACGCACAATAAACCGCTCCATTGGGGTAGGTTTGCTTGCCAGCTACCGAACTCAGATTGATAATATGCCCACTTTGACGGGCAACCATGACTGGCATAACGGCCTTAGAAACATAAAGCAAGCCCTTTACGTTTCCGTCAATCATAGCGTCCCAGTCGGCTACGTCACCATCTTGAATAGGTGATAAACCGTGGGCATTGCCTGCGTTATTGACCAAAATATCAATATTTTTCCAAGAATCGGGCAGCAAAGCAATCGCTTTTGACACATCAACTTGGTTTCGGACATCAAAATTTAGGGTAATAACTTTTACTTTTTCAGAAAAATGAGTTTGCAATTCGGCTAATATTTCTTGCCGACGACCGCATAATATTAAGTTGATGCCCGCCTCGGCGAATGCCGCCGCAGTTGCTTTTCCGATGCCCGACGTGGCTCCTGTGATAAGTGCTATTTTGTTCATTTTTTTGGAATTGGGGATTAGGAATTTAGAATAAAATCGCCCGTGCGATTAGGTTTACAAACTTTCTTGCAACTGTAATAATTGATAATGTAACGCCGTTCGATTGATAATTGACAACTGCTAAGGAACGAGAATTAAATAAAGTACTTTTTTGATTCGACACTTTATTTGTTGATTTTACCCCATTTTTTGCTTTAAATAATCCATTATTCGTAGAAAAAAATGGGATAAACTGAACAAAAAATTACCAGACTGAAAATA
>JANNEN010000268.1:0-19359 GCA_031378715.1 Emticicia sp.
CCTTTTGACCAGTCAAATGCCTTTACTAACGAGGGAAAGCAACTCACGCCCGTTTTTGATGATGCAGGAAAGTTTTCTAAATACACTTTTGAGGGAGCTGATTATACAGGAAAGATAAATCAATTACGGTTGGGTTCGAGAATTTTGACGGGTGGTGATATTCGTTGGGCTGATTTGAACAATGATTTTGCGATTGATGGACAAAACGACCGCACTGTAATAGGTAACGGAACATCGAAGTATTTTGGTGGTTTCAATAATGATTTTAAGTACAAAGATTTAAGCCTTTCGGTGCTTTTAGATTATAATTTTGGCAATCAGATTTATCGAGCTTATGACTTTTTGAGAAATGATTTGAACTCTGCCAACGAAACCCCCGCCCCTGACAGAATTGATTTGTCTTGGAGAAAGCAGGGCGATGTTGCCCCGTTTGCAAGTTTAGACAGGGGTAGAACAAATAATGCTATCGGACCAAATTCACAGTACATCAGCAAGGGCGATTATATCCGATGGAGAAGTGTACGAGTGAATTATTCGTTACCCCAGAAACTATATAAGAAAACAAAATGGGTGTCGAATATTTCGGTTAATTTCTCGGTGAATAACTTAATGACCATTACCAATTATCCAGGCTATAACCCAGACTTAGGTTCAACAAATGCCTTGCAGACGGGTATTGATAATTTGAAATATCCTAACAGACGAGATTTTGTAATGGGGTTGAGATTTCAATTATAAGTAGCCGATTATCAAGTGTTTAAAAAATAAATAGATGCCCTAAAAGCATTTTTTACAAAAACTAAATTTACATGTATGAAATTTGATAATATAATTAGAAACGCTATTTGTGTCATTACATTCATTTGTATAGTTACATCTTGCGAGAGTATTTTAGACGAAAAACCCTACTCTCAACTTTCGGATAGCCAGTTTTGGAAAAATAACGGCGATGCCAATGCCGCTGTTTCGGGAATTTATGACGCAATGCAAAAACATTACAGTAGTAAATATCACCCGCAAGGCGAGATGCGTTCCGATAATTATGCAGCCAGTGCCTCGGCATCAGCCAGTGGCTTGGAATTAGTCAATAATACGCTAACGCCCACTAATAATATTTCGGAATGGTCGGGATTATACCAGGCCATCGGAAGGGCTAACCTTGCCATTGAGAAAATTCCGACGATAGCTGGCTATGATAAAAACCTTTTGGGTGAGGCCCGAATGTTGCGGGCGTTTTTCTACTTTGATGCCATCAGGCTGTGGGGCGATGTACCTTTGTTTACCGAGGCAATCACTAATTCAAAGCAAGAGTTATTTCGCCCACGCACCAGTGCCACCAAGATAATGACTGACGTGATTTTGCCTGATATGCTGGAAGCAGAAAAACTAATTTCAACGACAAAGAATGATTTTCGTTTTGCCAAACCGAGTGTTTATGCTTTTCAAGCATCTGTTTATATGCACTTGCGTGATTTTGCTAATGCCAAAATCGCACTCAACAAACTCATAGCTGCCAAAACACACAGTTTAGTAACAACCAGAGATGCTTGGCAAAAAATGTTTCTGAATGACCCTGCTCTCGGAGGTAAATTCATGACTGGTTCGGAGCTTATTATGTCGATTGGCTACTCTCAAACCGAAGATAGTGACCGTTCGGGGGTTTTTGCCCTATTTTTTGCGGGTTTACCGACCTATGTTATTTCTCCAACATTGACTACCAAATGGCTCAATACCTACCCGCAGGACTCAACACTTTTTAAAGCCAAATACCCAGGCTTTATACCCAAAGCTACCAACACCAACGGCACTCGCCTTTATGGTGACTGGCGTTATTTGGATAGTCGAGAGCTAAATCCAGCGAATGGTGCATTGCCTCGTATGGCCAAATACAATAAAACAAATTATAGCCCATCGATTGACGATTCGAGTATTCATTTGTTTCGTTATGCTGATATGATTTTACTTTTAGCCGAAGTCGAAAATCAGTTGGGTAATACTGCCGCTGCCGTTGCTGCACTTAATCAGGTGCGAGATGCCCGCCAGTTACCATTAGTAGATGCAAAAACGGTAACGAGTAAAGCCCAATTGGAAAATATTATTTTGGACGAAAGGCAATTCGAGTTAATCGGAGAAGGCAAGAGATGGTGGGATTTGGTCAGAACCAACAAAGCCGTTGAGGTAATGGGACCAATAAACAAACAAACCGAGAACAGAATTTTATTTCCGATTTTCAATACTCATTTGATTGAAAATAAATTACTTACGCAAAATGAAGGATACAAATAATCTATTTATGACAATGAAAATAACTAAAAACATACTCAAATTAACCATTTCAGTGAGCATTATTGCGACGCTATTGACAAGTTGTGGAGATTTAAAAATTCAAGAAAAGTTTGTTTTTCAACCAGGTATCCCCGAGCTATATACTTTTAAAGACCAAACCGCTTGGGAATTTATTCAAAAACAAACAACCCCCGTAGGTACGGCAGTTTTGGCAGCAAACAAATTTGACAATATGATTACGCTCATCAAAGTAGCGGGTTTGGAAGAAGAATACAGCAAAAATATTGAAAATAGAACGTATTTATTTTTGAACAATGCAGCCTTTACAGGTGCTGGAAGAATCAACGCTTTGCTCACAGGTGTTACCTTAGGTACGGGAGATTTGACGAAAGTTGATAAAGCCAGAGCTGCCAATTTACTCAAATATCACATCGTTGATGCCTATGTAAACCAAACCACTTCGTTGCCAATCTCTTTTATCAATTATGATTTTAAAACATTGCTTGAAGGCACCAATGGAATAATGAAAATACAACGGAGTGAGCGATTTGCAATAACCATCAACAATTCGGCAGAGTTACCCACCACCCGACGAACAACCGCTGTTACACTTCATAATTATCAATTTAAAAACGGTATTGGTCATGTAATAAGCTCGTACGTAGGTATAACAGCGTTCTGATAGTTATTTTGTTGCTATCAATTTTTACCAATTATCGGATTTTACCGAATCAGAAGTTTTTACAATTTAGATGACTAACAAAGAAAACTTATCAAAACAAAACGATACACAACTTTGGGTGCAGTTAAAAGCAGGCAGTGAAATAGCCTTGGGGAAATTGGTAAATAAATTCTTTAATCCACTTCAAAACTATGGGTATAAATTTGTAAAAGATGAAGATTTTGTAAAAGATTGCGTGCAAGAAGTTTTTATTGAAATATGGCAACGCCGAGATAAAATCAGCGTTCCTGATAGCGTGAGGGCATATCTATTGAGTTCGGTCAGAAGAAAAGTAGTCAGAGAGGGTTTTCGGCAACACATCATAAAGGACGATGATGAAAGAGAAGTAGAAGGTAATGTCAATCATATTGATTTTTCGCCCGAGTGGTCAATTATTGAGCAAGAAAGCCTCGCCGAGATTTCAGAAAAAGTAAAGAAATCACTTAATAAATTACCCAAAAGGCAAAGTGAGGTCTTATATTTACAATATTATCAAAATTTGAGTAGAGAAGAAATTGCTCAAATAATGGACATCAATATGCAGTCGGTTTCTAATCTGCTGCAAACTGCTTTTAAGGCTTTTCGAGAAAACTGGGGAGCGGTCATATTTGTATCATTTTTGTTTAAGGAATATTTTTTGTAAAATTTAAGGTTAAGTTTAATTAAACACAAAAACTCAGGACATAGATTCTTGGGTTTTTTTTATGTCGAAAACATAATTTTTTGTATTATTCTTGAAAATACTTTCACAAAAACAAGTATATTAGCTTAACTTCTCCCATCTATGAGAAAAAAACATTTTACTCATGGATAAATTATACAAACCCAATCTAATACTCAGCATCATGAAAATTACTATTACCCAGATCCTGTGTATTGTATTATTTGTAGGGGTATCACTCGCCCATGATTCGGCGGGTCAGGAGGTTCTTGACCAAAAAATGACGATTGATATTACTAACGAAAACTTAAAAACGGCATTATTCAAAATTGAGCAGGGTTCTAAAATCCGTTTTATTTTCAATCCGAAAGAAATCAAAACAAATCAGAAAGTTTCGATTGATGTCAAAGACGAAAAACTCATAGAAATCTTGACCAAAATTCTGAGTCCGTTGAAAATTAGTTTTGAACTTTCAGGAAATCGTCAGATAATACTTTTCAAGAAAGACGTTGGTTTTATTGTAAATCCCTTACAATTACCCACAATTTTAACATCAAAAAGTAAAGCCATCACTGTCACTGGAAAAGTAAGAGATGCTACTGGTGAGCCAATGGTGGGCGTAAGTGTGCAAATAAAGGGTACTATCACAGGAGCTTCTACTGATGTAAATGGTATGTATAAAATATCTAATACAACTCCTGAGTCGGTGCTGTCTTTCACCTTTATTGGTTTTATACCGCAGGAAGTAAAAGTCGGAAATCAGACAACTATTGATGTAACACTTCTGCAAGACGAAAAAGCATTAGACGAAGTAGTAGTAGTAGGTTATGGCACGCAAGAAAAAGTAAATCTTACGGGAGCGGTAGGGGTAGCATCGGGCAAAGTTTTGCAAAATCGCCCCATTTCGACAGTAGGAGAGGGGCTGCAAGGTGTTATTCCCAACCTTAACGTCACGGTCCGAAATGGCGATCCAACTGGTGCCGTTGATTTTAATATTAGGGGCTATGAGTCTATCAATGGTGGTTCGCCACTTATTTTAGTTGATGGCGTTCCGATGGATTTGAACCGAATTAACCCAAACGATATTAAAAGTATCAGTGTGCTGAAAGATGCCGCCGCCGCAGCCGTTTATGGGGCAAGGGCGGCGTTTGGTGTTGTTTTGGTGGAAACCAAGAAAGGTGAAGCGGGCAAAATCAGCGTTTCGTTTGGTAATCAGATTTCGAGGTCAAGTTCGATTTTTAATACCGAACAAGAAACCGACCCTTATAAGTTTGTAACTGCTCAAAACCTTGCTTCCATTCGCAATGGAGCCTCGCCCACTTGGGATACTGATTTTGTGGCAGGTACAAAAGCCTATTCAGAAAACCCCGCAACCGCCCCGCAATGGAAGGTTCTAAATGGTGTCATTAGGTACTACGGAAATAATAATTACCAAGAAAGGGTTTTGAGAGATTTTTCACCATCTAACCAAAGTGATTTGTCTATTTCGGGCGGGTCTGAAAAATCAAAATTATATGCTTCGTTGGGATATATCAATAAAGACGGTTATTTGAGTGTGGGAAACGATAAATTTAAGCGGTATAATGTTTTACTCAAAGGGGATTTTAAAGTAAACAAATGGCTGAGTTTTGATGAAAAAGTAGTATTAAACTCACAAAATAGCGATAAATCGCACGTTTATACGCAAGATGTGGGGGTCAATTCTATCATCAGAGTTGAACCTTTTCGTTTGATTGATTTTCCAGATTTGGAGTATTACGTAACCCCAGGCGACCGAGAAACTTTTGCACCGTATATCGGAAAATATTTTACGGGGCTTAATATTTTTCCTTATTTGCAAGATGGCGGACGAACTACTTTTACTAATAATGACCTTTGGCTCACACAAGGCGTTACGCTCACACCGATTGCAGGCTTGAAAATTAGAGCTGATTATTCATACAATATTTTTACCCGAAACTACCAAGATGTTGCAAGTAAAGTCGAAACTGTGAACAGTAATTTATTAGACCCAGTACGTACGCAATTTGGATACAGTGGTGATGATTATATTGCTAACGAAAACACCAACAATACTTATACGGTTTTGAATGCTTATGCCGAATACTCGGTGCCAAAACTAAAAAACCAAAGCCTAACGGCAATGATTGGGTTTAACCAAGAGGAAGGTCGAAACCGATTCATTAGAGCTCAAAATCGTAGTTTGATTTCGACCACCATCACCGATTTGAGTGCAACCATTGGTACGCAACAAGCCACGGGTACAAAGTCCCACGTGGCTTTGCGAGGAGCTTTTTATAGATTAAATTATGATTTCAAGAAAAAATATTTGTTAGAATTAAATGGCAGATACGACGGTTCGTCAAGATTTCCGCAAGAATCTCGTTTTGGATTTTTTCCATCGTTTTCGGCGGCTTGGAGAGTTAGCAACGAAAATTTCATGGCTTCTACCTCCAATTGGCTTACTAATTTGAAAGTTAGGGCATCTTATGGCACACTCGGAAATCAGCTTTTGGGGACAAACTATTACCCATATATTGCCACTTTGGGGGCATCGTCTTCCCAATTCATTTTCAATAATACACTCACGCCGATTGTTTCGCCTGCGGGTTTGGTGAGTCCAACGCTCACTTGGGAGAGCGTTACCTCAAAAAACTTAGGATTAGATTTTACACTTTTGAAAGGAAAATTAGACGCTTCGTTTGATATTTATACCCGTGATACGCAAAAAATGTTGTTGGACGTAAGTTATCCTGACATTTTGGGGACGAGAGCCCCAAAAGAAAACGGAGCTGATTTACGCACCAAAGGGTGGGAGGGGTCATTGACTTGGAAAGACCGTATCGGTAAAGACATAACGTATGATGTTACGCTGGCACTGTCAGATTGGAAAGCAAAAATTACCAAATACAATAATCCAACGGGTAGTATAAGTACGTTTTATGAGGGACAAATGCTCGGTGAAATTTGGGGATTTGAATCAGTTGGGCTATTTCAAACACCCGAGGAGGTTACGAATGCACCAATACAAACTGCTCTCGGAAATAACTGGCGACCAGGCGATATGCAGTACAAAGATTTGGACGGCAACGGAAAAATTGACAACGGTAATGGTACGCTCTCGAATCCCGGCGATAGAAAAATTATTGGTAACTCAAATCCACGGTTTACGTTTGGAATAAACACGAGCGTTGGCTACAAGAACTTTAGACTTTCAGCCTTTTTTCAAGGAATCGGTAAGATTGATTATATGCCCTCTAATGGCAACTATACTTGGTTTTACCCTTTTCAGTCAAATTATGTGGAGAAATTTTTTATTGCCGAATCTTGGAGTGAAACCAACCGTGATGCCTATTTTCCAGCACCCGAATTGCTCGGAAAAAAGAACATTCAGCCCCAAACCCGATACCTACAAAATGCCTCGTACATTCGTTTGAAAAACTTATCGTTGAGCTATAATTTGCCCAATAGTTTACTCAAAAGAATCAAAGCAAGCAATATTCAGCTTTATGCAAATGGTATGAACCTTTGGGAATTTTCAAAAATCAGAAAACCACTCGACCCCGAAACCATCAGAACGGGAAATGTAGAATATCCGATGCAAAGAATCAAGACTATCGGTTTAAATGTTTCATTTTAAGAAAATACCTTCAGATTTTAACGATAATTACAATGAAAAAATATTTATATAAATTTAGTTTCACGCTCCTGCTACTTACATTCTTAAGTAGTTGTAATGATGAGTTTTTGGAAAAATTACCTTTGGACGAAATTTCAAACGACACTTTTTGGAATACCGAAAACGACCTTTTGGTTTATAATAATGGCTTGTACGCCATGACGCTCAACAATGATAATGTGCCGATTTTGATGGGACATTCGACTGGAAATAACATCCAAAGTATTTGGTTTCAAGATGCGTTTAGTGATAATTTAGCCCCGATTGGTACGGGGTATTTTCAGTTGTTCAGAGCAGGGCGACAAATTGTACAGACCACTGCCGCTGCTCAAACTTTTGGCTACAAGGGTTGGGATTTTGTGCGTGCCATCAACGTCGGACTCGAAAACTACGGCAGGGCAAAGGTTTCGCAGGCAATAAAGGATAAATATATTGCCGAAGCAAGGTTATTTCGTGGTTGGTTTTATGCCGAAAAAGTAAGTAAATTTGGTGATGTGCCATACCTTGAAAAACCCTTAAATATTGACTCCGAAGAGCTTTTTGATGCCCGAATGCCCCGTGAACAAGCAATGGACAAGATATTAGAAGATTTGAATTTTGCCGCAGCAAAGTTACCTGCCTCTTGGAATGACGGCTCGGCACCTGGCAGAATCAATCGTTGGTGTGCTTTGTTGGCTAAGTCAAGAATTTGTTTGTTTGAAGGCACATTTCGGAAATATCACGGACTCAAAGACTCCGAAAAATGGTTGAACGAAGCTGCAACGGCAGCCAAAGAAATTATGGATAAGGGACCATACTCATTACATACGACTGGCGACCCAAACAGCGATTACAGTAATTACCAGCGTTTGGCAAATTTTGTGGGAAACAAAGAAGTGATGTATTGGAAAAAATATCAAACGGGTATCTATAACAATAATGTCGATAAAAGTTTTGTGCGTACCGTTGGCGGTGCCACAAAAAGTGCGGTTGAAGATTATCTTTGCACCGACGGATTGCCGATTTCGCTTTCGCCGCTGTATAAAGGCGATGCCAAAATCGAAGATGTATTTTTGAACCGTGACCCTCGCTTACGCCAAACAATATTCCACCCCGAGGATAACGCAAAACTTACTTACGACATTGCACGTACCTACCCTCGTGTAACTGGTATGACTGGTGGCAATGTTTCGACAACGGGTTATAATATCATCAAAAATTATAGTTTTGCCTTGCTCACACCCACATTTAATACTGGCGAAACGCCCGCAATCGTAATGAGGTTCGGCGAGGTGTTGCTAAATTATGCAGAAGCCCAAGCTGAATTAGGAAAACTAACCCAAGCCGATCTTGATTTGAGCATTAATAAATTAAGAACCCGTGTCGGAATGCCAAAATTGGACTTGACCAAGATTCCTGTTGATCCACGTTATACTACTGATGGTGTGTCGCCATTGATTGTTGAGATTCGTAGAGAACGTCGCATCGAATTATTTAATGAGGGTTTTCGCTATAATGACTTAAAACGCTGGAAACAAGGTAAAAAATTAGCTACATTATCTTACGGAATTTTGTGGGATGCGGCAGCTCGGACAAGATATGTAGGGGCAAATTTAAAGTTTTCGGTTGAACCAATCTCGGGCAAAACGTACATTGATGTTTATCAAGGAACCGATGTGGCAGTGCCAGTTTTCAATGAGGTAAAAGACTACTTTTGGCCCATTCCTTTGAGTAGTTTATCGCAGAATCCTGCCATCAAGCAGAATCCGAATTGGTAATTATTTATCTAATATTTATCCTCATTTTTTACCCATGTCATGTTTTGTATGACGTGGGTATCTTTCTTCAAAATAGAATTTTCCACGTAAGTTATTGACTTAAATAATTATCCATAAAATGTCAATCAGATTCTATTACGCTACCTTGTGTTTCGTTTTATGCAATTTTCAAATAGTTTTGGGGCAGAAAAAACCCAATATCATTTTCATTCTAACGGACGATCATCGTTGGGATGCTCTTGGTTATGTAGGTAATAAGTACGCCCATACGCCTGAAATGGACAAATTGGCAAAGGAAGGAACGTATTTCAAAAAGGCAATTGCTACTACACCAATCTGTGCCGCCAGTCGGGCAAGTATATTGAGTTCTATGCAGGAACGAACCCATAAATACACTTTTCAGACGAATGATATTCGGGAAGAATATATGCAAAATGCTTACCCCAAATTGCTGAAAAATGCAGGATATTATACGGGATTTTATGGAAAATTCGGGGTAAAATATGAGCATCTGAACCAATTATTTGATAAGCATGAAGACTATGATAGAAACAATGCCTACAACGATAGAAGGGGTTATTTCTATAAAAAATTAGGAAAAGATACCGTCCATCTCACTCGCTACACGGGACAAAAAGCCTTAGATTTTATCGAAAATACGCCCAAAGACAAGCCCTTTTGTTTGTCATTGAGTTTCTCTGCACCTCATGCTCACGATGGAGCGGCTGACCAATATTTTTACGATGAACAGACGGCAAATTTATTAGCCAATACAAAAATTGACCCTCCATTTCTTGGTGAAGACAAATACTTTAATGCCCAACCAGAAGGCGTAAGAAATGGTTTTAGTCGCCTACGTTGGACTTGGCGTTTTGATAATCCAGAAAAGTATCAACGGATGGTGAAGGGATATTATCGAATGATTGCGGGGATTGATTTGGAAATTGCCAAAATCAGAGTGCAACTCAAAAAGCAAGGACTTGAACAAAACACCGTCATTATTGTGATGGGAGATAATGGTTATTTATTGGGTGAAAGACAGTTAGCGGATAAATGGTTGATGTACGATAATTCAATCCGAGTACCCTTGATTGTGTATGACCCAAGAGTAAAAGAACATCGTGAAATTGATGAAATGGCTTTGAATATTGACGTAGCGGCAACAATTGCGGATATGGCTGGTGTGAAACAACCTAAATCGTGGCATGGAAAGAGTTTTTATCCTTTGGTTTCGGGCGTTTCAAAATCCATGAATCGTGATACAGTTTTGATAGAACACCTTTGGGAGTTTGACAAAATTCCACCCAGTGAAGGCGTGAGAACGAAGGATTTGAAATATTTTAGGTATGTGAATGATAAATCTTTGGAAGAATTATACGACTTGAAAAATGATGCTCAGGAGACAGTCAATTTGGCGAAAAATGAAAAATATTATGCCACTTTACAGAATTTAAGAGCAAAAACTAATCAATTAATTAACAAATACAAAGACCCTTATTCTGGCATTCCTACGGGGTTAATGGTGGAGTTTATACGACAATCAGCCCAAGTAAAAATCATTGATTCAAGTCCAGAATATAGCTGGATTGTGCCAAAAGAGGCTTTTTCGCAATTGGCGTATCAAATTTTGGTATCTTCTTCGAGAGCAAATATTGACAATAATATTGGGGATATTTGGAATACTTTTCAGGTTAGGAAAAACACTTCGAGTAATATTTTTCACGGAGGAAAAACCCTTGAAATTGGGAAACAATATTTCTGGAAAGTTCGCATTTGGGATTCTGATAATAGAACAGGTGAATACTCAGAAACACAATCATTCACGATGGGTGAACCTAAAAATCAACTGACCTCTGCCAATATTTTTCAAATTGAAAACATTAAACCAAAGTCATTTACGAAGAAAAATCCTAATACCTATTTTATTGATTTTGGAAAAGATGCTTTTGCGAGTATGCAATTAAATTATTCAACCACCAAAACTGACACTTTAATTATTAGAGTTGGTGAAGAATTGGAGGATGGACAAATTAATAGAAAACCAGGCGGAACGATTAAGTATCAGGAAGTAAAAATGGCAGTTAATCCTTCTACTAAAACTTACCAACTCAACTTAAAAGCCGATGCACGAAATACAAAATCAGTCGCCGTGGCTTTGCCCGATTCGTTTCCAGTTTTAATGCCGTTTCGATATTGCGAAATTGAAAATGCTACGGCTAATATTGAAGCAAAAGACATTACCCAAAATGCCTATTTTAGTTACTTTGAAGACAATCAGAGTAGTTTTAGTTGTTCCGATACGGTGCTGAATAAGGTTTGGGATATGTGTAAATATACCATCAAAGCTACCACTTTTGCGGGCTTGTACGTGGACGGCGAGCGTGAAAGAATCCCCTACGAAGCCGATGCTTATTTGAATCAATTAAGTCATTATGCCACAGACCGTGAATACGCCATTGCTCGAAGAACGATTGAGTATTTTATGGAGCATCCGACGTGGCCCACCGAATGGCAACAGCACGTAGCCTTGATGTTTCATGCGGATTATATGTACACGGGCAACACGGAATTGATTAGTAAATATTATGAACAATTAAAGCATAAAACGCTGATGGAATTGGTTCGTGAAGATGGTTTAATTAGTTCAAAATCAGAAAAAAATACGCCAGAATTTATGAAAAAATTGGGGTTCAAAGACCCCAAAGAGAAACTAAAAGACATCGTGGATTGGCCCCCCGCTCAAAAAGATACCCAATGGAAATTAGCAATCGCCGAAGGTGAAAGAGATGGATTTGTGTTTATGCCCTACAACACGGTTATCAACGCATTGTTCTACAAAAACATGGAAATCATGGCTGAATTTGCTAAGATTTTGAACAAAACGGAAGACGAAAATCAGTTCAGAATGATGGCTTTGAAAGCAAAAAATACGATTAATGAAAAGTTATTTGATAAAAAAACGGGAGCATATATTGACGGAGAAGGCACGACTCACTCTTCACTTCACGCCAATATGATGGCTTTGGCATTTGATATTACACCCGAAATTCATAAGAAAACGGTTGTAGATTTTATCAAATCAAGAGGAATGGCGTGTAGTGTTTATGGCTCTCAGTATCTCTTGGAAGGTCTTTACAACGCAAATGAAGCGGATTATGCTCTGAAATTAATGACAGCAACTAACGACCGCAGTTGGTGGAATATGATAAAAGCGGGTTCGACAGTGACCCTCGAAGCATGGGATATAAAATATAAACCAAACCTCGACTGGAATCACGCTTGGGGAGCAACGCCTGCCAATATTGTTGCCAGAAATATGTGGGGAATTCAACCACAAATCCCAGGGGGAAGTATTATCAATATTAAACCACAATTAGGGACTTTACAAAACTCAGAAATATCCGTTCCGATGTTGAAAGGAACAATTAACGCTTCATACATCAGAAAAGGAAAACTAAATCAAATCTATACTTTTGAAATACCCGCCAATGTTTCGGCAGAATTAGCACTGCGTTTTTCACCAGAGGATGTGGTTTTATTGAACGGAAAAAAAGTTGATACATCATTTAAAAATATCAGACTATCATCGGGGATAAATACAGTGGAGTTGAAAGTGAATACTTATTAAATACTTTAAAATAATTGTCAGTCAGGACACTGACAATGTCTAAAAAAACAGCAAACTCCAAAAATCATGATAATTAAATCGCTCTTACTTTTTGCCATCACAAGTATCTGTTTTGTAAGTTTTTCAAATGAAAAGGCTTCAATTCTGAGTTCTTTCTCTAAAAATATTGCGTCAAATAAATCCCAAATTTCAACTGAAATACCAATAGATTTTGACCTTTTTTGTCCAATAAATAAAAATGCTAAACGAAATGAGAACGGTAAATTTCCTACAAATACCGAAAAATGGTATTCCGAAATTGATGGGCATACGCAAATATTTAGGTTGTTCAAGGGGGATTCGATTGTGAGGGGTTTTGATGCAAAAAACTTCCATTCGAGAACCGAAGTCGGTGGCACAGGCGGTGATTTAAGATTCAAGGAAAGTGAGATTTGGCATACTTTTGAGGCAACCATGAAAATTAATATACCCGTAAATTCTGACAATAAAAAATTGGATGATAGAATGACGATAGCTCAACTTTTTGCCAGTTGCTGCGGTCCACAATTTAGACTCGAACTTACACAAAATGGCTCAATTTCCTACGGTTCACGCTCCAATGGGAATACGATTATTTTATCCGATAAAGATTATTCAAACGGGATAAATAAATTGAAAGTTAAGTTGGTGTCAAACGGAAAATACTTGAAAGTCTTTCTGAATGATAACCAAATAATGTTCAAAGTCGATGGAAAAGAGGTAGATATGTTGCAAACCGAAGAAACAAAAAAAGGAACAAAAGAAACTTTTTATGTTTTCAGATGGGGGATATATTCCAACAAGCCAATGGATAGAACTATTACGAGTGAAGTTACGGATATTACGAGTAAAGCAGGCGAATAAAAATGCTAAAAAAACAAAGTCATGAAAATATTTATATGTCTGATTATCAGCCTTTTATGGGTCAATATAAGCCTTGCCCAAACAAGAATTTTGGAAACAATAGAGGTAGATTCCGTCACTTCCGATTTTCCAGTAAATTTTAGTTTTCTTCAACAGGGTGAGTGGCAATTTGTGGGCTATTTCAATAAAGACCGAAATCTGACGGTGGCTTCAAGACAAGTTTCTGAGAGAAAGTGGACGTATAAAATTCTGCCAACGAAAGTAGGTTGGGACAGTCATAATGCTATCGTCATGGCGATTGACCGTGATAATTGTGTTCATATCAGTGGCAATATGCACAACGATACCTTGATTTATTTCAAAACTGAAAAGCCGTTTCAAGTGGCTACTTTTCAAAAAGTTTTCCCACAAGTTTCAGCAAAAGACGAATCAAGTTGTACTTATCCAGCTTTTATGAAACATGCCAACGGAAGAGTGATTTATTCTTATCGAATTGGAAGTAGTGGTAGAGGAAACACCATTAATAATGTGTATGACGAAACCACAAAAACCTTTAAACGACTGACAGACAAGCCTTTATTTGATGGAATGGACGAAATGAGTGCCTATCAATCTGGTGCACCTATTGAAGCTAACGGTTATTTTCACCTCAGTTGGGACTGGCGTGATACTCCCGACTGTGAAACCAATCACGATCTTTCTTATGCCCGAAGCACAGATTTGATTCATTGGGAAACCATGACTGGCGAGCAGGTAGAATTACCAATTACACCCTTGAAAAAGCAATTTACCGTTGATGCCATTCCAGCAAAAGGAGGTATCATAAATGGTGGTTGGGTTTTATTTATGGATGAAAATAAAAATCCATGTTTCGCCTATCACAAGTACGATGCGGCGGGAATAAGTCAAATGTATATCGCCAAATCAAATGGAAAAGATTGGCATATTAAACAAGTTTCTGATTGGAATCATCGTTGGGCATTTGCGGGTCCCGGGTCAATTGAATCTGAAATCAAAATAAATAGTGCTAAACAGAATGCTGATAATACCATCAAAGTAGCTTATTGGCATATAAAAAAAGGATATGGTGAATTGACGGTTGATAATAAAACGCTTACGAAAATCGAAGATAAATCGGTTGAAATTCCGAAAGACAATGTTTACCCAATCGAACTATTGAAACCCAATTCGGGCATTGAAAGAATGGCAGTAAAATGGCAAAATGGTAAATCTCCAAAAGCTGGTGCTAAGGATTTTTATGCCTTACGATGGGAGACTTTGGGCAAAAGTAGATTCTACAAAAAACCTGAAAAACCAGTGCCTCCAACAATGATGAAGTTATATAAAATTGAAATAAAATAATTTTTAAAATAGAAAAAATGAATACTAAAAATTGGTTCAAAACGGCATTGTTTGCCTTCATGGTTATAAGTGTAGTTGGTGCTTTCAAAGTATCACAGAATACAAGTTCAAAAGATGGCTTTACCACTCTTTTTAATGGTAAAAATTGGGACGGATGGCACTTGAAAATCAGAAATGGTGATAGTGTTTTAGTGAAAAAATTATTTTCCATCGAAAAAAACGGTACGATTCACGCTTTCAGAGATATGCCCGATAGCATGGAACTAAACACGGGTAAAAATACGACCCACGCCATGTTTTTTACCAACAAAAAATACAGTAAATACATCTTCAAATTTGAATACAAATGGGGCAAAAAGATTTACAATAATTTCAACCAATTTCAATACGATGCGGGAATGTATTACCACGTGTATGAAGATAATATTTGGCCCAAAGGACTTGAATATCAGGTACGTTACGACCATACAAAAAACATAAATCACACGGGAGATTTTTGGGCAAAATGGGTTACAATCCAGTGGTATGCCAAGAATAATAATTTTCTATTGCCCGAAAATGGAGGCGAAAAAGCGACGAGCAAAACGCCAGAACATTTGACTTTGAAAGACGCTAAATACAATGGCTTAAACGATAAGTGGAACGAATGTGAAGTTATCGTGATGGGTAATGAGTACACCATCCACAAATTGAATGGACAAATCGTGAACGTGGCAACTAATTTGAGCCACGGTGAAGGAATGATTGGTTTGCAGGCAGAAACAGCGGAGGTATATTATAGAGATATTAAAATAAAAGAATTTGCGGAATCGGTACCAATTCAAACGTTCATTCCGAATTGGAAAAATTAGACACATAAAATACAAAATAACAGTATGAATAGCTGATTTAAGCCATCTGAAATTGAGTAAAAATCACTTAAACTCTATCATTATTACAATGAATCTAAAATATTCATTAACGCTTTTTATCCTAAATATTTGTCTCAATACACAAGCACAGGTTGAATTTGAGAAAAAAAAACTATTATTTTCTGATGATTTTTCCGTGCAGTACGATACCACAAAATGGTTTGCAGAATTAGGCACAAATCATAATAGTACGGTTTCTGTTAAGAACGGGGCAATGGAAATTGATGTCGATTATGGAGCAACAGTTTGGTTCAAAAAGGAATTAAAAGAGGCTTGGATGATAGAATTTGATAGAACTGTTCCAATGAAAGGAGGCAAAAATGACCGCTTGGCAGATTTCAATGTCTTTTGGCAAGCCACCGACCCTCACTCAGGAAAACTCATGGGAAGAGACCCCAAATTTGCGAATTATGATACATTGACTTTGTATTATGTAGGAATGGGTGGACATAAAAATACCACAAATCGGTTTAGAAAATACATGGGAACGAGCAATAAAGATGTCATTCAAGAATATACGGATGTTGCCCATTTGCTCGAAGCCGATAAAACCTATCATTGCAAGATTATTTTCAAAAAGGACACATCCTATTTTTACATTAATGACGTATTGTTTTTTATTTATAAAGACGAAAAACCTTTAACTCACGGCTATTTTGGTTTCAGGACGCTACAATCAAGGCATATCATTGATAATTTTAAAGTGTTTGAAATTGAGTAAAAATCTGTTCAATAAAAAACTAAAACAATGAAAATCAATACATTAACATTTCTTTTTCTGATTCTTTGTATTGGCAGTAAGTCTTTATCTGCTCAAAATGCAGTATCAAACCCTCAAAATAGCCTCATATATGTAAGCGAGGAACGACTGAGTAAGTCAAAGTCCCTCATCGAGCAAAAAAATCCTGAGTATGTGGATGCCTATAAAAAGTTGATTGTAGCGGCAAATAAAGCCCTGACTTTGGAAGCAAATCCTGTGGTGAACAAAACGATGATGCCACCAAGTGGAGATAAGCACGATTACATCAGTTTAGCACCCTACTTTTGGGCGGATTCTACCAAACCAAATGGCTTACCGTGGATTTCAAAAGATGGACAAGTAAATCCTCTTTCAAGGGGCAATAATACTGACCAAGCGAGGATGCACGAAATGTGGAGTGCCTTGCATCATTTGTCGATGGGTTATTATTTTTCAAAGGATTTAAAATATGCAAATAAAGCAAAAGAGATTATTCAGCTCTGGTTTATTGATGAGGCAACAAAAGTAAATCCGAACATAAATTACGGTCAAGGTGTGCCAGGAGGCGTAAATGGAAGACCTTTTGGCGTGATTGAATGGGTAGAAATATCTCGTTTAGTAACCACAATTCAATTGTTAGAGAGGGATAAATTATTGACACCAACCTTTAAAAATTGCGTAGATAAATGGTTATCAGATTATACAAATTGGCTCAGAACCAGCAAAATAGGCATGGAAGAAGACGCTCAACCGCAAAATCATGGTAATTGGTACGATTTTCAAGTGGTAGGACTTTTGCGTTATTTGGGTAAAAATGAGGAAGCGAAAGAGAAAGTAGAGGCGGCTAAAAAACGTATTGCCAGTCAAATTCAGCCAGATGGTTCGATGCCCTTGGAATTAAGAAGAACAAAGTCGGTTTATTATTCTGAAATGAATCTCAGAGCCATGACTTTTGTAACCGAAATGGGCAGATCTTTGGGCGTAGATTTGTGGACTTACGAAACACCCGATGGCAGAAGCATGAAAAAAGCCTTCGATTATTTAAGACCTTTTGCCTTGGGTGAAAAAGAATGGACATATAAACAAATCATCGGTGGCGGTCCAAAAGGTGCAATTGAAAGTAGATTAAAGCCACTTTTTAGTATTGCCAGTTCGATTTATGGTGAAAAATTGATTGACGAAAAAGCCAAGGTGGATGAAAAATTAGATTTTATGCAGAGGTTGATGTATCCGCCAATGTTAAAGTGAATTTCCATTTTATAAAGGTTTCACAACGCTGGCAGGGTTTCAAACCCTGCCAGCGTTAGTCAGTAGATAAAAATAATATTCTTTGAAAATTACTAAAAATCAGACATTAACAATACAATTCATGAAAAAGATAATTCCAATTATGGTAGTCTTATTAGGCGTTACTATTCTAAGTTTCAAATATAAAAAAGAAGAAAAACTGAATATTCTTTTCATCGTTGCCGACGACCTTCGTCCCGAATTGGGAACGTATGGAGCCACGCATATTAAATCGCCCAATATTGACAATTTTGCAAAAAGTAGTGCCGTTTTTGAACGTGCTTTTTGCAATATTCCTGTGTGTGGAGCATCGAGAGCAAGTTTTTTGTCGGGAACAAGACCTGGACGATTTAGATATTACAGTGCTTACGATTATTTGAATAAGCATTTTCCAGGAGCCAAATCACTGCCCCGTGTTTTCAAAGAAAATGGTTATACGACTGTTTCAAACGGTAAAATTTTTCACAACAAGGAAGACGAAGCTGATGCTTGGGACGAAATGTGGTCTGCACCCTCAAATCCAGGGGCTGATTATTTTAACCCTGTAAATCAGGCACTTATAAAGGTAAAAGGACAACGTGGTAATCCTTATGAAGACGTTGCAACTTCCGATTTGGACTACAAAGACGGGAAAATGGCACTGAAAATTATTGAAGATTTAAGGAAATTTAAGCAAAGTGGTAAACCGTTTTTTTTAACAATGGGCGTTCATAAACCTCATTTGCCTTTTAACGCCCCAAAGAAATATTGGGATATGTATGATAGTACAAAAATCAAATTACCCGATAATTATAGTCAGCCCGAAACTACGCCGAGAAAGGCTTTTCATAATTCGGGCGAACTTCGTGCTTATTATGGTATTCCTAAAAATGGCGATGTTTCAGAGGCAACCGCCAAGAAACTCATACACGGATATTATGCGAGTGTGAGTTACATTGATGCACAAATTGGGCTTGTTTTGGATGAATTGAAAAATTCTGGTATGGATAAAAATACGGTTGTGGTTTTCATTGGCGACCACGGTTGGAACTTGGGCGACCATAAATTATGGAATAAACACACCACTTTTTCTTCGGGTTTGACATCGACAATGATTATCAAAATACCCCAAAAAACATCGGGGCAACGCATTAAGGAAATCGTGGAATTTGTTGATATTTTCCCTACGCTTACTGAATTAGCCAAAATTAAAAACCCCAATACGCTTAATGGAGAGAGTTTAGTTTCATTGATTGTGAAAGGGAAAAGCAAGAAAAACTTTGCCATTTCAAGATGGAATAATGGCTGGACAATCATCAAAGACCAATTGTATTATACCGAATGGATTGATGAAAAAGATAACCGCACGACCCATATGCTTTTTGACCATAAAACAGACCCTTTGGAAAACAACAACGTAGCTGAAAAACCAGAATATGCTTCCTCAATTAAAGAATTGGCGTTATT
>JANNEN010000330.1:0-5398 GCA_031378715.1 Emticicia sp.
CCGCCTCGTGCGGAGAGTCGATATGCCATTGTCAACGGGCTTGATTGGCAGCACACTTTTACGCCAAATCAAGGAACAAGAGTCGTATCTGAAACAACACAAAAACCTCAATATCAGGCTCGTGGGCATGACCAATACCAAGAAAATGTTGTTGAATGAGGGCGGAATTGGCTTAGATAATTGGCGAAACGAGTTACTCGAAAATGGCGAAATTGCCAACATCACCGAATTCATTTCGGACGTGCAAGACTTAAATTTGCCGTACAGCGTTTTTGTAGATTGTACCGCCGACAAGAATATCGTACAATATTATCACGGACTTTTGAGTAATAGCGTGTCAATCGTTACGCCTAATAAAGTTGCCAATTCGGGCAAGTACGAGCAATATTTGACCCTTCAAAAAGCCGCCCAAAAGTACGGAGCAAAGTTTTTGTACGAAACCAACGTCGGGGCGGGTTTACCGATTATCAACACGCTACAAGGTTTGATAACGAGTGGCGATAAAATCAATAAAATCGAGGCGGTGTTGTCGGGAACGCTGGCGTATATTTTCAACAATTTTTATGACGGCAAGCGTTTTTCTGATGTCGTGAAGGAAGCAAAAGCCGAAGGTTATACCGAACCCGACCCAAGAGATGATTTGAGCGGCATGGACGTAGCCCGAAAAATATTGATTTTATCTCGTGAAGCAGGGCTAAAACTCGAATTTGACGAAGTAAAAATCGTTAATCTTTTGAGCAATAAATGCCTAAATGCCCCCTCGGTTGAGGCATTTTTCGAGGAATTGGAGCGAAACGATGGCGTTTATGAAGAATTAGTACAAAAAGCCGAAGCCAAAAATGAAGCCCTTAGATTTATAGCAACATTGGAAAACGGCAAAGCATGGATAGAGCTAAAAAGTGTGGGCAAAAATCACCCATTTTATACGCTGTCAGGTTCGGAGAATATCGTTTCGTTTACAACCGAACGCTATAAATACAATCCATTGGTTATCAAAGGCCCAGGTGCTGGGGCGGAGGTTACGGCTTCGGGAGTTTTTGCTGATATTGTCAGTATTAGTGCAAATGTTGGGCAGTAGTTTTTCGGAAAACAATAAAACCTTATCTTCATTTATGCCAACTTCATTAGAAACACTTACGCAAGAGTATCAAGAGCTATGCAAAAACTTCATTGACATAGATCGTCATCATCATTATCTGATTTCGCACCACTCAACAGCGATTGAAGGAAGCACCTTGACCGCCTTAGAGACCGAGATATTTCTTGATAAAGGCTTAACGGCAAAAGGCAAGCCGTTGGAGCATCACTTGATGGTAAAAGACCATTACAACGCCATAAAATTTATTATAAAATCAGCTACTGAAAAAAAGAAGATAAATACACCCTTTATTCAAAGTATCAATGCCGCAATCATGCACAGCACTGGTACTATTTACAATACTGCATTGGGTAGTTTTGATGCGTCAAAAGGTGATTTAAGGTTACTAAATGTGCGGGCGGGAATGACGGGAGAAAGTTACATGAATTATAATAAAGTACCAATGTATTTGAAAAAACTCTGTGATGACCTTAACGAAAAGATTATTACAGTGCAAACCATCGAAGAAGTAAACGATTTGGCGTACTTAGCTCATTATCAGTTAGTTACGATTCACCCATTTGCTGACGGCAACGGGCGAACTTCCCGATTATTGATGAATTATATACAGTCGTACTTCAAAAAACCTCTCTCTGTAGTCTTTTCGGAGGACAGAGAGGACTATATCAAGAGCTTAATTGAAACAAGAAAACAAGAAAACATACAGCTATTCTTGGATTTTATGCAAAACCAACACCTCAGATATTTGAAGGAGGAAATTGTTCGTTTGGCTTCTAAAACTGAACCAAAACAAAAAAACATCGGCCGTTTTAACTTGACCTTTTGAGTTTTCCGTACCACCTTTTTCTTGACAAAAACATGGTACGGAACCCTAATCTATTTCTTCACAAACTTCAACGAAGCCGAATTGAGGCAATATCGCAACCCCGTTGGCTTGGGGCCATCATCAAAAACGTGTCCCAAATGCCCCTTGCAGCGATTACAAACAACTTCGGTGCGAACCATTCCGTAGGCCTTATCGGTTTTTTCTTCGACGTTACAGTCGTTGAGGGGTTTATAAAAACTCGGCCAACCCGTACCCGATTCAAATTTGGTTTCGGAGCTAAAAAGTTCTAAATCACAGCCAATGCACTTGAAAGTTCCTTTTTCGTGATTATCCCAATAAATTCCCGAAAATGCACGTTCGGTGCCTGCCTTGCGAGATACCGTAAACTGCTCGTCGGTGAGTTGTTTTTTCCACTCGGCATCGGTTTTCTTGATTGTTTCCATTTTACAGTTTGATTTTTGGTTTTTTTCGCTTTGCGAATAACTTTGGCAAGCCGCAAATATAAACGGCAAAATTAACAACGCTATTTTTTTCATGATTTTTATGATAAATGTTTTATGTAACTACGAATAAAACTGCAAAAAAGTTTTGAAAAAAGGGTTTGAACGAATTTTATGAGTGTAGAACAGGTTTGTTTTACCACAGAGAAAACTGAGAAACTACCACAGAGTATAAGAGTAAAATTAAAAAAATATTGAGTAAAAATCTGTTTTCTCTGTGGTAGTTCCTCCGTTTTCTCCGTGGTTTAAAATTATTAAGTAATGGGACAAATATAATCAACAATTTTAAAAACGACTAAATAACTGATTATTAGCACGTTATCTTACTGTGGACTTGTCGACTATTGACCGTGGACTACTTATAATCTTATCCTACACTCAATTTTATTTAGTTTTGTGTAACCGAAAGAAGACACCTGTATTAAAAGCTAAATGGTTTGCATTTATACTGTAATTGGTTGGTTTTGAAAAACCATTTTCTGTAAAAGATGCTCTTAGGTTGATGTACGATAGCGTAGTTTGAATACCAACATTTTTAAAAACAAAAAGCCTAAAACCCATACCGAGCGAGGCATTAAATCCGTTGGCAGTTTTAGCTTCCGTACCAATGTAACATATCAACGGGTCAATTTCGGTTACACCGAGTGCGTCCATCAGAGATTGCGTATTTCGAGAACGTGAATAACCGACTGATGCTTCTCCAAATGCCATAAAACGCTTTTTATTCAAGAAAATGTGCTGAAAACTGGGCGAAATATCAATAAATCTGCTTGGAAGATAACCAACGCCATCTCTAAATATACTGGTATTCAAGCCAATCAATATCCTGTTATTGGGTGCATATAAAACTTTAATAGGCGTAATTCCTACTGGTCTGGCGTAGATAATTTTAGGAATAACAAGGGGCGAAACCGCTCCTTCAATAATCCAATCGCCCTTCGCAATTTGGGCATTTGTGAGCATCGGAATACTCAAAAATATAAGTGTGATAAGTTTTTTCATTTCTTTATTTGTTTTTCCACAGAGCAAACAGAGTAAATACCACAGAGGATAGGAGATTTTGTAGCGGTAGTACCCGATTACTACAAGATGCGTATTTATTTCTAACAAAATTAACTACTAAAATACCTAAAATCCAAAGAAATATTTAAAAAACTACCACTTTGGCATCATTTTATCGTTGAAGACTAATAAACCTTGCTTTTGTGCCAAAACTAATAAAATATCAACCGTATCTGCTCACTGTATTTTGCGTAATGGTGATGAGTTCGTGTAAAATTTTTCGTAGTAAAGCTCCCGAACCTACGTCTTTCAAAGAAAATTCTTACACCAAAAAAATCATTCAAACCGCCCGAAACTACACGGGCGTACCCTACAAAAGTGGCGGAAACGACGAATCAGGGCTTGATTGTTCGGGGTTACTGTGCGTTAGTTTTAAAGAAATTGGGGTGAAACTTCCCCGCATTTCGTGGCAACAATCCGAGTTTTTTCCTGCTATTAATCTGCCAAATATCCAACGGGGTGATTTGGTTTTCTTCGTAACTTCGGGTAAAAACATCAGCCATGCGGGTATCGTAACGGAGGTGAAAAACGAAAACGATGTCCGATTTATTCATGCCTCATCAAGCAAAGGCGTAATCGAGGACAACATGATGACCAACTATTGGAAAACCCGTTTTGCCCGAGTTTGCCGTCCGCAATTCAAGGATTTAGCAAAGCAATAATTTTCTTCACCTTTCATAAGCGTTTTTCTCATTTTTTACGTTATTCATTAAAAGCACAGAATGTAAAACGTTTCGCCCGCCCGCATGAGAAGAATTTATCTATTAGCTATTTCATTGATTATCAGCAATTTAGCTTTCTCGCAATCGCAATATTTCGGACAAAACAAACCTCGCTACAAAACCTTCGGCTTCAAAGTTCAGCAAAGTCCACACTTTGAATTGTACCATTATTTCAAAGAAAATAAAATTCCCAACGACATAATCGCCAATAGCGAACATTGGTACAAACTTCACCAAGAGGTATTTAAGTTGGCATTTATCAAGCCAAATCCGCTCATAATTTATCAAAATCACCCCGATTTTCAGGAAACAACGGCCATCAATGGGCAAATCGGCGAGGGAACGGGCGGCATAACGGAAGGGCTTCGCAATCGGGTGGTGATGCCGATGATGTACACCAAACGACAAACCGACCACGTGCTGGGGCATGAACTCGTCCACGCTTTTCAGTACCAATTAATGACGGCGGGCGATACCACGCAGACGAGTAATATTCAGAACCTACCCCTTTTTATGGTAGAAGGTCTGGCCGAATATATGTCGCTGGGGCGAGTCGATGCCCATACCGCAATGTGGATGCGTGATGCCGTGGCGAGTAACGATGTGCCAAGCATCAGAGATTTGGTTACGAAAGAATACAAATATTTTCCGTACCGTTGGGGGCAAGCCTTTTGGGCGTACGTAACGGCTCTTTACGGTGATGATATTATTCGTCCTTTGTTTCAAGAAACGGCCAAATACGGCATTGAAGTTGCTTTCACGAGAAACTTAAAAACGACCATCGAGAAATTTTCGGTACGCTGGAAACAGGCACTGATTGATACCAATGCACCATTCAAAAATACGACTGCTACCCTACCCATCGGAAAAGAAATTGCTTCCCAACGCAATGCTGGCGAGATGAACGTTTCGCCCGCAATTAGTCCCGATGGGCGATTTATTGCTTATATTTCATCAAAAAACGTACTTTCGTTCGATATTTTTATTGTCGAAAGCAGCTCTGGAAAAACTTTACGAAAAATTGAAGGTTCATCTTTTGGCTCGCACGTCGATTCGTACAGTTTTCTGGAAACGGCAGGAACTTGGTCGCCCGATAGCCGAAAATTTGCTTTGGTACTGCAAAGTAAAGGCAAAAACAGGCTTTCGATAATTGACGTAACATCGGGCAATAAAGACAGTTTTGAAATTC
>JANNEN010000345.1:0-10057 GCA_031378715.1 Emticicia sp.
TTTTTGCCCGCTGTGTAGGTGTAAGCAGCAAGCATTGAGAGCAACCCAAGCCCGAAAAACCCCCAAAAAGTATTCATGGAAGCAGTTTTAAATGAAAAATATAGGAGTAAAACCCCAAAAATCAAACACAAAATTGCCAAATTAATAATTCCTTTCATCATTTGTTTTGCAGTAATTGCTCCCGTTTGAACTGCTCTTTGTGGGCCAACTCGACCTGCCAAATCAGCTCCATTTTCGGTATCACCGTAGTCATTGGCAAAGTTTGAAAGGACTTGCAGAGCTATCGTCGTCAAGCAGCAGAAGGTAAAAATCAGCCAGTTGAATTTATTAACCGATGCGGCCAAAAAGCTACCCATAAATATACTCGACAAGGCCAAAGGCAACGTTCGAGGGCGAGCCGCCGAAAGCCAAGCGGCTACCGTTGAAGTATCTTTTTTTTTATTCTGCTGTGCGTACGCTTGTTTGTTTGTTTGCATAAAATGCTTACTATCAATGAATTATATATTTGAAAAACCTGATTCTAATTTCTGTAACTTACGAAAAAGCTAATATAAGATGATACATTTTTCAGATTACCGTGGACTAACTGACTATAGACCATCGACTTATCATCATTTTTTAATAATTAACTTCTGCCCAATCTTTACGTTTTGGTCGGTCATGTTGTTCCAATCTTGAATTTGCTTCGCCGTCACCCCATACCGCTTCGAGATTCCATAGAGTGTTTCGGTTTTCTGTACAACGTGCGATGTAGCAGTCGTTTTTGGCGTAACTGCCCTTGGTTCAATTTCAACCGATTGAGTTATGGCTTTGCTCGTTCCACTTACGACCAAGTTCTGCCCAAGTTTTACTTTTTCACTCGTTGAGATACCATTCAACTCGGCCAAATCCTTCACCGAAATATTATACTGGCGGGCAATACTATAAAGCGTCTGTCCAACTTCAACTGTATGAACCCCCGAACTCGAAGTTGCTGTGGTTTTGCTCGGCGAGGTTTTTATCGGCACCGACGAACTCGGGTTTACGGGTGTCGTCTTTATTGATGCGGGTGGGGTAGGTACAGGCTTTTTCGTTTCTTCGGGACGGCTATCATCGGTATCCGAAATCACAATAATATCATCTTCTTCTCGTTGCGGTCGGGTTGGTTTTTTGGTTGTTTCTTCTACTATTACACTTTCTGGAATTACAGGTTTTTCTTCCACAATTTCGGGTTTGACTTTCTCAACTTTTTGCTCATCGTCAGATTTTCGGGCATCTTTCACTAATACTTTTTCTTCTTTGCCATTGTATTTTTCGTTCATTGGGGCTTTTTCCAACTCTTCGCTGTCCTTGCCGTTGAGGTATTCGATTGGTTGGTCTTTCGGCCGTTTTTTCTGTAAATACACAACTCGACCTTTCTGGATTCTTTGAACGGTATTCATGCGATTCAAGCGAAGTAAGTTTCTCATCCGAATACCATACATCTGCGAAATCTCCCACATCGTTTGTCCCGTCAGTACTACGTGGTGCGGCACTGGACCTTTGCGGTTTTTCTTTTTTAGGTAATAAATTTTGCCCTCTTCTACCATTTCTTTATCGGTCATGTCGTTGTACCGCAGAAAATCCGCAATTTTCATCTTCCCGCTGCGTGCTAATGAAGATACGTCGTCACCAGCTTTTGCCAGAATACCTTTTTTGCCATTTATTTCGTAGAAAATCGGTTCTTCGTCGGTAGCCGTTACTACGGTCACTCTTTTCAATATCGGAAAACCCGCATCGCTCGTTGCGAGTTCATTCTGACGGTTTAGCTTCGACTGAGTTTCGTCTAAATTTTCGGCATTAACCAATATCGCTACCGAATATTCTTTATCAGTCGGTATAGTATTGGTCATTAACCAAGGGTTATATTTTTTGAGTTCATTTATATCAACCTTCACCATTGAAGAAATCTCACTTAGGGTTTTACCTTTTGTCTTTTTGTATTCCACAAACGAAAAACGAGATTCTTTCAAACGGTTAATGCGGTATTCAAACGCAACTCGGTGAGCAACCGCTTTAATAAGGTAGCGGTCAGTTTGGGCATCAAAAGCGATTTCGGTAGCGTAAGCCCACTGTGTGGGTACTATTTTGCTGATGCCTGTAGCTCCGAGTGAGTAAGAGAAAAGGGTCGAAATCCAATTTTTGTAAATCAGGTTATTGCGTTTTAGGTAGAGAGCCGCCGCCTTTGTAGAGGCATAAATGTTTTTTCGTTCGTCAATTTCTTTATCAACCCGCAGGCCAACCTCTTGGGCAGTACTTGGTTTCATTTGCCAGTAGCCAACGGCATTGGACGTAGAAATTGCGTCGGGCAGCAGCGAACTTTCGGCTACGGCCACGTACTTAAAATCTTCGGGTACTTCTTCCTCTTCCAGAATGTTCTCAATGATTGGAAAGTACCACTGCATCCGTTCCAATTTGTCTAATAAATATTTGTTTTCGGGCGTTAGGAGGGAATTTACTTCTTTTTGAACCAACCTCTGGGCATCGGCATCGAGCTTGATGCTCACTCCCGCAAACTCCAGTTTTTTGGGTACTTCGGGCAGAATTGCCTGCTGGGCAAATACTCCTTCAATGCTTGCAAGCAAAAGTAATAAAGCGATTGTTTTTTTCATTGTATTAGGAAATATATGGGTTATCGTTAGTTCTTTTAAGTTTTTAGGAATTTTTAATTGATAAATTTACAACGCATAAAATGCTGACAGTCAGTGCTTTATGAGTTACAGCAATCGTTTATTTGTTATTGACTACTTATAATTTTCGTACGACCATCAGCCCATCTCGAATGGGGAGCAAGATGTTCTCAACCCGATTATCGAGGTGTAATTTTTGGTTGAAAGCTCTGATACTCACGGTATCTTTGTCTTTTTTGGTGTTATCAGCTACTTTTCCGCTCCATAGCACGTTGTCCGAAATGATATAACCGCCTTTCCGAACTTTATCAAAAACTAAATCATAATAACTGGCATAATTGAGTTTATCAGCATCAATAAATACCAAATCAAAGGTTTCGGTGAGGGTTGGAATAATATCAAGGGCATTCCCAATGCGAAAATCTATTCTTTTGTGAAAAACCGATTGCTCAAAATACGAGCGTACTAAACTTTCAAGCTCCTCGTTTACATCAATCGTGATGAGTTTGCCTTCTTCTGTTAATCCCTCAGCCATACAAAGTGCCGAATAGCCCGTATAAGTACCGATTTCAA
This sequence comes from Emticicia sp., assembly GCA_031378715.1. Lineage (GTDB taxonomy): Bacteria > Bacteroidota > Bacteroidia > Cytophagales > Spirosomataceae > Emticicia. The sequence continues at coordinate 3,222 of JANNEN010000345.1, forward strand.
GGATATTTGTGGGTTGCAGCATCTGCGAAAACATAGCCAACAACCGCCCCTGAAAATGCCCCGACAGCATCCGTGCCTGCAAGACCTTGGCGTGTGTTTCTCGATTTAGTTTGCCGAGTAGATTGCTTTCGGGTGATGTGTGAGCTACGCAGTATTTATCAATTTCGGGGGCAATAAACTCCATGTATACACAAAATTAAAACTTTTTTTAAAAATCCTAACAAACTAAGTTATTTTTTTTGAAATAATCAAATTTATGATAAAAATAGTATTTTCAGTAAATATTGAAAAAACTATATTTACAGTATTTATAAAAATAATAGATAATTTTATATATCCTGAATTTATAGTAATTTATGGTGTTCTACTTGATTTTGCTCTTAAACTAAAATCTGCGAGAACTAACGCCGCCATTGCCTCCACAATCGGCACGGCACGGGGAAGCACGCAGGGGTCGTGCCGACCTTTGCCCGAAACGACTACCGTTTCGCCCTCGGCATTGACGCTTTCTTGGTCTTGCATGATTGTTGCCACGGGCTTGAAAGCAACCTTAAAATAAATATCTTCACCGTTCGAGATTCCGCCTTGAATACCGCCCGAAAGATTAGTTTTGGTGCGAACGTTGCCATCTTCGGCCACAAAAAACGCATCGTTGTGTTCTGATCCATAAAGTTCGATTCCTTCAAAGCCACTGCCGTACTCAAAGCCTTTCACGGCGTTGATACCCAGCATGGCCTTACCGAGTTCGGCGTGAAGTTTATCAAAAACTGGCTCGCCCCAGCCCACGGGTACGTTTTTTATGACGCACGAAATGATGCCACCGATGGAGTCGCCATTTTTGCGGGTTTCGTCAATAAAATCAAACATTCGTTGAGCCATTACTGCATCGGGGCAACGCACGGCATTGTCGTCGGTTTTTGAGAGGTCAAGCTCCCAATACTGTTTGTCGAGTTTTAGTTTGCCTACTTGCGATACGTACGCCTGAATCGTAACGCCATCGGACGAAAGCAATGTTTTTGCCAAAGCCCCCGCTGCTACTCGTGCGGCAGTTTCTCGTGCCGAGCTGCGTCCACCGCCACGGTAGTCACGGTTGCCGTATTTGGCGGTATAGGTGTAGTCGGCGTGTGATGGGCGAAATTGCGTAGCAATATGGCTGTAATCTTTCGAGCGTTGGTCTTCATTGGGTATTATCAGAGCGATGGGCGTACCCGTAGTTTTACCTTCAAAAATCCCCGAAAGCACCTGAAAAGTATCGGATTCTTTGCGTTGGGTGGTTATTCGGGACTGCCCAGGCTTGCGTCGGTCTAATTCGTTTTGAATGAAATTTTCATCAAATATTACGCCCGCTGGGCAGCCGTCAATCACCACGCCAATGGCTTTTCCGTGGGATTCTCCGAAGGTCGAAATCTTAAATATCTTTCCGTAAGTACTACTCATGCTTTATTTGTAAAATGTGATAGATTTGATTAATGTTATAAATTTAGTCTTGCGTAACATGAGTTAATGATATAAACTTTACCAAAAAAGTTGCATTTGGGACTTGACTACAGTGTTTAGAAACATAGTTAATATACTGATTATCAGTGTTTTATATAGAGAAACTTCATGTAGTCTTAACGAAAGAGCTACACTTTACTTCCGATGGTTCGTTAGCTCACTAACCATATTTATGATATTTGCCCATTTATCAATCATTTCCTGTTTTGTTTTTATTGCTCCAAACGAATAGATAAACACTGCCTATGAGCATACAGATAATGCACAAATTAGAAACGTTTTTTATCACATCTTGGTAATTTGTTTCGATTCGGGAAGTATCAATTTTTTCGATTCCTGCAAAAATATCACCCGAATTATCAGTTTCTTTACTGGCAATAGTTTTACCCAAAACCTTTATTTTGAGTGATGATTTTAGGGTGTCGTATTTTTCGGTTTTAGTATTAAAATACACCCAGTAGAAATACTTGTCAAGTTGGTGTTGCCCTGAGTCCTTTGGCAGAACACGGTAGCGAAAAACCTTTTCTCTACTTGGCTTTCCTTCGACCTTTATCTCCTTAATATCGGGTGGATAGAAATCAAAAAAGCTGTCATTTGTAGGAGAAATAGCGTTTACAGTCGAAAAGTTACCGTCTCCGACAATCTTAAAAAGATAACTAAAACTCTTGCCTGTGCTAAGTTTTCGGGTTTCAATTTGTTCGACTAAACTAAAATTTCCTGCCGAAACCTTATCTTTTAGCGGGTGCTGTGGTAGATCAGTAACTGTTATTTTCTGGGGTAAATCTTTGAAAACAACGCTTTCTTTTTGCGTATTTTTCTTGCTGACTTCTAACATTCTCAACTCAACTATTGGAATATTAATTGGCTTGCTGTTGAGTGGGAAATAAACAGCTTCAAAAAACTTATAAAACCGATACTTTTTTCCATTAATGTTTCCTAATTCTTCGGCAAGGTTAGTAATCGTGAGGCGTTCTTCTAAGCAATCGGGCGACTTGATTCTTTTTGCAATCGCATCAACTTGGGCATTCAAATCATCAGGAAATGCTAAGTCTATTGTGCTATTTTCGGCTACATAGAATGCCAAAGAAACCCTGAAACCTTCGCCAACGAAAACATTACTCTTATCAACTTTCATGGAAAGAAAGGCATTACTTTTTGCTTTTTCTGGCGAAATAACTTCCAAAACCTCTTCGGTATCATCTTTTGGCACGTTTACTGCGATACTAAATGCGTCGGACGTATAATCTTTTCCGTTAATATTTAAAGTAAATGTTGGTATCTTGAAAACACCTTCTTTTGTGGGCGTGTAGCTTTGGGTGATGATGTACCCCAATTGACTTTTTGAAAAAGTTTTCTGTTTGGCTTCTTTCGTAAAGTTTTGCAAGTCGGGAAAAGCACTTACTACGGCCTTATCGGTATTTTTGATACTTACTTTTATGGTGAAGGTTTCGTCGAGCAAAAGCGTTTTTTTACCCAACTCAATCTTTGCTTCATCTTGTGCCAACGCAATATTGGACACAAAAAAGAGTAGAAAAATATAAAAAATATGTAATTTCGCCCAGTTCATTTTACAAAAATAGCTACTATTCCGTTTCTTTACTATGATTCACTTGATTTTTAAGAGAAAAGCCTATTTGGTGTTTGTTTTATTTGGTGTAAACTCCACAACTGCCCAATGGACAAAGCAAATATCGGGAAGCGATGCTTCGTTTCGGTCGATTCATGCGGTTAGCAAAAAAGTTGTTTGGGCTGGCGGAAGCAAAGGTACGGTTTTGCGAACGACTAATGGGGGCAATAATTGGCAAATTATTCAGGTAAAAGATGCCGAAAAGTTAGATTTTCGGGACATTTACGCTGTGAATGAAAAAATAGCTTACGCCATGAGTGCAGGTTTGGCCGAAGAAGGTGCTGCAAAAATATTCAAAACAACCGATGGTGGAAGCTCGTGGAAAGTAATCTTGGATTATACCGAAAAAGGTGTTTTTTTCGATTCGATGGACTTCTGGAATGAAAAGGAAGGTATCCTCATCGGCGACCCGATTGATGATAAACCGTTTATAGTCAAGACATTAGATGGTGGGGTTACTTGGCAGCGAATCGAAAAAGATAAGCTACCGCCCGTGCTTGCGGGTGAGGCATCGTTTGCATCAAGCGGAACTTGCGTTGCCACTCAGCCCAATGGCAGGGCGTGGCTCAATACCCAAAGTCGGGTGTTTGTGACGGCCGATAAAGGTGAAACTTGGGCGGTTTATCAAACGCCCTTCAAGCAGGGCGAAACTTCGGGTATTTTTGGGTTACACTTCTGGAATGAACGGCAAGGAATTGCGGTAGGAGGGGACTATAAAAATGAGAAAGAAAAGGGGCAAAATATAGCCATCACGCACGATGCGGGCCGAACTTGGGAGTTTTTGACAGCCGCAACGCCCGATGGCTTGAAGGAATCGGGCTGGATGCTGCCCAACAAAAGCCTGTTGTTGGTCGGTACCTCTGGAACGAGCCTTTTGCTCGAAGACGAACCCGCTTGGAAAGCCATCGACACGGAATCGTTTCATGCGGTTTCGTGCTTCAAAGATGCTTGTTGGGCAATCGGTGGCAAGGGAAATTTGGCAAAGTGGGGGAGGTGAGTTTAGAGTGCTGAGTGCTGAAACCTTTTTTTTAATTATCACAACTCCATCAAAAAACTAAATCCGTGTTTCTCGAAGCCCAACGATTCATAAAATTGATGGGCTTGTTCACGCCGAAGGTTGCTCGAAAGCGTCATTTTGTAGCAACCTTTTTCTTTGGCGTACTTCAATGCAAATGCCATCATGGCCTTCCCGACTCCTCCTGCCTGCATTTCGGGTAGCACGCCCACATCTTCCACAATGGCCGAGGGCGTACCGAGATGAGCTATATTATCCATGATCAGTAGAGCAAAAGTCCCGATAATTTCGTTCGCTAATTCTGCCACAAATACTTGATAGTCAGGGTATTGTGTTTGTTTTAAGAATATTTTGTGGGCATCTTCGAGCGATAGTACAACGCCATTATCAAGAGTTTTGGCGTAGATTTGCAGTATATCGGCAACATCATCAAGGGTTGCTTTGCGAATTTGGAGGTTCATATAATTATTTTTAAACATTATTTACCAACACTAAGTTTATAAATTTGAAGTAAAAAAACAAGAAAGTGAGCGTCAGAAAAAACAACAAAAAATCAATCATTCGTGAGGGATATAACCCCGAAGAGCATTACTTTGAAAACGGATTCATGGTATTTACAGAGGCATACCATCTCAAACGTGGCTATTGTTGCAAAAATAATTGTCGCCATTGCCCGTATGGATTCAAAAAAAGCAGTTGATATTTTGTTTGTTTCAAATAAAATATGCAATTTTGCACTCCGATTTAGGAATTAATCTTTTTTTCATAGAAAATATTCAATAATACAATGGCAAAGGTTTGTCAAATCACTGGTAAGAGAACGCAAGTCGGTAATAATGTATCGCATGCCAATAATAAAACTAAACGTAAGTTTTTCCCAAACTTAAAGACTAAGAGATTCTTCTTGGAGTCGGAAGGTGTATGGGTTTCGTTGAAAGTTTCGACTTCGGCAATACGTACTATTAATAAGAAAGGTTTAGAAGCTACGATTGTTGCTGCTGCCCGCAAGGGAACCTTAGCATTATAATTTGTTACAAAGATTTTGGTGAAAAAGCATGACTCGAAAAGTCATGCTTTTTTCTTGTATTGTCTAATTAATTTTATTAAAATGAAACAAATCAACGAAGCAACGGCTTATATTCAATCAAAAATTGGGGATTTTATGCCTCTATTTGGTATAATTTTGGGGACAGGTTTGGGCAAACTCACGACCGAAATCGAGATTGAATATACCATTAATTACGAAGATATTCCACATTTTCCGATTGCAACCGTCGAGTTTCATACGGGAAAGTTGCTTTTTGGTAAATTAAACGGCAAAAACGTAGTGTGTATGCAGGGGCGTTTTCATTATTACGAAGGCTACACGATGCAGCAGGTTACATTTCCTGTGCGGGTGATGAAGCTGTTGGGCATTGAGCGGCTATTTGTGTCGAATGCTTCGGGTGGCATGAATCCTGCGTACAAAGAAAGCGAACTGATGATTATCGAAGACCATATCGCTTTGTTTCTGCCCGAAAACCCCTTGGCAGGAACAAATATCATGGGCAATCGTTTTCCTGATATGAGCGAACCTTATGACTTATCAATGATTGCAAAAGCGAAAGAAATTGCTGCTCAACACAACATCGAAGGCGTACACAGCGGCACGTATGTAAGCGTAACGGGCCCACAACTCGAAACCAAAGCCGAGTACCGATTGCTCAGAATGTTGGGGGCTGATGCTGTGGGTATGAGTACCGTTCCCGAGGTGATTGTGGCTCGTCAGATGGGGATTCCAGTTTTTGGTATTTCGGTCATTACGGATATGTGTATTCCTGAAACACTAAAAAAAGCTGAAATTGAAAATATTTTGGCGGCAGCCTTCAAAGCCGAACCCAATATGACGCTCATTATCAAGGAATTGATTGGGGGGCTGTGATGGTGTGTTACATATTTGAACGGCTCGGTAAATATTACAGCAAAAGTTAAACATAAATCAAAAATCTATCATAATTTTCTGCCAATCGATGTTATCTAATTCTGCTACGTGGCAATTCTTGAAAGACGCTTCATCGCCAAAGAGTTTGATGCCTTCGGTTCTTGCTAATCTCGTTTTTGCGGTAGAAAGGAATGAATTATAAGAAGAATGTTCGTAAACCCGAAAATCCTTCACAAATTTATGTTCCTGTGGGTTTCGATGAATGTAAACAATTAAATTTTTTAAATATTCATCATTTTCAATCCAAATTCTAAGAAAAGGCTCTTCAAACAGTCCACCAGTGCGATTTGATGCTTTATTGATGGCTTGGGCATAGGCATTGAATAAGTGAGAAAATTGTCTTGAAATAATATCAGATGCCGACACTGTATTTGCTTTACTGGGATTTTTGAAAGCATAAAAATCAAGAATTTCTTTTTCAGTTTTTGTCTGAATCGCTACGTGAAAATGATTTTTAAGCAAACAATAAGCATAAGTTTGGGCGATGGGTTCAATATATTTGGCGTACTTCTCTAAAAAATACTGATAATTTCGATATTCTTTAAAAATATCCTCACTATTGATGCCACGATTGTAAACGTGATAAAAGGAGTTGGGTAGTAAAGGTTCTGCGTTTTTCTTCATTGTTCTAATTTTAATATTGGATAATACTAATATTAACGCTGGCAGGGGCTTGAAGCCCTGCCAGCGTTGAAACAAGCCCGTGCCAGCGTTGA
>JANNEN010000432.1:0-1901 GCA_031378715.1 Emticicia sp.
TGATGACATCTTGGGCGATGCCTACGAGTTTCTAATGCGACATTTTGCCACCGAATCGGGTAAATCAAAAGGGCAGTTTTATACGCCTTCCGAAGTTTCCAGAATTTTAGCCAAAATTATCGGCATCAATCCCGCCGAAAGCGGTAAATCTGTTTATGACCCCACTTGTGGTTCGGGTTCTTTGTTGCTGAAAGTTTCTGACGAAACTCGTCATAATATTGCTCTCTACGGGCAGGAAATGGACAATGCTACTTTTTCGCTCGCCAAAATGAACATGATTCTGCACGGCATTAATGATGCAGAATTTGAAAATGGGAACACCCTTTCCACGCCAAAATTTTTGAATGGTCAGGCACTCCAAACCTTTGATTTTATCGTTGCCAATCCTCCTTTTTCTACCAAAGCATGGAGTTCGGGCGTGAGCCTTACCAACGACGCTTATAATCGTTTTGTCTATGGCACGCCCCCCGACAAAAACGGTGATTACGCTTTCCTACTCCATATTTTGGCATCCATGAAACCTTCTGGAAAAGGGGCGGTTATTCTGCCTCATGGCGTGTTGTTTAGGGGAAATGCTGAGGCTGAAATTCGTAAAAATCTTATCAAAAGGGGCTATATAAAAGGCATTATTGGCTTACCCGCCAACTTGTTTTATGGCACGGGAATCCCTGCCTGTGTTATCGTGATGGACAAACAAAATGCTCAAACTCGTGAGGGCATTTTTATGGTGGATGCCAGCAAGGGATTTATCAAAGACGGTAACAAAAACCGCCTGCGGGAGCAAGATATTCATAAAATTGTGGATATTTTCAACAGTCAATCGGAGGTAGAAAAATACGCTCGGTTTGTGCCTAATTCAGAGATTGAACTGAACGATTATAACCTCAATATTCCTCGGTATATTGATAATCAAGATGCCGAAGACCGCCAGTCTATCGAAGGACATTTGAAAGGTGGAATCCCCGACCATGACCTTGCCGAACTTTCGGGCTATTGGGAGGTTTATCCATCGCTCAAAAATACGCTTTTTCAGTACAAACGGGCGGGTTTTAGCGAACTCCAAGTTTCGCCCGACATGATTAAGCAAACCATTTTTGAGCATCACGAATTTTTGTCTTATTCCGAAGAACTCCACCGCCTACTCGAAAATTGGATTATTCGCTTTACGCCCATTCTCAAAGACTTGGTGATTGGTTTGCATCCAAAAGACTTGATTGAAGGAATGGCTGAGGATATTCTTTTGAGCTTTTCGGATAAAAAATTGATTGACCGCTACGACGTTTTTCAACATTTGATGAATTATTGGGCGGACTCCCTCCAAGACGATGTTTACATCATTGCCACGGACGGTTGGACGGCAAACCCCGACCTTATTCCAGAAAATTTGTTGGTGGAACGTTTCTTTCAAATCGAAAAGAAAAAAAATGTGGACCTTGAAGCGGAACGGGATGAAACCCTCCGACAATTAGAAGAGCTTTTGGAAGAAAACGCCAGCGAAGACGGTTTCTTTGAGCCTTTCAAAAACGATAAAGGAATTATCAATAAAAAAGAACTCGAAAAACGAGCTAAGGATTTGAAAAAGGATACTTCAAAACCTCTTTTCAAGGCTGAGGATAATGCTGAATTGATGAACGAATTAATGGTTTTAGAAAAATATAATGCCCTGATTCTGAAAGAAATAGCCACTAAAAAAGCCCTCAAAGATGCCGTGGTGGATTTGCAAGTAAAAATTAAGCAAAAATATAAAACCCTGACCGAAACCGAAATAAAGAGCTTGGTAGTGGATGATAAATGGATAAAAACTCTTCGTGATACCATCCAGACCGAAATGGACAGAATTAGCCAACGCCTCACCCAACGCCTAAAAGAACTCTCTGAACTATACGTCAAACCCCTGCCCG
>JANNEN010000467.1:0-9197 GCA_031378715.1 Emticicia sp.
GATTTGTTTTTTGTCGAAACCAATATTCAGCAAACTTTTGAGGCGAGAGTCGTCATTGGGGCATACGGTAAACGAGCCAAACTTGACAAAGTTTTGTATCGTGAATTTCCATCGCAAGATGATGCTTTCGTGGGCGTGAAATATCATATAAAGTATGATTTTCCGAAGGATTTGATTTCACTTCATAATTTTGACGGAGGCTACTGCGGCATTTCGGCAATTGAGGCTGACAAATATTGTTTATGTTATTTATCCAACCGAAACAACATCAAGCAGAGTGGGGGAGTAGCCGAAATGGAGCAAGAATTTATGGTTAAAAATCCCTTTTTGAAAGATATTTTCACGAATGCCGAGTTTATTTACGAACGCCCGCTGGTTATCAATGAAATAATTTTCACAAAAAAGTCAGCCGTTCACAACCACATTCTAATGATTGGTGACACGGCTGGTTTGATAACGCCGCTTGCAGGTAACGGAATGTCGATTGCCATTCGGGCGGGCGTGATGGTATCTGACTTGATTGAAAGATTCTTGAAAAATGAAATCAATCGAACGCAAATGGAATCGTCTTATACTGCCGAATGGAACGATAATTTCAGAAATAGACTTTGGCGAGGCCGACAACTGCAAAAATTATTTGGCTCAGAACGCTACTCAAATTTAGCAGTTTCGGCACTTCGGGCATTGCCGTTTCTGCTAAAACCAATCGTCAGCCAAACACACGGAAAAGTTCTATAAGGTTTTGCCCCTTGATTTTGGAGAGGGGTTTCAAGGAATATTCAAAAACTTGTGCGTCTGCAAACTCACTCGCCACTGCGGATTCGCTTTGATGTATTCTACAATTATTGGTTGCATTTTCTCCCGCTTACTCCATTCGGGTTGGAGTAAAAGTTGGCAATTTGGGTTTACTAATTTGGCATATTTTTCAGCAAATTTAAAATCAGATTGGTTATAAATTATGATTTTCAACTCATTTGCTTGCTCAAAGATACTCGGGTGAGCTTCCTTAAATTTCTTTGGTGAAAAACAGACCCAATCCCAAGTTCCCGACATCGGATACGCCCCCGAAGTTTCGATATTTGTCTGAAATCCTGCCTCTTGAAGTGTTGTAGTTAAATTCTCTAAGTCGTACATCAAAGGTTCACCGCCCGTAATTACTGCCAAACGACCAGCGTGTTGTGAGGCATTTTGTACTATTTCCTGAATAGTTTGTTGTGGGTGAACGCTTGCGTCCCACGATTCCTTGACATCACACCAAACGCAACCAACATCACAGCCGCCCAATCGTACAAAATACGCCGCTCGCCCCGCATGAAACCCCTCGCCTTGTAAGGTGTAAAAGGCTTCCATTACAGGTAATTTATTCTCAATCAAGTTCATCTTTTATTAAAATATCTGCAAAAATACCAAAAAACCACCAAAATCCGATAATAAACGTAATAGTTCATAAATTTTTCAACCAATGCCTCGCAATAATTGTTACATTCATAACTAAATTTGTAGCTCAAAGTTATTTTTTCAGCCTTGAATTTACAGATACGTTAAAGTCGAGAAAAACTCTTTTTTATGTCAGAAGCATCACAGAAAAAATATTGTCAGTCGCTTACCGAATATTCACGTCGGGTCACGAATCAAATTAAAATTGGTGATTTAGATTTGGGTTCTGATTTCCCGATTCGGGTGCAATCAATGACCACCGTTGATACGATGGACACCCTTGGCTCGGTCGAACAAACTATCCGAATGATTGAAAGTGGCTGCGAATTGGTCAGAATTACTGCTCCGAGTGTCAAGGAAGCCCAAAATCTTGAAAATATTAAAAAAGAATTACGTCGCCGTGGATACAATGTGCCGTTGGTGGCTGACATACATTTTACGCCCAACGCTGCCGAGTTGGCCGCCCGAATCGTAGAGAAAGTTCGGATAAATCCTGGCAATTATGCCGATAAAAAACGCTTTGAGGTCATTGATTACACCGAAGCGAGTTATGCCGTGGAGCTTGACCGAATCAGAGAACGTTTTTTGCCACTCATAAAAATTTGCAAAGAATACGGCACGGCTATGCGAATTGGCACAAATCACGGCTCGCTTTCTGACCGAATTTTGAGCCGCTACGGTGATACGCCCCTCGGCATGGTGGAGTCGGCCTTGGAGTTTTTGCGAATTTGTGAAGACGAAAACTATTTCAACGTTGTTATTTCCATGAAATCCTCAAATCCGCAGGTGATGGTGCAAGCCTACCGCTTGTTGGTGCAGCGGCTCGACGAAGAAAAACTAAAACCGTATCCGCTACATTTGGGCGTAACCGAAGCGGGCGAGGGCGAAGATGGACGAATAAAATCGGCAATGGGCATCGGAACGCTCCTCGAAGATGGCCTCGGCGATACCGTGCGAGTGAGCCTGACGGAAGACCCAGAATTTGAAGCTCCCGTTGCCAAATCGTTAATTTACAAGAGTTCTGAATTAAGACTTCTGAACCGTTCGTCCTACGATTCTAAGTTGAGTAGTACAAAACACAAGATTCAACATTCAGCATTCAGCATTCAAACAAATCCTTATCAATATACAAGACGTGAAACCTTTGAAGTGGGTAATTTTGGCGGAATAAACGTGCCACGAGTAATTGCCGATTATTCACAAATTGAGGTGACAGATTATGAAGACTTGAAGCCAATTGGTTATTTCTATTTGCCCTTGCCCGACAAGTGGCGAATGAACGATTTGGGAGCCGATTATATTTTTTCTGGCAATACGCCAAATCCGTTTATGCTGCCCAATGGCTTGAAAGAAATTTTGAATTATGAAACTTGGCTATTGCTAACAGATAAAATTAATGCCTTTCCATTGTTTTCGGTAGAAGAATTTTTCAATCCTGCGAAACAATTACATCAAACAATCAATTTCTTAACTATTATGATTGATGATTTGACACCAGTTTTTGTTGAATACCTCAAAGATTACACAAACGTAGTATTGGTTGCCGAAGCCACGAGCAATGTACCAATGATTGAATTACGAAGTTTGTATTTTAGTTTATTGACGCATAAAATTAAAAATCCAGCCGTTTTAAGAAAAAAATACGAAAATTTGTCCGATAGTGATTTCCAGTTGTACAGTGCAACCGATTTTGGCGGAGTGCTAATAGAAGGATTTGGCGATGGAATTTTGTTTGATTTACCTGATTTAACTTCAAAACCTGAATCGCTCGAAAGACTCAAAACTTATAATAATACCGCTTTTGGAGTTTTACAAGCTGCTCGTACCCGCATGAGCAAAGCCGAGTATATTAGTTGCCCATCGTGTGGACGTACGCTTTTTGATTTGCAAGAAACTACGGCCATGATTCGCAAGCGTACGGACCATTTGAAAGGCGTTAAAATCGGGATTATGGGTTGCATCGTAAACGGCCCAGGCGAAATGGCCGATGCTGACTACGGATATGTGGGTATTGGAAAAGATAAAATCGCTTTGTATCGTGGGCAAATGGTTATGAAAAAGTCGGTTCATGCCGATAATGCCGTTAATGAATTGGTTGAACTCATCAAAGAAGATGGTCGTTGGTTTGAGCAGGATATTGTGGAAATTTAGAACTAAAAATGCTTAGTGAATCTTAGTCCCTTAGTGGTTCAATAAATAGAGATAGATACTTTAAATAAAAATATGATGTTAAGTAAACTAAAAGAGTTCTTTTCAATTGGCCCTGTATTTAGTTATTTCTTTCGAATCTTCAAGAAAGATACCGAAGGGAAATATCCGCATAATTTCAACTTAAAAATGATGCACGGAATCAACAAAATATCAATCGTGATGTTTTTGTTTTGTGTCATTATCATGGTTACACGATGTGCTACAAGGTAAATAAGCAATGGATTTAGAAACTTTCAGAGAATACTGCTTGGCAAAAAAAGGCGTAACCGAAGAGCTCCCTTTTGACCCCGATACGCTTGTGTACAAGGTCATGGGCAAGATTTTTGCTTTGACGGGCTTTGACTTTGTGAGTATTAATTTGAAAAATACCCCCGAGAAAAACCAAGAACTCCGAGCCGAATATGACTCTGTGGTAGCGGGATACCACATGAGTAAAGTTCATTGGAACACCGTTTTGATTAATGGCGGAGCTAAAGATGCAATTTTACGTGAATGGATTGATGAATCCTACGATATTGTGGCGAACAATTTGACGAAAAAAATCAAAGAAGAATTAAAAAATCTTTAATACCATGGAGGCAATCCTCATCGGCATACCGTTTCTGACCTACATCTATCTAAGAGTTAGATTGGGGAATGACATCTCGCACCAAGAGCGAGATGAGGTCTTGTTTCGGGAAGGAATTGAACTTTTCAATGCTGAGGAATGTGTCAAATCCTTTCGTTATTTTGAGGCAATCGTGAAAGATTACCCAAAATCAGCAACGGCATATTTTTACCGAGCCAAATGTCATTATTATTTTGAAAACTGGGAAGCTGCACTCCTTGATTTTGAAAAGACACTTCGTATTGATAATTCTATCGCTGAGGCGTATTTGCAGAAAGCGAATTGCTATTATATGCTTGAAGACTATAAAATGACCCTTTTTGAGTTGAAAAGAGCGTCAAGAATGTACCTTAGCAAAAATCCCGATGTGATAAGATTTATAGGAGAATTAGAATTTCGGGGTGGGGATTTTGAAAGTGCCGAAAAAAGTCTTAAAATTGCCTCAGATTTGGGCGATGACCAATCGAAGGCACTATTGCAAACATTATTTGTAGGAAATATTCGGAATATTTCAAGGTATGGAAATGAACGAGATTGAGTATCTTTTTGTGTACGGAACGCTGCTAAGTGAGTACGGTGATAAAGAATCCCATCAATGGGTCAGTAAGCACGCCGAGTACATTGGCAAGGCCAAAATGGAGGGCAAGATGTACATGGTCGATTATTACCCTGGTATTATTCCCTGCCAAATTGGCGAACATTATTACGTCAGAGGCGAACTTTACCGACTAAAAGAACCCGACAAGTTATTTAGCTTTTTGGACCACTACGAAGAATACAATCCCGTTGATGCTGCCCACTCGGAGTACGTCCGCAAACAAGCCCAAGTCTTCCTAAAAAACGACCCCAACGAATACACGGCTTGGGTATATTTCTTCAATCAATCGGTTGAAGATTTGGAGTTTATGCCCAAAGGTGATTTTTTGAATGAGTACCACAAGTAGTTAATTATGGTGTACACCTATACCTTTAAATTCTTTTCATAATCATAAAAAGTGTTCTTCTGTTGAAGGGTTATTATTCAGCCTTACTACTTACGGGCTATTAAGTAATGTTTAATGATAAATGTTGAATATTTAATGACGTAGAATGCTTATAATAAGCAAGTTAACTAAATTTAAAATGTCGATTATTTCTATTCAACTACTTACTACAAATTCATATGCTGTCATATTAATTTTTTTTTGCAAATTTAACACTTTTGTGAAAATATAAAATTTACCCTTTTCAAAGGTTATTAACGGATATACAACAACTCACGGTATTTAACCAATGGCCAGTCTTCGTCATCAATCAAAATCTCTAATTTATCAACCTGATAGCGTATTTTATCAAAATAATCTTTGATTTCATTTCCATAAAGTTTTGCCTGCTCTTCAATATTATCAATGTTATTAGCATGTTTGCGGGCATCGGTCATGTCATTGACTTGGGTTGAAATTGCGGTCACTCGCTCCGATATCTCTTTGATAATCTGAATTACGGGCTGGGCTTCAGCTTCTAATTCCATATCTCGCAGAGCTTTGGCTGTTTGTACCAATCGGGTTTGGTATTTTATGGCCGTTGAAACTACGTGATTCATAGCTAAATCTCCAATTAAGCGAGATTCTATCTGAATTTTCTTGATATAATTTTCTAATTCAATATCATATCGGGCATGAAATTCTCGTTCCGATAATACGCCCATACGCTCAAAAATCTCAATGAAATCTTTTCTCAAATACGCTTTCAATGCCTCGGGCGTACTACCAATATTCGATAGCCCACGCTCGGCGGCTTCAGCCTTCCAAGCATCGCCATAGCCATTTCCTTCAAATAATATTTTTTTACTTTCTTTGATATACCCTTTCAAAATCTTCACGATGACCTCTTCTTTTTTTCCTTCGTGGTCGGTCATCTCAGTATCATAATCTATCCTAAATTTGAGTAACTGATTAGCTACGATTGTATTCAAAATCATCATTGGTTGTGCTGAATTGGCTGATCCACCCACGGCACGGTATTCAAATTTATTACCTGTAAAGGCAAAAGGTGAAGTACGATTTCGGTCGGTATTGTCAAGTAAAATTGACGGAATACGGTTTAACCCCAACTTTATATAGGCATTTTCTCCTTTTTCGATTGATACAATTTCTTTGTTTTCGATGTCGTTAAGTACCTTGGTCATTTGCGTCCCCAAAAATATCGAAATTATGGCGGGTGGTGCTTCGTTTGCCCCCAATCGGTGTTCGTTGCCCGCTGAGGCAATGCTTGCCCTTAATAAGTCTGCATTGTCATGAACAGCCTTTATGACGTTCACTAAAAATGTCACAAAACGCAAACTTTCTTTAGGCTTTGTACTGGGGCTTAACAGATTTACGCCCGTATCGGTACTCAACGACCAGTTGTTATGCTTGCCACTTCCGTTAATGCCTGCAAATGGTTTTTCATGAAAAAGTACTTCAAAATTGTGCTTTCGAGCAATTTTTCTCATCAAATCCATTAACAAAATATTGTGATCACAAGCTAAATTCACTTCCTCAAATGTAGGTGCAACTTCAAACTGAGCGGGGGCAACTTCATTGTGACGGGTACGAACAGGGATACCTAATTTTAAAGCCTCAAATTCAAAATCAACCATAAAAGCATTTACACGGGGAGGAATTGACCCAAAATAATGGTCGTCGAGTTGCTGACCTTTGGCGGGCGGATGTCCAAAAACCGTTCGTCCCGACATCATCAAATCTGGTCGAGCATTAAAAAGCGATTTATCAACCAAAAAGTACTCTTGTTCAGCACCCAACGTGGCCGAAACTTTTTCCACGTGTCGATCGAAAATAATAGCTACGTCAGTGGCAGCTTTATCGAGTGCGTGAAGCGATTTCAGTAGCGGTGATTTTGAGTCTAAAAGCTCCCCTGTGTAAGAAACAAAAATCGACGGAACACACAGTGTACCAGTTCCTGCCTCGTTATACATAATAAATGCGGGCGAAGACGGATCCCAAGCGGTGTAGCCACGGGCCTCGAATGTAGCCCGAATCCCCCCATTTGGAAACGAAGAAGCATCGGGTTCTTGTTGAGTCAAGGCACTACCTTTAAATTTTTCAACGGCTTTTCCATCAGCATTTATATCAAAGAAAGCATCGTGTTTTTCGGCCGATCCGCCCGTAAGTGGCTGAAACCAGTGCGTAAAGTGCGTTGCCCCCTTTGATACCGCCCAAGATTTCATGGCGGCGGCTACTTCGTCGGCTATTTCACGGTCAATTTTATCGCCACTTTTTATCGCCACCGTAACCTTCATATAAGCCTCGGGCGAAAGCATCGTTCGCATTACTTCGTCATTAAAAATATTTGAGCCATAAAAATCAGTAACTTTTCCCGTTGGAATTTCTACTTTGGTTGCAATTCGATTTTGTGCTTCTTCTACTGCTTTGAATCTTAGTCTTGCCATTATATTGTTGGTTTACGAATAATATTATTTTTTGATGAAGGTCGAAATTTTTTTTGCTAAAAATGTTAAAACGATTTTCATAAAACACTGATAATAAGCATTTTATGAAAATTAATTAGTTTAGAGATTTTCAAGTCACATTTCTTAGCTTATATTTGAGCTAAATTAAGCAAATCAAACCAAATAAATGAAAGAACGCCTACAATTTCTACTAATATATTTTTGCTTTTGGGTAATTTATTTCCTTTCTGCGAGAGTGATTTTTTTGAGTTATCACATCGAAGATACGAAATTACTGACCCTCGAAACCGTTTGGGGAATATTTTATAACGGAATCCGAATGGATTTTTCAATGTCGGGCTACTTGTCAATCATTCCTTTCGTTTTGGTGATAATATCTAATTTTATCAAAAAAAGTCGCCTCGAAAACTGGATTTTTTCTTATACTTTTATAGCTGTTTTCTTTATTACGTTACTTGTTGTCATTGATTTACAAGTATATAACACCTGGGGCTACCGCATTGATGCTACGCCACTACATTACCTCAAATCTCCCCGTGAGGCTTGGGCGTCGGTCAGTTCATCACCACTATTCCAGTTGTTTATCAGTTTCATTATTTTACTCATTATTGCGTCTTATATAGTTTACAGAATCATAACCCGTAATATTGATAACTGGAATCACATCGAAAATCTTCCATTTATTCCCGTGGCGGTAGTATGTTTGGGTTCGCTGATTTTGCCAATTCGTGGAAGTTTGGGTATTTCGCCGATGAACCAAAGTACAGTTTATTTTTCGACTAATAATTTTGCTAATATCTCGGCCGTCAATGCTACTTGGAACTTCCTGAGTTCAATCGTAAACGGCACTTATGATAAGGTCAATCCGTTTACGTACCTGCCCAAAGAACCCCTAACGCAAGCAATCAAAGAACTTTATGTCAATTCAAATACCACCGAATTTGTGCTTAAAAAAGACATAAAAAAGCCAAATATTATTTTCATCATTTGGGAAAGTTTTACAAAAAAAGCCACCGAACGAGGTGAGGGTTTATTGAGCGTAACGCCTCAATTTAATGCCCTAAAAACCGAAGGAATTTATTTCTCGAATATTTATGCCTCGGGCGACCGTACCGATAAAGGCTTACCCGCTGTACTAAGCGGATATCCTGCCCAACCGACAGCTTCGATAATTACTGAACCAAATAAATCAAGTAAACTGCCCGTTTTAAGCAAAGATTTTGGCGAAAATGGCTACTCGACGGCATTTTATTACGGTGGCGAAACGGACTTTGCCAACATAAAATCGTATTTGTATGAAGCTGATTTTCAAAGAATTGTAAGCAAACAAGACTTCGACAAGAAAGATTGGAACTCAAAATGGGGTGCCCACGATGGGGTAGTATATGAGCGATTCTTGAAAGACCACGCCAAAGTTAATCAACCGTTTTTCTCGGCAATGCTTACGCTAAGTAGCCACGAGCCATTTGAGGTGCCGATGGCAACCAAGTT
>JANNEN010000296.1:0-3780 GCA_031378715.1 Emticicia sp.
CTTTTTTGTCAGCGGCCTTTTCTTTTTTGTCAGCGGCCTTTTCTTTTTTGTCAGCAGCCTTTTCTTTTTTGTCAGCAGCCTTTTCTTTTTTGTCAGCAGCCTTTTCTTTTTTGTCAGCCTTTGCTTTGCCTTTTGAGCCTTTTTTGTCATCTTGTGCTGATGAATTGATTACTGTTAAACTCAAAAAGCACATGAATAATAGGGAAAATAAGTTTTTCATTTTGTTTGATTAGTTTGGTTTTGTTAAATAATATTTAGGTCAGCAGCTTTAATGCCGCATAAATTTACCAAATGTAGGTAAACTCTAAAAAAAGATGCCATAATTTTTAGCATATTTTTGTAATTAGACGTTAATTACTAAGAATTTATTACAAATAACATGAAATTTATTTATTTACTTGTGTTACTGTCTTTTCCGATTCATACTTTTGCCCAAGGATACGCTTCTATTTCGGGAAAAATAATTGATAAAACTACCCAAAAAGAAATACCAAATGCCTATTTGAGTATTCCGAGTAAAGGATTTTCGAGCGTAGCTAATACCTTGGGTGAATTTAGGTTTTCTTTTCCAAAGATTGATCTCGACTCTGTGGTGGTAGTATCAACGCTTGGCTATAAAAGTTTTGTGGGAAAGGCATCAAGTTTCGACTCAACGAGTATCATCGAACTCGAACCCGCCGAAACCCTCGCTTCGGTGCAAGGTGGCGAGCCAAAAACCATTATCAAGAACGCATTAGCAGCTATCAAGCAAACATTTCCTACTTACGGCAATTATCAAACGGGGTATTATTTAGAAACCATCGAAATGAACAAACTCGGTTTTGTAAAAATAAAAGAGGGTATTATACGCATTGAACGAACCCATAAACAAAAAAATATTGACATCGAACCAGAAAAAATGAAACTCCTCAAAGCCCGAAAATACGAGTGGTCTGGTCAGTTGGCCAAGCTAAACGGCTGGGGGTTTGGTAATGGTGCGGCTATCATGACCCGCTCACTCGAAACCAGCGTGCCTGACTACTTAGACCGTGGTAGCATCAACGACTATGATTTCAAGATTGATTCACTGATGACTTACTTCGGTGATAGCCTCGTGTATTCGATTAGTTTTAAGCCCGTAAACAAAAGATTAAAAGCGGGCCGTAGCGGCAGGATTTATCTCACCCAAAACTCGCAGGCAATCATCAGAATCGAATATGAAATGACCCCCGAAGGCACAAAAGATGTAATAAAAGGCAACATCACAGACAATACCAAAATAGAAGGCAAGCGGGTGAGGGGCTACAACCAATATATGCCAATGAGCGGCCTGTGGCAATTACAAGATTCTAAACTGATATTTGACGCAAGGTTTGAGGATAAACTCGAAAAGAAATTCACGGCTGATGCCACGATGACGCTCCAATTTATGGCCAATGAAAGCCTAAGGTTAGGTAATCGCTCGGCGATTCAGTTGGGTGAAGAATTGCTTACTACCGAAATATTTCCGAAAGGAGGAAAATACGAGGAGCGTTTCTGGGGAACATCAAATTATCTAATTCCTACGCCCGCAATGCTGAAAATTGCCGATAGAAAATAGTTGATGAAATAATGCCTACCTCCAAAAATAAGCAAATTCGATGCTGAAAGTCAAACATTTCTCAAAAAGTTACAATAACCATCAAGTTATTGCCGTCGATGCGTTGGAAATTCCTGCGGGAATCCATTGGTTTAAGGGCGTTAATGGCTCTGGGAAATCAACTTTCTTTCGCTCAGTGGCAGGAATCATACCATTTGTGGGCGAAATTTCGTGGCAAAATCTTGATATTCGCCGTGACGCAGTGGCCTATCGAATGTCCATAAATATGAGCGAAGCCGATCCGCTTTACCCCGATTATCTGACGGGCTACGACCTCATCACCTTTATTGCAGATGCAAAAAAAGCAAGCAATGAGCAACGCAGATTTTTAGCAGAAACACTCGGCGTTGATGCTTATTGGCAAAGCTCAATCGGTACGTATTCGAGCGGTATGTTGAAAAAAATTTCGTTGCTTTCGGCATTTCTCGGAACGCCAAGCCTCATCATGCTCGATGAGCCATTGATTACGATTGACGAACGCTCGGCACAAATCGTTTATGAATTAATAAAAGAGTATTCGGAGAGGCGAGGCGTTAGCTTTTTATTATCATCACACCAAGATTTTAGGCTCGAAAAACTTGTTATAAAAAATATATATTTAGTTGATAATCAGTCAATTACGCAACGATGAGAAGTGTTTTCAAACGGGCGGCATTCCGTATCTTGAATCTGACGATTGTCAAGGAATATTACCGCCAAAATGCTGTTTTTATTTTTGCAGTCATGCTCTTTACGTTCGGTTTTTTGCGTTCGAGCGAACACATCACCCTCATCAAACTGGCATTAAAATCACCTTCGCTCTTGGCACTAATCTTTCTGATTTGGGCAATGCACGCCCTCAAAGTGATACTTTTCAGCCTCCGAATGTTCAAATCAAAACCCAACGAATTTCTGTACAATATCAGGTTATTTTCGCCCATCAAACGCTTTCTGGCTTTTGGCCTGATGCAGTTTTCGTTGCTACAACTGACCTTACTATATTCACTTTGGATGATAAAAATCGGCATCGAAGAGCAAGCATACCTCGAAAGCTCGGCAATCATTATCTGCAATTTTATCTTGATTTTAACAGGAATACTCATCTATGAGTACCGCATCAACCGACCAAATACCGTAAGTATTACAGTAAAACCAATGCAAAGTTTACTCGCAAAATTTCGCACCCCTGATTACCTTTTTTTCATTCGCTTCCTATTTGCCAAGCAGCCCGTGCTGTTGTTATCAACGAAGTTTTTCGGTTGCTTTGTACTAATCGGTATCTGTAATCTTTACCCAACCGATGCCTATGATGAGCGACTATTAGCCCTCAGCGGACTATTCGTAGCGGCTGGTCACAGTGTTTTTTGTCTGCAATATTTCAATTTCGAGCTTCAATATTTATCCTTTAATCGCAACCTTCCGATCAGCTCCATGCGACGGATTTTATGTTATTTACTGGCATATTCTATACTTTTACTCCCCGAAAGTATTGTTTTGGTTAGAAATCTGCCCCTTGCCGTGAGTTTTATTTTTGCCTTGGCTTTGCTTATTTTTATTCTGTCGATGATATTTCTACTTCATCATATTCAATTTATCAGCAGTATTTCAAAAGATAATTTCCTGAAAGGTGCATTTTTTACTGGAATTATGTTTTTACTGTTGATAATGTTCCAAATTCCAGTAATTTTGATGGCCGCAGTCAATTTTTCGGTAGCAATTTTCGTTTTCAAAAAACATTATTACGAAAGTGAACTTTCGGACTCCTAAAAGATACGCCCATGATTCGCCTATTTACATTCATATTTTTTGCTTCAAATGTTGTTTTTGCTCAAAATTCATTCAAATTTTCGGGTGAAATCCAAAATCCGACCGAACGAAAAGTGCTGATTACCCTTTACCGTGACTGGGTAGGTGACGAAGAAGAATACGAAATAAAACTCGACGACAAAAATCAGTTTAGTTTCACTACCAATCTCGTACACATCGCCTACATTGATTTTTATTATGCTGACCAGGGCTTTCATTATTGGATTATTGAGCCAAACGATGATTTATTGATAAAGTTTTCGCCAAAAAACTTCTGGACATCATTAAAATCAACGGGAAACGGCTCCGAAAAATGGGAGTATTATGCCCGTCAGCGAGAGAAATTTGAAGAAAAACGAGATTTTGAAAAAGAAGCC
>JANNEN010000299.1:0-9860 GCA_031378715.1 Emticicia sp.
CCAAAAATGCTCATTTAATTCATTAAATTCCGCTTTTTTGATAAAATTTTGACAAAAAATCTAATAAAAATTCTGTCATAACTTATTTTTAACTCATTCCTTAGTTTTTTACAAAATTAACGGATTATACTTTTTTCACAAAACCATTTTTCAATTCGATGTCCTCTCTTATTTTAATAAAGACCGAAAATTCGGCAATATTATCAAAACTTCAAAAACAGTTCAATACGAGCATTCAGAAAATTAATGCTCTCAAAAATCAGCAACAAAAAATTACTACCGAAATTGACACAATTAAGGTAAGAATTTCATCTGATATTATTCCATTAGAGCATAAACTAATTGATGTGCAGGTGCAGGAAGTAAAGTATTTAGACCAGATTTATGTCGAAAATCGTTTCAAGAAAAAAGATAACCAGACCCTCTCAGAGATGATTCAAGAACGAGCTTTGGGCTTGATGAGTCAGTTTGGGAAGGAAGAATTAGACGAGGTTTTCACCCGCCACAACAACGGGATAAATTTTGAAGAAGCCAGTAAAGAAAATGATGACCTTGCCTCCGAAATGATGAAAAATGCTATGGGTTCGATGTTTGGTGTTGATTTTGAGGAAGATGCCGATGTCAGTACGCCCGAGAAAATGGCCGCCTACATGGAGGAGAAAATGGCCGCCCAACAAGAGCAAGCCGAATACGAACACGCCAACCGAAAAAAAACACCCAAGCAAATTGAGCGTGAAGAAAAGCAACGCTTGGAGGAAAAAAACCTCAACAAAACCAGTCGACAGATTTATATGGAACTCGTGAAGGCGTTTCACCCCGATCGAGAAAAAGATGACCTCGAAAAAGAAAGAAAAACGTTACTGATGCAACGAATAACGGAAGCCAATGAAAAAGATGACCTTTTTGAACTGCTCCGTTTGCGATTAGAACTACTCGGTACTGATTTTGAACATTCAAGCGATGAGCAACTAAAACACTACGTAAAGCTACTAAAACAACAAATAACCGAACTGCAAGACGAACTGGAAGCCCTTACTTCGTTTGGTAGAACATCTATGTTTGGCCCATCGCTTTATGACCGTTTTGGGTCAGATGGCTACTTGAGCTTAGATAAAAAATTTAAAAAAGAAATAACCCAATTAAAGAAAACCGTCAAAAAAGCCCAAGATCAGCTTCCGTTATATTTGGATACTTTTCAGGTAAACCACTTAATAGGAGAATACAGACAAGAACAAAAATATAATAAACAAAGGGGCGGACTTGATTTATCGGATATTTTTGGGCGGAGGTAGTTAGTTTTTCAAAAAACAAAATTTGAATTATGAAAAAAATATTTTTGATTTTCTTAACCCCTTTTACATTTTGTTACGGACAAAAAGAAAAATGTGGAGTTGTGACTGAAAAGCAGGCTAAATTACCAATTTCGTACGCAAATATTTATTTTTCAAATAATTCGGCTGGAACTATTGCTAATGAAAAGGGCGAGTTTTGTTTACCCGAACCCGCTAAAAAACCTGATTCCGTTAGTATTTCGGCTTTTGGTTATAAAAAAATGAGTTTTTTATATGAAAACTTTCTAACAACCAAAGATTTCATGTTGGAGGTTTTGCCAATAAACTTGGCGAGTGTCGCCGTGAAAGGACGCAAGGGAAAGGTTTTATCAAAAGAAATTGGTTATACAAAAAAGCCATTTTTCACCAATGGGCTTACCTTAAATTCCAATACTCGAATGGCTACTTTCGTACGCAATGATGAAGAAAAAGAAATGTTCTTGACAAACATTTATTGTCGAATGAAACCCATAGAAAATGACTTAGTAAGTGCTTTTAATGTACGATTAAGGCTCTATCAAAACAAAGATAACTTACCTGATGATGATATTTTGATTGAAAATGTGATACTAAAAGTACCCGTCAATACAAAGAAAATTGATTTTGATATAAAAAAATTTGGCATAAAAGTACCAAAAAATGGCTTTTGGATTGGCATTGAAAGTATTGGGTACACTGATAAAAACGATGTTTTTATACCAATCAAAGATTTTCAGATTGGTAGTGGTAAGGCAAAAAAGAATGTAGATCCAAAGCTAAACTTTAGCGAAAGAATTACACCAATGTATGCCAGTATCAACACTGACAAAGGGCTTGTATGTACAACAAGATGGAATAATCTATGGAAACCATTCTCAATTATTAACGCAAAACGTCAAACTTTTTTGTTCGGAGCGAAGGTTGAATACTACAAATAACCAAAACCATGCTATCAATTTTCCTTTATCTCTTATCAGGTTTTCTAATTTATGCAGGAGTCAAACACTTTACTGATAAAAAATTCTTTTTAAAAGCAATGCCGCCTTACATTCCGTACCACGAAACGATGGTGATTGTGAGCGGCGTTGCCGAAATAATCATTGGGCTGGGATTACTTTTTGATTTTTCAAGAAGTTATGCCGCTTGGGGAGCGATTGGATTGTTTGTTGCAGTTTTTCCTGCCAATATTTATATGCTTACCTCCGAAAAGTTTAAGAAAATACCGCAATGGATTCTCTGGATTAGGCTACCCATGCAAATCGGGTTGATTTGGTGGGCTTACCAGTATGTATGATGTTTACTTTTTCCAAATGCTTTTTAGTGGAGAAACCGAGCCACTTAGCAACTTCGTATTTCCATTTTTACTGTAAAGCCTTAGATTTGTATAATCTTCATTCGGAAAAAACAAATCTGTTAGGGTGATTTTTCCGCCATTTACAAAAACTTCAATCGAAGAATTATCAATTAATGCCTTGATTATCAACTCTTTACCATCAGTCATTGGGGCATAATGTTTCTTAGCAAATTTTGTAGAAAAATCAGACTTACCCGCATTCGTTCGGTCAATAAAAACTTGTTTGGTTGTTTTATCATAACCAAAAATGACTTTTTCGTTTTTTGAATTTGAAATCTCGAATCCAAATTCTGACGCTGTTGTTTTTGATAAATCGAAAGCTAAATTCAATTCTTTCAATACCGATTTTTCTTCAATTACTACATTTTCTTTGAAAGTTTGGGCTGGAATCTCAATTTTATTTCCTCGCAGTTTTTCAGAATTTTCAACGGGCATTTGGGCTAAACGGTAGCCCGATTCGGTTTCTATCAAAGACAATTTTCTTGGAATCGTCATAGCACTACGCCAAGTGGAAGTGGGTACTTTCGTAGCATAATCGTCCCAGTTTGACATCCAGCCAATCAATATTTTTTCGTTGTTTGGGGCATTATACCACGTCACACCAGCGTAATTATCCGCACCGTAATCAAGCCAAAGTTTGGTTTCGGGAGGGTTATCATTCGTGAAAGTTTTTCCATCAAAATTGCCCACAAAATACTGCGTTCCCGAACCGCCGTTTACAGCTCCCCGACCAATATTTTGAATCAAAATCCACTTTTCGATGCCATTTTTTGTTGTAAAAGAAATCAAATCAGGACATTCCCAAACTCCGTCATTAATACTTTCATTTATGCCAAATTCGCCCGTTTTTTGCCAATTTTTCAAGTTTTCAGAAACAAAAATCTCTAATTTCTTACCAACGGCGAGCGGCATAACCCAACGTTTGGTAGCTTCGTGCCAAAATACTTTCGGGTCACGAAAATCGGCATCGCCTTTATTTGGCAGTACGGGATTTTGAGCATATTTTATCCAAGTTCGACCCTTATCTAAGCTATACGCAATACCTTGTGACTCTCGGTCGGTTCGCCCTGCTTTTTCTTTGAGCATATCGTGGTAGGTAAAAATAGCAACCAAAGGCTTCTCGCTTCCAGTTTGAAAACCAGTGGTATTATTAGCATCAACAACAATACTTCCCGAGAAAATATACCCGAGCGAATCTGGGAAAAGTGCAATCGGTAAATGCTTCCACGAAATCAAATCTTCGCTCACGGCGTGTCCCCAGTGCATCGGCCCCCAAACCGTACTATCAGGATAATGTTGGTAAAATAAATGATACTCGCCCTCGTAGTAAACGAGTCCGTTGGGGTCGTTCATCCAGCCTTTTTCGGGCGAAAAATGAAACTGCGGGCGGTGTTGTTCTTGATAGTAAGTATTTGAATCCTTTTTTTGGCTACACGAAAAGCAAGCAAAAACAAGGACAATAAAGATAGAAAGTTTCATAAAGAGAAGATTTTTTATCAAAAGAAAAACAATGTGCAACAAATTACAACAAATTTCTAAAAACTATTAACTCATTCTCAAAATCCAATCGAATTTCCACCATCGACGGGGAGTGATACACCCGTAATGTATCGGGCGGCATCGGAGGCCAAAAAAACTGCCGCCCAACCAATGTCGGAGGGCTTGCCAAATTTGCCAATCGGAGTTCGGTTCAATGCACGGTTCATGCGGTCGGGGTCGCTGCCCATAGCGGTTTGCATCATGTTGGTTTCGATAAAACCTGGTGCAATGGCATTGACCCGCACATTATGGGGCGAAAACTCCGAAGCCAGCACTTTAACCATGCCTTCGAGTCCCGATTTTGAGGCCGCATAAGCCACCACACGGTCAATACCGTAGTAGGCCGCCATCGACGAAATCATCAAAATTGTTCCGCTTTTTCGGGCAATCATTCGGGCGGCACAGGTGCGGGTTAAGGCAAAAACAGCATTAAGATTTGTTTGAACGATTCGGTTAAAATCTTCGTCTGTTACCTCCAAAGCAGGTTTTTTCATGTTTACACCCGCATTATTAACCAAAATATCAATCGGCCCGTGAAGCGTTTCTATGTCATTAACTAAGTTTTCGAGCGAAGCCAAATCGGTAACATCATTCACGAAATAATCGGCATTTTTGCCAAGTTCGGCAATGGCTTCTTTGAGCGGCCCTTCTCTTCTGCCCGTAATGATTACTTTTGCCCCCGAAAAGACCATACATTTGGCAATATCGAAGCCAATGCCGCTGCCGCCGCCCGTGATTAAACAAAGTTTTTCGTTGAGTGAAAAAGCTGATATATGTGAAATATGCTTGCTTTGTTCGGTAAAAATTGCTCTTTCGGTCATTTTGAGGGTATAATTTCTTATTTTTTTGGTTCTAATAAATCCCACAGATTGCCGTATAAATCTTCAAAAACGGCAACTGTTCCATATATTTCTTGTACTGGTTCACGCACAAACTTAACGCCTTTTTCAAGCATATTTTTATAATCTCGCAAAAAATCATCGGTATATAAGAACATAAAAACTCGTCCACCCGTTTGACTTCCGACTCGGCTTCGCTGCTCATTGTTAGCTGCTTTTGCTAATAGAATTGCGGTTTCTGATGAGCCTTTGGGAGCTACTAACACCCAGCGTTTGGTTTCGCTCAAAACCGTATCTTCGATTAAATCAAAGTTGAGTTTGTTTACATAAAAATCTATTGCATCGTCATAATCTGCTACAACCAAGGCAAAATGGGCAATTCGTTGGTTCATTTTTCTTGAGAATTTCGTTCAATCGCCATTTGTAAACCCCGCAATTCGGCCAAACCCTTTAAGCGTCCGATGGCTGAATAGCCTGGGTAGGTTTTGCGGTTCGCCGCCCGTTTCTGCAAATCGTCCAACATTTGGTGTCCGTGGTCGGGTCGCATCGGGATTGACGTTTCACCCATACCAGCTTTTTTCCTGCGGTTTTGCTCTTCAACAATCGCTTTTACGACTTCATACATATCAACATCGCCCGTAAGATGAGCCGCCTCGTGAAAATTTAAAGGATTCGATTCACGTTTAGTTGTTCGTAAATGCAAAAAATGAACACGGTCGGCAAAGCGTTTGAATATTTTTGGCAAATCATTATCGACCCGAACGCCCAACGAACCCGTACAAAACGTAATGCCGTTTGCTGTAATATCGCAGGCGTTCATGAGTTGAGCCAAATCGTTTTCGGTACTTACTACTCGTGGCAAACCGAGCAACGGCTGAGGCGGGTCGTCGGGGTGAATACAGAGATTTATGCCAATTTTCTGGGCAAATGGGGCTACTTCTTGAATAAAATAGTAAAGATTTGCCCGCAATGAGGCATCACCGATTTGGGCATAATTATCCAAAAGCCCTTGAAAAGTTGTTAAATCGAAGGCTTCATTTGAGCCTGGAAGTCCGAGAAGGGCGGTATTTTTAAGCGTTTCGATTTCGTCCGAACTCATTAAATCATACTTTCGCTTGGCTGATGTTCGCACTTCAAAAGTATAATCTTTTTCACTATTGGGGCGTTTGAGTATGAATAAATCGAAAATCGCAAAGTCTTCCCAAACAAACCGCAGGGCTTTTGAGCCATCGGGCATTTCGTAGTTGAGGTTTGTACGTGACCAATCAAGCACGGGCATAAAATTATAACATACCGTTTTGATACCGCAACTTGCTAAGTTTTGGAGTGAAATTTTGTAGTTCTCAATAAATATTTCACGAGTTGATAAGCCTTTTTTTATATCTTCATGAACGGGCAAACTCTCAACAACTAACCATTTCAGGGGCGTATATTTGTCATTATTTTGCTCAATGATATTTATTCGTTCTTGAATTGCGGCAACTGACCAAACTTCGCCCACGTGGATTTGGTGCAAAGCCGAAACTACGCCCGTGCAGCCCGCTTGCCGAATATCCATCAACGAAACTGGGTCGTTTGGCCCGAACCAACGCATGGTATGAGTCATTTTTATTTACGATTTACGGGGTACGATTTACGCACTTTGACTTACGAATGACGAAATTTGAATAATCAATTTATAGATAATAAATGAGTTATGTTATTATTTACTATTCATAAATCGTCATTATTTATTTAAACTTATTGTTTGGGCATTTTTTTGGGCTTTCAGAGCTAATTCGGTTGCTAAAAAACAATGTTCTTGGCTCATGGCTGTTTCGGTTCGGTTCAGTACATCATCAACCAAAAGTGTACCGTAGGGCAAGTTTTGAGCAGTACAATCGAAGTATTTGGTTTCTTTTTTGTCAGTCATGAATAAGTGATTTCCGCCTTCTCGCCCGCCGATGTCAATATTCTTACGAATTTCGATAAAACCATCAGTACCGATAATCGTTAGGCGACCGTCACCCCAAGATTTCAAACCATCGGGCGTAAACCAATCGACTCGGATATAACCCATGCCACCGTTTCCACGCATCATTACATCACCAAAATCCTCAAACTTTGGGTATTGCGGGTGGTGCAAATTACCGATTTGGGAAGCTACGATTTCGGCCTTTGTGGTATCGGTAAAATACAAATATTGGTCAAACTGGTGCGAACCAATATCGGTGATTATGCCGCCGAACAAATCTTTGTCAAAAAACCAATCGGGTCTAATTTTGAGGTTCGTTCGGTGCGGCCCGAGTCCGATTGTCTGAATTACGTTGCCGATTGCCCCCGCCTTGACGAGTTCGCCCGCTTTGACGGTTGCCCGATTCTCGAAACGTTCACTATAACTGATTGAATAAATTCGCCCCGTGGCTTTTTGGACTTTCCTCACTTCGGCAAGTTGAGCAAGGGTCGTAATGCCTGGCTTATCGGACATAAAATCTTTGCCCGATTTCATTACTCTGATGCCCAAACCTGCTCGCTCGGAGGCAATAGCCGAACTCAACACAAGCTGAATTGATTTATCCTCTAAAATCTCCCGTTCGTCCTTCACTAATTTTGCATCGGGGTAACGCTTGGCAAACTCGGCAAGTAAATCTGCTTCTTTTGCAAAATACGAAACCAACTGCCCACCACCCTTTTTGACGGCTTCTACCTGCCCGTAAATATGCCCATGATTCATCCCGATTACGGAAAACTTTAATCTTGGCGAATCATAACTGACTGATTTTGAAGCTTTTACAACTTCGGTATTGAAATGTCCGAAATCATTATTTTGAAAATTCGGTACTGCCAACATTCCTGCGGCGGCGGTCGATTTTTTCAAGAAATCACGTCTATTACTCTTCATATTTTCACTGATTTAAGGAATTAGTAAAATTAAACTACATTTAACCTCACCCTGTCCTCTCCACAGGAGAGGGTTCAAATTCATTTATTTTGATGATTTTAGGAAAATAGCTTGGTACTATATTTTCACCAAATCCTCTAAGATTAATTTTTAAACTGTTTTCAAACCCGATTACATTTTAATATAATTCGTTCCGTAAGGTTTTCTTTGCGAACGAACCAACATTTCGTTGGCTTCATCGTCTTTGGTAAAGCGTTCGGTGGTCGGATTCCACGTCAATTTGCGGGGTAACTTCATGGCGATATGACTAATCAAACATACGCTACACGCACGGTGTCCCATTTCGGCGGGCGAAATCGGTTCTTTTCGACTCTGAATACAATCCAACCAGTTGCCGTGGTGTTCGGTGCTTTTGTAGAGATGAATTTCGTTTTCGCCGATAACAGATTCCAATATTTTTGGGTCACTGGCATCAAGTGCTTTGCTGCTGCGGGCTTTTGAAATCGGGTCGCTGGCCGAAGCGGTATAATCACCACGGGAAACGAAAATCCAACCTTCCGAGCCTTCGTAGCGAATCCCGTTCGGAAAACCTCCACTCGTGTACATCGTGATTCCGTTGGCGTACTCGGCTTTGACCATAAAATCGCCGTGTACATTCCACAAACCCGATTTCGGAAATTCGGCCAAGGCTTGCACCGAAATTGGCCCCGTATATTCGGTGTCCATTCCCCAAGCGGCCGAGTCGAAGTGGTGCTGCCCCCAGCCCGTAATCATGCCCGCCCCAAACTGCTCGACACGCAACCAGCCAGGGCGACCGTAGCCTACTTGCGGGTGAACGCCCGTTTCGGTGTATGGCACATTGGGAGTTGAGCCTAACCAAGCATCATAATTAAAGCCTTTCGGAATGGGCATTGCTGGGGCAGATGGGCCAGATGGGTCGCCTGGAAGACCAACTTTTACGGTATGAAGTTTGCCGATGCGGCCGTTTCGCACTAATTCGGCGGCAACTCTAAACTGAAACGAAGAACGTTGCTGCGTGCCAACTTGCAGGATTTTACCCGTTTTCTTGATAATATTACTCAACTGACGACCTTCGGCGATGGTCAGCGAGGTAGGTTTTTGTAGATAAATATCTTTGCCCGCCAAAGCCGCTTCGATGGCTGGTTGGGCGTGCCAAAAGTCAGGCGTGCTAATCACGACGGCATCAATATCTTTGTTTTGGAGCATTTCTTGGTAATTATCGTACATTTTCACATCGACGTAATTATCTTGCCCCGTTTTTTTCTTGTAATAATTTTCGATAAATAATTTTCCGTCTTTGAGTCGATTTGCATCAACATCACAAACGGCCATCATGCGGGCTACGTCGTGTTGCATCGTGCCTGGCATATCGTGGTCACGGCCGATGCGTCCGCAGCCGATTTGTCCGATGTTGATTTTATTGCTGGGGGCATTTTTGCCAAACACCGAAGCGGGTACAATCGTTGGAAAGCCAAACGCTGCGGCAGCTACGCCCGTGAGGGTTTTTTCAATAAATTTTCTACGTTCCATTATTTTATTTTATAAGGTTTGAATGTTCTTTGTAGAGCCGATTACAAATCGACAATTATTTGCGAACAGATTTAAAATCTGGACGAACCGTATGTTAATTTTTACGCCTTACTTTTTTTTGAAAAAAAGTAACAAAAAAACACGAATCATACAATCACCTCTTGACAAATTTGGCGAAAATTGAAAAGAACTTTTAAGATTGTTAATGCCAAATTTGACAAACGGCGTGTATGATTCATTTAAGGTATTTTATCTTTTTTGATTTGTTTAGGAACGTGTTAAAAATAACTTGTAACAATTTTCGCATCTTTTTTGCCAAACCATCGCCTAAAAATGCTCATTTAATTCATTAGATTCCGCTTTTTAGACTTGTTTTGACAAAAAAT